>JAYVNE010000202.1:0-28126 GCA_043758615.1 Akkermansiaceae bacterium
CGGAGAAAACCCAACCCTCACACCAACACTCAGCTCCAGGGCCAATAACTTTGGTCTTTCGTTTGAGACTTATCTTTCCGTGCCAACCAGCGGTGCTTATGTCTTTCAAACTTCTTCAGATGCTAATGTCGATCTTTGGGTAGATGAAGGTCATTTGATTGATAATGACTTCACCTTCGCTACGACGAAAACATCAAGCTCGATTTTTCTCTCCGCAGGGCTGCACCCGATCCGGCTTTATTATCGCCACCAGACGACGGGCACAGCGTCCCTAACGCTAAGCTATTCAGGCCCTGGCATCACCATGCAACCCATCCCACCTTCGTCATATTTCGTAGATGGTCAACCAACGATCCTAGTGCCAGATACGGCAGTCACCCGCATGGGTGTGCCTGTGACAGTTGACGTGCTAGCAAATGATAGCGCGCAAAACCCACTAACACTTCAAACAGTCGGAGCTGCTAGTAATGGAACGACTTCGATTTCAAACGGCAAAGTTATATATACCCCGACAAACCTATTCGTCGGATTTGATAATTTTACTTACGGAGCGAATGATGGAATATCTGTAGTAAATTCATCGGTTGCGGCAACCGTGTTTTATGATAATGAAATCTGGATGCCACTAGACGAGGGGCAAGGAACCAGTGTCAAGGCATATGGATCTCCGACGCCCCCAGTGGGGGTTTTGGTCGGAGCGGCCGATCCATCAACGTCATGGATCAATGGAGGACTTAGGAAAGCTCTTACATTTGACGGCATAGATGACCAAGTCAACTTTCCCGGACTTTCCCTACCCACGGGAGCAGCACCTCGCACGTTTACTTGTTTCATCAAAACATCCGCCTCTTCCGTTCCTGGGCTCCAGACCCTCTTCAGCTATGGGGCAACTGGTAGCGGCCAACGTTTCAGTGTTCGCCTCAATAACAGTGCCAACGTAGCAGGACCGCAAGCGCTGCGCTTGGAAGTGGAGGGCGGAAGCGTCGTTGGATTCAAACCCATCAATGATGGTGTATGGCACCATATTGCTGTTGTCCTAGCAGATCAAAACAACGACAGCGTTCTGAATCTTAACGAAACCAAGCTTTACGTGGATGGTTCTCCCGATTCGATCACTAGCATCCAATCCTTACCAATCTCGACCGGATCTACACTTGTGCCATGCCTTGCAGGATCTAATCATGACAGTGCTTATCACCTCGCCGGGAACCTCGATGAGATTCGAATTTTCCCGCGCTCCCTCACTGCCAATGAGGTTTCCGACCTTTCCCTGTCGATTCCAAATTTACTAACTATCACATCCCCAACCGTCGATAGTGATGGTGATGGTATGACCGACGTTTTTGAAAATATCGCTGGGACTGACCGATACAGTGCCGCCTCAGTCTTAAGAATTGCTTCGATCACCCAAGCAAATGGTTTAGTCACTCTGACATGGCCAGCAGTCGCCGGTAGAAGTTATCAAGTTGAGGAAAGCACTGCTCTTAATTCATGGCAATCCGTTCCAAACTTGGGACCGGTTATCATGACACAAAGCACTACGTCACCGCTCAGTGTATCGTTTCCTCAAACAAGTGTCCCATCGCGATTCCTGCGCTTGAGGGTAACACTCACACCTCCTTGAGCCGGCGCAATCGCCAGGATCTTCCCATCCTGTTCGCGCATGAAGCTGTCCAAAACCCCACCACGAGGCATGGCGGGGCTTTTCCTTTCGGTGATAGACATGATTCCAAAAATGAGGTTTTCGATCATTACCCCCAGTTTTAATCAGGGGCGTTTTATACAAAATTGCATCGAAAGTGTGCTCGCTCAAAAAAGTGTAGAGATTGAGCACATCGTCGTTGATGCGGGCTCCACCGACGAGACACTCGATGTTCTTCGGCGCTACCCTCACCTCCAGTGGACCAGTGAGCCAGACGGCGGCATGAGCGATGGAATCAACAAAGGATTCCGCAAAGCCACCGGAGACTGGGTCATGTGGCTCAACTGTGATGACTACCTACTTCCGGAGGCCCTCGCGAAGGTAGCCGAGTTTATTACGGCTCACCCTGACCGAGACGTGGTGCATGGCGACTGCATCTATGTAACGGAAAACAAAACTACGATCCGACGCAAATTCGACACGTCTGTGGACGAATTAGATTTCTTGTTTGTCGGATGCTGTATTCCCTCCACATCGACTTTCTATCGAAAAGAGATCATCGCAAACGACCACCTGCTAGATATTACTTATCGGAATTGCATGGACTGGGAATATTACCTCCGTCTCACCCGCTTGGGATACCGTTTCGGATATCTACCGGAGGCCTTAGCGGGATTCCGCTGGTATGAGGACAGCACCACGCAAAAACATTGGCAACGTATGATCGACGAAGGACTGCGGGCGCAGAGAGAGCATATCGAAGCAACAGATTTTCCTGCTATACTGAATAACGCAGCAGTCCTCAAGTTATTGCGCAAGGTCTTTCAATTTCGACGTGTTGTGAAACGCATCGCGGCGCATGGAAGGGTGCGGTGAGGTCCCGCAGCGAATCCGTTGCTTGCGGCGCACAGTGCTTCAGTAGAGCGAAATAGCCTAGCGCTTTGCAGTGATGGCTTCTCTCATTTTAACTGAATTGGCAGACTAAAGATCGCAATCTAACATTTTTTTCACCGCAATGCTCCGCAACTTAATACTGCTAATCGTCACGTTAGCCGTTGGTCTGGCGGCGACCAGCGGCCAGAGTTTCTGGATAGACGAGGGGGGCACGGCGTTCCGAGCAATGATGCCAACGCTTAAAGAGTGGTGGCGGATGATTCTTTTTCTTAAGGGATCGGACATCCAGATGGCGTCCTACATGTATTATGCGTGGTTGTGGCACCAAAAACTCGGCTTCGCGAGCGAGTATGCCCTTCGCCTGTCCAACCTTCCCTGGCTAGTCATCACGGTGTTTGCACTGCGGCGTGTGCGCTTCTGGCCGTTAGTCTGCCTTTTGTCGCCTTTTGTCCTCTACTTCGTCAACGATTTCAGGCCTTACTCGATGCAAATCGCTGCCGGTGCATGCGCTGCTGCTGCGCTTGGTCGGGTGATCGCGGGAGCTGATAGGGAGGGATTTGTTGGAATTCATGCTGTCTGCGGCGCCTGCCTATTTCTGATCGCGTGCAGCCTCAATGGGGCCGTTTACGCCGCCGGCGTGGCAATCGGCGTGGTGATCATTCGGCCAGAGTGGATTCGCACGCGTGGGTTTTGGCTGAGGGCAACGCCATGGCTGGCTGTTTCACTGACAATCGGTGCTTTCTATGCATGGACCTTAATGATGGGTTTCCGCGCTACGAAAATTGAAAGTGCGGGCGTCCTCAATGTATTGTTTGGATTCTATGAAATGGCAGGCTTGCTGGGACTTGGGCCTAGTAAGAACGAACTGCGTCGCAGCCTGTCCGCCATCCTGCCCCATCTTTGGATTCTCATTCCCGCGGCCGCCTGCATGGCCGGGGCTTGGTGGTTTGGCTTCTACCGCTGGGCGGGTGCCACTCCGCGCCGTATCGTCGCCGGCGTCGTGTGTGCCGTCGCGCTGCCAATTCTAATTCTCACAATAGCGGGAGCAATGATGGATTTTCAAGTGCTCGGTCGTCATCTTAGTCCAGCAATTCCAGCAGTTTTGCTGCCGATCGCCCACTGCCTGAATGTGAAAGATTCATTGAGGCGAGTCCCTTTCTTGTTAGGCGTGTGCACCTGCCTCTTGATGCTGATTTCCACACTCGGTGTCCGGTTTTCCAAAAGGCATGCTAAGGACGACTACCGCCAGGCCACCGAGATCGCCATCGCGGAGTTAGCGAAAGGCAAGCGGGTCCTATGGCAAGCAGACATGACAGCCGCTCGTTATTATGCATTTCGCAAAGGTGGGATGCCTCTTATGAACGCAATCCAAGTTCTCGAATCAGAACCTCCGACAGGACTGATGTTTGCCGACATCGTCATCTTAAGCAGACCGGAAATTGCCTATGCAAACCGAAACTATCAGGAGGAATTCCGAAACAATTTCTTCAAATTGAACACCAGCTTTGCTGGATTCGAAATTTGGGAAACACGATAATTTTTAATGCCTCGAAATCTACCTATTTCCATTGTCGTCTTTGCCCAAGTACCGCCGCCAGAGCACGGGCAGAGTCGCATGGTTGCATTGGCTTTAAAAGCACTGCGAGAGAGCCCAGAGGCATTCGATGTTTTCCACATCAACGCCAAGTTCTCAAACACTCTCGAAGACATCGGCGAGAGTTCGTTGGAAAAATTATTTCTAACCGCCAAATACCTTGCCAATGCGATCCGAGTGAGAGCAGGAATCCAGAACCCGATTCTCTATTATGTCCCTGGGCCGGTCAAATGGAGCTCGGTTTTTCGTGACTGGGCACTGCTTTCTGTGCTTCGTGTTTTCTATTCAAATGTGGTTTTCCACTGGCATGCTATCGGTCATGCCGAATGGGCTCATGAATCCGAACGGCTCGCGCTCAAGGGACCACGCGGGATCGACGCCCTCGCGCGCCGCATCAGCAGATGGGTTCTTGACGACCCATTTGCTTCGATCGCCGTCTCCCCCACCTCTGAGAGGGATTCTATTGCAGTTGCCTCAAAACAACCCTTCGTTATCTGCAATGGCATCGAAGACCCCTGCCCAGATTTCAAACAAGTCCTGATGCCTGTCATCGAAGCCCGTCAAAAACGCATCAGAACCGATGACGCTCCCTGTTATAAAATCCTGTTTCTTTCCCATGGGACTGAGGAAAAAGGAGTCATCGATGCGCTCGAATGTCTGGAACATGCTCTTGGGGAGTCGCCTACCGCATGGCGGTTTCACGTGACATTCGCGGGTAGTATTAGCGAAGGAATTCGCCATCGGTTTGATGCAATGGTTGAAACGATTGAGCGCAAGTGGGCGGACCGAATTGCAATCCACAAAGAAGGGTATCTATCAGGCAGAGAAAAATCCCTCTGCTTTGCAGATCATGATGTCTTCCTTGCACCCAGCCGTTGGGAGAGTTTCGGCCTCACCGTAGTAGAAGCCATGAGCTACGGAATGGTGATTGTAGCCACCTCGTCCGATGGCGTCGCGGGAGTATTACCACCGAACCACCCCTACCTATCGCCTGTGGCAGATCCCGGTGCATTGGCATCAAACTTAGTGGCGGCTTGCTATGCCTTAAAAGAATCACCTCAAATTCAGAATGGATTAAAGTTACGTGAACGATCACTCGCACTCTATCAAATCAGGGATTTCTCTCAGAATCTTGTGAATGCTTTCAAGGCAATGGCGTCAACTTTGGCCCCGTGTGGGGAACATGAAATTTCCGAACACAGCGAATCGCCCCTTCTCCCGATTTATAAGGTCCAAGTTTATTTAGCTGACCAAAATCCGGGCCATGATCGGAGTTTCGGTATATCTCGAATGTCGCAAGCCGTCATTGCAGCACTCCAAAAATCGGGAGCTGTGGACGTAGAAACCGTTAGTTCAAAAACTTCCCAACAAGCTCCGGTGGCCACGCATCACCAAAGAGTTCTGCCATGGGGCACGCGAAATAAGCTGGTCCGACTTTTAACCGATCACCTCCACCCGATTTTCAAACACAACGGATCATCCCCGAGTTTGCATTATTTCCCAAAGGGCTACTTACCTATTCTCAATACATTTTGCCAACCCTCGGTCGTGACAATTCATGACACGATCATCCAATACGATGAGGACCACTATCCCACGTGGCGAAACCCGTGGGAGTATGCTTATTGGGCGAAGATGCTTAAACACACACTCCGCAAGGCGGATCGAATTCTAACTGTTTCTGAATCAGCCAAGCGACAAGTTGAAGCTTTCATGCAGCGCCACAGCATTCCGCGCAAAGACATCATTGTTACGTATGAGCCATGCATGTATGAGAGTGTCCCCCAACCAGTTGAACCCTTAAAAGAAAACTACGTGATCCACCTCGCCTCCTGCGAACCGCACAAACGCAGCGCCCATTTGATCCGCTGGTGGCATGAAGCAGAAGCCCAAGGTCGCAAGCTTCCGATGTTGCACTTGATTGGCTCTGTTCCACCTGAAGTGGACCTCTTGTTAGCAAGTTCCCACACGATCGTGAAGCGACCATTTTTGGAGGAGAGTGCTTTGCAGGCCGCCTATCGAGCTGCGCGAGCCCTGATATTACCATCAGAGATTGAGGGTTTCGGCCTGCCTGCATTAGAAGCATATTACCTAGGAACCCCGGTCTGCTTTGTGGAAGGCACTTCAGTAGAGGAGATCTTGAGCGTCGCGACATCGAAGGGCGGTTTCTCACTGGAAAACAGTGCAACGCTATTTTCTTCACTCGATGAGGTCATGGCAATTAGTCCCGAAGTCATCTATCAATGTGGGTTAAAACTCCGCGCCGCATACGCTGCCGATCAAGTGGCGGCCCGCATGCTGGCGGCATTCCGGAGTCTCGTCCCTGGCTGCTAACCCCACTCTTTCACTTCCTCCCTTCACCAGCCAATGCTACGATCTATTTTTCGCAATGCCGGGGCCAATCCGCATCAATTTGTTTCTTCTATACGTGGATGGCAGCGTTATTTACGAGACAAGACTGCATATTTAGAGCAATCAAAGAACGATGATTTCCTGTGGGGGACCGAGTTGCCGATGTTGAACGAATGGAATGAAGCTTCAGGAAGTCTGGGGCACTACTTCTACCAAGATCAACTGGTGGCCCGCTGGGTTCATGAAGCTATGCCTACCCGGCATATCGATGTAGGCTCCAGATTGGACGGGTTTATTGGCACCTTGTCGGTATTTCGTCCAGTTGATGCAATCGACATTCGCCCAAATTCTGCATTAGTGCATAATGTAACATTTCATCAGATGGATCTAATGGAAGAGGTGCCACTAAGTTGGCAAGCAGCCACGGACTCACTTTCCTGTCTGCACACGATCGAGCACTTTGGCCTCGGCCGATTTGGCGACACCATCGACTGCAAAGGACACCTGAAAGGCCTAGAGCATATGATGTGTATGGTGAAGCCAGGCGGCATATTCTACCTTTCCACCCCCATCGGGCCGCAGCGAATCGAGTTCAACGCTCATCGAATATTTGCGGCTCAAACATTGATCGACTGGTTCACACTAGGTTGGAACATCGAGAGGTTTGCGGTGATCGATGATAGAAATTGCATCCACGAATCCGTCGATTGGCGTTCCGAGGATGCTGCCAATCATTTTGGATGTCAGACGGGATTAGGAATTATCGCCGCGAGGAAACTGCCATAGCTGCAGTAACTTGAACGTTGACGCTAATTATTCTAACTGTAATTTTATTTTACGCAGTGATACGCGTTGTAATGTTAGGCCGGCTCGGCAACAATTTGTTCCAGTATGCCCTGGGGCGGGTTCTTGCGGAAAAGCACGGGGTGCCATTGGTAATGGACGGCTCCTGGTTCAATCGAGAGGGTTGGAAAATGGTGAATTGCTTGAAACACCTGCCGGGCCCCAAAGAAGGAAAGGCAAAGATCGTTCGGAACTTTTCTCTAGGTGCACGCGCCTTAAGCAGAATCACGGGCAAGCACTATTGGGAATATCTCACCATCCCAATTCTGCGGGAAATTGAAGGAGACCAATCGTTCTCTTCCCGCTTTCTCGATGCTCCGGCAGACTGCATGGTTTTTGGTTATTTCCAAACTCCCCTGTATTTTAAGAGCATGGAAAAGACCCTGCGTATGGAGCTTTCCACCCATAGTCTTGGGTTGGAAATTGGCCATGAGAAACTGGTAGAGCGCCTATCAAAACCTGATAGCGTTGCAGTGCACATCCGCCGTTCCGATTATGTTGGCAATCCAAACCTCGACCTTTGTGGCATCGACTATTATCGCCGCTCCATGAAGCACATGCGCGAGGCACACGGCCACTCGCGCTTTTTTATATTCTCCGACGACCCCACATGGTGCGCCAAACACTTTTCCGACGCCGACACTGAAATGATCGACCACCACCTGATCACCTCCCCTCTCGTCGATTTGCACCTCATGAGCCTCGCATCTCACCACATCATTGCAAATAGCAGTTACTCATGGTGGGCAGCCTGGTTAGGCCAAAAGCCTAGACAACAGGTTTTGATGCCGCCCCGATGGTTCCAAGAGATCCGCGCACCAATCGAAGAAAAGCGCATGCCAAACTGGCAAATTGTGCATTGATAATGCAGCCTGATCCATGTCACCCATTAAAATATCACCCACACTAATTCTGCTAGCATGCCTTCTTTTCTGGCAGATTAGCCAGCAGTTCTTGTTGGCGCTCACATGGGGACATGATAGCTTTCAGATGACCGAGTGTCTGATTAACTACTCTGGCGGTTTTGTCAGACGTGGACTTCTTGGCTCAGTTGCCATGACACTTTCGGAATGGGTAGGAATCCAAGCGAACCAACTCGTGGTCCTTTCAGGTTTTCTATTCTATTTCCTACTGCTCGGATGGCTTCTCATTAAGGCCACACGGGTGTTTCCCGCAGCATTAATCCTTTCATGTCTCATCATGGGATTTCCTGCTTACCAAGATTGTATAGTTCGTAAAGACTGTCTCGGACTTCTGCTATTTCTCGCTTGCTTGAAGGTGGACGCGAGCCACCTGCCCCGCGTAGGGGCATTTTTGATGATCAACTTGCTCGCCGCAGCAGCAATTCTCGCCCACGAAGCTTTCGCATTCTACGCACTTCCGGCGCTTGTTTTATGTGGAGCAAGGGACAGCGCATCATTCTCCCCAATCGTGCTGCTCCAGCGCACCCTTTCGGTGTTACCTAGTATCGGAGTATTTCTACTGACCACTTACTATCATGGCACGCCCCAGATTGCAAATGCAGTCAACAAATCCTGGCTGCCTTTATGGAGGATAATTGATCCTGCTAAAGTAGGGTTAGAACAGCCGTCTGGAGCGATTCAAGCGCTCGGCTGGACTTCCCAAGAGGGAATGGGACCTGGCCTGAACCTACTGACATCTGGATTCTATCAGCCAACGATCTGGGCAGTGTTGTTTGCTATATCATTCGCCATAATTGTGCTATTTGCTAATCGAGATACGATTCAAGATGCAATCCCGATGATGAAGGAAAAAATCCGAATCGCCGCGCTTTTGCTGATGCAGTTTGTTTTTATTTCTCCCCTATTTGTATTAGGGCACGACTACGGCAGATGGTTATTTTTCTGGGCGGCAAGTGCACTGATCCTTCACACCACTCAAAGGAAGACTCCCCGCTGGGTTGAGTCGTTTGTTGCTCAAGGTTTTGGCAAGGCGAAGATTTCACATTATATTCGAAATATACGGGCAAGAGATTGGTATCTACTCTTTTTTGGAATTCCCGTATGCTGGAATATCCCAAGCTTCCTTATTGCCAGTCCGCTGGCCAGGCACTCCCAGTTTTTATGGTCCTGGCTCAGGCTTCATTAACGAAGCCTTGTCCAAAGCCCCCCTTAACTCGGGGATCATCTTGGTACTCTGGAACTGCCCAAAGAGAAGCAGTTACCTTATTAGACAATTCTTTCCTGATAATCTTCCCCCTACGCTAATGCTATGACCCAATCGATCGCTATCATTATCCCTGCATACAACGAAGAATTGACGGTTGCACAGACTCTTCGTGATTTCCATGAATTCTGCCCAGATGCTTCGTTCTATATCGTAAACAATGGCTCAACGGACGCCACCTTCGAACGCGCACTCGCCGTCTATCAGGAACTTGGCTGTAAGGGAACAATCATTCAGGAATCTAGGAAGGGCAAGGCAATTGCCATGCGTAGAGCATTTCTGGAAATCAACGCCGATATCTATGTGATGGTGGATGCGGACCTAACTTATCCCGCATCCGATTTACCACAGCTGCTACAACCGGTTCTAAATGGAAATGCCGACATGGTCTGCGGCGATCGCCAGAGCAGCGGAGCTTATCAAAGGGAGAACAAACGCCCGATGCACATGATCGGCAACCATGCGGTCCGTATCCTGATCAATTTTATTTTTAAGGGAAATCTTCGCGATGTTCTCAGTGGATACCGGGTGATGTCAAAACGGTTCGTGAAGACAAGCCCGATACTATCCGATGGATTTGAACTGGAGACAGAGCTTAGCATCCATGCACTCGACAAAGGATACTCTGTCATCGAACTGCCAACCAATTACCGTGACCGCCCCGAGGGATCGTTTTCAAAGCTCCGAACTTTCACTGACGGCATCCTTGTCATCAAAACGATCTTCTCGATCTTCGTCAATTACCGCCCACTCGTGTTCTTCACATTCTGTTCTATCGTGCTGGCAATGACTGCATTGGGCGTTGGTGCCGTCCCGATCCTAGAGTTTATCCGGACATCAAAAATCCTCCACATTCCGTTAGCGCTCCTCGCCACTGGACTCTCGATTCTCTCGATGCTCAGCTTTTCGTCCGCCGTCATTCTCGATGGAATCGCAAAAAGCCGACGCTTCAACCATGCCCTGCAACTCCTCAACTGGAGCGATCGGCAAGGAATGCGAACCCCGACGGATTCATGAGAAACCATTCCCCACTCCTCCGGCCTTTCACCGAAACCACGGCCACCGTCTGGGTTTCGCTTTCTGCTTTCTTTTCACTAGGCGCGTTGTTCCTTTCCCTCATTGGGCAGCTCAATCGGGCGGGCTGCGGTATGCTTTTCGCCGTTGGTATTGTCGGTTCTGCATTTGCTTACCATCACCTCAATGGAGGATCATGGCTTCCTAGGGGTTTCAGATTAAGGAGATTCAGAAAACCGTTCCCGCTGCTCTACCTTTTTTGTGCTCTAGCAGCACTCATCGGAGGAGCAATCTATCAGCCATCCAACCATGATGGGCTGAGCTACCGCATCCCTCGCCTACTCCACTGGCTTGCCGAGGGCCATTGGCATTGGATTGGCGGCGCGGATACCAGAATGGATTTCACTTCGGTTGGATTTGAGACTCTCATGCTTCCACCGTTCGCTGCGTTCCATACGCTACGATTTGCATTCCTAGTGAATGCCATCCCATTCCTGCTCATGCCAGGGCTAGTCTTTTCAGTATTCACCTCGCTTGGCATCAAAAAATCCATCTCCGCCACTTGGATGTGGATCCTGCCGTGCGGTTCGTGTTTCGCTGTTCAGGCGGGAAGCATCGGAAACGACTTCCTTTCATGCATCTATCTACTGACAGCCTTAATTTTTGCATCGAGTGCGCTCCGTGATGGCCGTGCGAGCGCCGTGAGCTTCTCCGTTCTATCAGCGGCTTTGATGACCGGCGTGAAAGTCACTAACTTACCCCTGTTATTGCCGATCGCGATCTGTCTCACTCCAGTCTTCTTTCGTTTCCCCAAGACACTTATCTCGGCAACCCTTGCAGGGTGTATCGGCATATTCGTGTCCTTTGTCCCTACAGCGATTGCTAACACGCTCCACACAGGTGATTGGACGGGAGACTCAAATAGTGTGCTCAGGCTCAAAAACCCTATCGTGGGACTCGCGGGGAATTCACTTTTAGTCGGTAGTGCCTGCATCGTTCCTGCTGTTTTCCCTCCCGCTGATAGAGTCAACAATTGGTTCAATTCCCAAACCGAAAAATTCCCTTTTAGTTGGATCAAGGAAGGATTCGTAGATTTAAGAATGACCCTTCCACAGCTCGCGGCGGAAGAGCACTCCGGGCTTGGTCTCGGGGTTTCAGGTGCTTTACTTCTCGCTCTAGCAGGCGGTAGGCGCGAAATTCGATTGAGACGTTTGCGCTGTCTTGGCGGCTGTGTTTTCGGAGGATTCTGGATCGCGATGCTGTTTTATATGATGACGCTTGGGAACTGCGGGGCTCCGCGATACCTAGCGCCCTACTACTCCGGGCTCATTGCGTTGCCTCTTTTGACGTTGAGTTCAGCCGATATTTTCCGACGACGCCGGTGGCGGTGGCCGAGTCTAACCCTGTTACTGCCGATAGTTCTCGCATTAGCCTGCAACCCTGCCCGCCCGCTTCTGCCCGTTCAAACAATCACCAATATCCTCATTGAAAAGGGAGTGGCACGAGGAGTCGCCGGGCGGATGGCAACTGTATATCAGGTCTATGCAAACCGCCACGATGTCTATGCTCCGGTTCGTGAGATGTTACCCTTAGACGTAAAGTCGATCGCCTTCGCGGGCACCAGCGGTGAGTCTGAATACTCCTTCTGGCTGCCGCTAGGCACACGGAGGGTCACTGATTTCCACCGCGATGAGAAGGGACAAATACCCGATCCCGCAGGTTACGGTGCGATTGTGGCATCTGCAATGGGCACCCGTGATCGCTTTGGAGTTTCGCCTGAGCAATTAGGTGAACGCCTCGGCTGGAAAATCACCGGCAATGTTAAAATTAGGGCGATGGCATCCCAGGAAGCCACGACTTGGAGCGTTCTCGTTCCGAGCCACAACACGAGCCTAACGAAATAACTATCAGAACCGAATCTGGCCTCTGAAATCAAGTTTCTGATATGAACAAGCGTCGTGAAGTAACCGACATGCCTGCAACCGGCAGTAACTACACCATCGCGATGGATCCTTTCTATGTGGAGGATCTGCGGCAGATGGAGCGAGCAGTCAATTACCGCCGCTGGCAGTTCGAGATGATAGAGCCTTTCTTGGGGGAGCGCGTCCTTGAAGTGGGTGGCGGGATTGGCAACTTTACCCCTCGGCTGGCGGAGAACAGGCGTGAAGTGGTGAGCGTAGAGCCTAATGATTACTGCTTTGCGCAATTAGAAAGGAATACTCGTCATTTGCCGAATGTGCACGCCCTCCAGGCTACGGTGGAGACGCTAGACAAAGCACTCGGGACGGACATGAAATTTGACAGCGTAGTGATGATGAATGTGTTAGAGCACATTGAGGACGATGGACTGACTTTAATCGAATTGAGTAAGCGGCTCGCGTTCGGAGGGCGGTTGGTCATCTTGGTGCCGGCTGGATCATGGGCGTTCGGAAAGGTCGATGAGCGGTTGGGCCATTACAGAAGGTATTCAAAGCGTTATTCTCGGAGCCTGTTTACGGGTGCGGGCCTGCAGATCGAATTCATGCGTTATTACAATTTTATTGGGGTCTGGGGGTGGTGGTGGAATTCCAAATATGGAAAATTAGAATCTCAGAGTGATGCACAAATCCGGTTTTTTGATCGTTGGGTGGTGCCGATGATTTCGAGAGTAGAGCGTTGGATTTGTCCACCGCTCGGCCAGTCGATCCTCGTGGTGGGACAGAACCCGATAAATTGAATTTTTCACCTCATTAAAGTATTTGGTTAGCGGACTTCCGAAATGAAACGTAAACTAATTGATAGAATTCATGATCGCTTGTGGAGTGAAGTCGGGCAATTGTTGTCTTTCAACTCAGACGTCACAAATGCGACAAACACGGTTGACGAGTCCTCGAGTATCTCTGCATCCATGCCCTGGGCGCACCTATGCACGGCCTTTGCAAACGGCAATTTGAGTTCACAAAATTTCCGCAGGAGCTCCGCCGTGCGCGACATCGTTGAAACGGTAGGAGCGGTAGACGGAAGATTCTACGCGAAGCAAATTATTGCATGGGAGCCGCTATGGCTCACAAACCCCAAGGTCGCGGAGATTAACAGGTGGGGAGATCCAATCCGTTGGCCAGGATTACTGCTGGGTATTTCAGAAGCATTCAGCCCCACCACTCTTCGTTATCTAGCAACCGCGCTGTGGCTTAAGCGGCTGGGTTTGGTTAATGGTGAGACTAGGATTGTCGAAATTGGAGTTGGCTTTGGCGGCTTGGCGTCAATGAATGCTCTAGTGTCTGGTGCAACAACAACCTTGGTCGACCTTCCACAAGTCGAAAATTCTGCAATGAGAATGCTTACAGAAATCGGGCTCAAGGGACATGCCAGACTAAGTGAGGGGAACGTCGATCCCTCAGCCGACTTTTTCATTTCCAATTATGCGTTCACCGAATTGAACTCCGAAATACAAAAAAAATATTTCACCCGCTATATCAAATATTCCGCTCATGGAATGATTATTAGCAATTCGTCCGTGTTCGCCGCGTCCATCCGTGGCCAGACGGATCATGATTTAATCGAGTGGTTTCGCGCCGAAGGCCTTGCGGCGCAGTTAGAGACAAGCAATGATCTTTTGGCACCAGGTGACGCTCTGTGTGGGGTAACCATGATTCGTTGGTAATCTGGAATTTTTATTTTCCAAATCATGTCCCTTACCCTCACCCATCCGGCTCCTCCGTTTGATACTCGTGCCGAGGCAATGTTACCTGCTATTGGGGGATTTCCTCCATCCGATAAGCCCTTGTTTCTGGCAGGCTACAGCGAGTTGTGCCGGATTAACCTGAACGGCAAGCGCGCCCTAGAAATTTGCGGAGGGTTTGGAAAACTTGCTGGCCTATTGGCTGAGACATTTCCACAGGCCGAAGTCATTGGGCTGGATCTCTACGCAGCCACCGGACCAGAAATTGACGAGCGACTGAAACGACTCCCCGGACTTACTTATGTGGCGGGTGACGCGTTCGACATGTCGGCTTACTCGGATCAATCAATCGATCTGTTATGGGGACAGGCGGCGCTGCATCATCTCGCTCATGATCACGAAGGCTTGAGCAAAGAGGTGCTGCGGGTGCTGAAGCCCGGCGGACGCTTCGTGTTCATTTTTGAGCCACTGGGCCACAATCTGCTAGTAGCGGCGATCCGCGCGGTTCGCATGGCCAAGCACGAGCTCGGCGACGAAAGCAATTTGTATTTTTCTCAGTTCGAGCAAATGAAAAACACGGGGTTCTCCACATGTGAAGTTCAGGTTTTCAACTTCCTCGGCTACCCGATGAAGGGGGCTTCGGATCGTTTTGGATTTCTATCCGCCATGATCCAGCACTTGGATTCGTGGTTATTCCGCACATTCCCCAAACTTCTTCGTTACGGAGCTAACTGCAACATCATCTTCACAAAGGCAGAAGACGAACTGAATCGTTAATATTATCGATTCACTCCGCCATTTTCAAAGCATCCGATCATCATGGACTTCACCATCATCACGCCGAGTTTAAACTATGGTCGATTTCTCGGTGAGTGCCTAGGCAGCGTGGCAACGCAGGGGGGCGTCCGCTTCGAACATCTGGTTTTTGATTCTGGGTCCACAGATGACAGCGCTGATGTAGCATCAAAATTTCCCCATGCGACATGGTTGCAGGAACCTGATAGAGGAATGTCGGATGCAATCAACAAGGGCTTTAACCAAGCGCAAGGCAATTGGATAATCTGGTTAAACGCCGATGACCGATTGAAGCCGGGGGCTTTGGCTGCAATGCTCGACGCATTAAAGCAATCTCATGCTGATGTGGTTTACGGAGATTATGATTTTGTGAATGAGGAGGGAAACCTAACTCGCCAAATGAAGGTGCCGCGTTGGTCGGCATTCGTACACATTCATCATCACTGTTACGTGCCATCGACGGCCGCTTTCTATCGAAAAACGACGATTATCGATGACGGGCATCGCCTACGAAATGATTTCCACTATGTGATGGATGGTGAGTTTTATGCCCGTCTCAATTCCATGGGAAAGACATTTCAACACTTACCTATTTGCATCGCGGATTTCAGGATGCACGGAGCGAATGCCTCGCAACGTCATCTTGGAAAATCACGCGACATGGAGACGATTCTCGCTTCTGAGCGCCAGCATGTGGAATCGCGGGCAGTCCGTCGGGCTTACGGCATCACCCTGTTTGAAGACCCCTATTTGAATGGCTTGGCTGATGGATTCTTATGGCTTGTCGCCAAGGGCAGGAAAGCCTTGATGAAGCTATGAGCAATGATCTAACCATCGTCGCTGTCTTTGCGACCATGAACCGAGCGCCAACGGCACTCGCCTGCGTGCAGGCGCTGGCAGCGCAATCCCGTCCACCGAACCGGGTGATCATAGCTGATAACTGTTCCACCGATGACACAGTGAGTTTGCTAGAGAAGCTGGAGAATTTGCCATTTGAACTGGTGGTGCATCGCATGCCGAAGAACTGCGGAAATGCCGGGGGAGTGGAAGTGGCTATGGACCGGGCTTTCAGTGAGGGAGCTGATGCCGTTTGGATTCTGGATGATGATTCATGGCCGCGCAAAGCAGCGCTTGCAGCTATGTTAGACGAGGAATGGAACCACCACGTGGTGCGGCACCCTCTCCAAGTCGATCCTGAAACTGGTAAATTTACTTGGCCGCTGCAAATCGTGGATGGCCATGGCGGATGGCGCTTGATTTACAGCGAGCAGGAGCTACCGGATGGCCCGAAGGTGCGCAGCAGAATTGCTTGGACCGGAGCGCTTCTCCCACGAGAAGTTAGGGATCGCGTGGGGCCGGTGAATGGTGAATTGTTCATTCGTGGCGAGGACGAAGAATACCCGTGGCGCTTCGAACAGGCGGGTATTTTCCAAGAAGCGATCCGCGGCGCAGTGATGGATCATCCGGGGCCGAAAAATGTGATCCATTGGCAATTTCTCGGCAAAAATTTCTTCTTTGAACGCGGACTTGGTGACTGGAAACTCTATTACAAAGTCCGCAACATGGTTTGGCTGAAGCGGAAGCAGTTCGGCAATCTGCGAGGCTTGATCATTGCAGCCACATATACCCTGAGCGCGTGTTGGTTTGACGGGCCGGCGCGGTTTCCACTGCTACTTCGAGCCGTTTCCGACGGATGGAACGGGAGATTAGGCAAAATGAAAGAACCTACTGTTTGATTACTCGTTAACAGTTAGTGACTCTCTTTGGCCTTCGCCGGAATATCCAAGTCATCACAAAATGAGACAACCAAAGACCTAGGCCAATTCCTATAGCATCCAGAATCAAATCACACACATCGGCAGAGTCAAAGCCATAACCGAACGCGACTTCAGCCACCTCGGTGCCGATTGAAAATATCGCAGTGAGCCACAATGCAGGTCGCATGCCGACGAGCAACCCGATCAATAACGCCGGACCGAAAAGCAGGAGTAAATGCAGCAGCGGGCGCAATTTGAGAAATTGAAATTTGATGCGTAGGAGCAAGTCTCCTTGAATAGGAATTTTACCGACGGAGGTAAGTGCCGCTGCATTCGAAGTATCGGCGGTCTCCCTTGATTTCACCTCAATGCCGGGACAAATAGGTTTCACAACTTCCGGTCCCATCTGAAACGGCACGGCAAGCGGTCGCAAATTTTCCCAAGGACCGGGAACCACAAAGTAAATGCCCATCAACAGCCAAACGAAAGCGGCCAGCAGCGAACGCAGCCGCCCCGTCGCCCCGGTGTGAATCACAAGCGCGTAGGCCCACGCCAGCCAAGCAGCCAAAAGCAACCAGTGCCCGATTTTCCAAGCCCACCTCTCCCGCACCACAGTGGCTTTAAACTGGGTGAGCTCTAATTCCCCC
This sequence comes from Akkermansiaceae bacterium, assembly GCA_043758615.1. Classification (GTDB taxonomy): domain Bacteria; phylum Verrucomicrobiota; class Verrucomicrobiia; order Verrucomicrobiales; family Akkermansiaceae; genus Luteolibacter. Next base: position 17,387 of record JAYVNE010000202.1, read on the forward strand.
GCTTGGCCGAGGTGCTCGAGTCGGAGTACCGGCACTGCTGGAGATTGCTTGGGGCGCATTACAAAATCGATCAGCTCTCCTTGATCGTCTCCCCGAGCCGATGCGATCGCATCGTTCTCCGAAACCCCGCCCGCCGCCGGATGCCACTCGATGATGCATCGCCCATCAGCCCATGGGTCATTCCCCACCTTCAAACCGCGAGCCTTCATGCGAAAGCGAACATGCAGAAAATCCACAGGCGTGCTCACGGGAAATTTAATTCTAACGACAACCGGGTTATTCGGATTTTCGACTCTCAAGCGAACGCTTGGGTCTGCCTCAGCGCCGAGCCAATCGACCCCTGCAGCGGGAGATGCCACTCCCCTGAGATCGGCCAACCGAACCGTAGAAAACTCTGGAGTGCGTTCAAAACGCTGCTGCCAAAAGAAGAAAAGTGCCATCACAAGGACACTAAAAATCCCCAACAAGGCAAATGAGCGTATCACAGCGCTTAAATCAGCATGCGAAACACGAGTATCCAATCTAATTTGCCTGTCCTACCGCGGATTGTGGCTCATCTACTGCGAACCGCAGCAAATCATTCCTCCTTTGTAATCGGCGATTGCAGGGGATCGAATTCTGGAGATTCTTTCGCCTGCGGAAGATTTTAATTCCCCTACCCAAAAAGCCGACCCCTGCATGGCCATTAGCCGCAAAGACTCGTTTACGATTCAAGTGCTCCAACTCACGGATGCATCGCTTGTTTTGGCTGCGTTTTTAATTGGAGGCACACTCCGGGACGCGGTGCGCCTGTGGGCGGACATGGGAATCGAAGAAGAAAAAATCGCTGCAGCGCACTGGGTGCTCTACATTGCAGTACCTTTCACGCCGTTATTTCTCGAACGACTTGGCTTCTACGAACACCTCAGGCACAAGTCGGCTGGCACTTCAGTGTGGCAGTTAATCCGGGCACTTGTGGGCATTGTTCTGTTTATCGGAGTGTTTGCCGTTTTTGCAAAGATGGGGGATGCCAGACGTCTATCACTTGGCATCGGCCTGACATTTGTTTTCATCCTTCTGCTCATTCGAGATCGGCTTACCCAGCGTTGGCTCAAACGAAGGACGGAGAGTGACGCAACAAAAGAGCGGGTTATCATCGCTGGATCAGATGGGGAAATGGACGAGCTTCTAGCGGATCTCGATTCAGAAATCACTTCCGGCTGGAAAATCGTCGAGCACTTTGATCTGGGGAAGCGCGACGTGACAGAACTTTTCAAGGTCTTGAAGGAGGAATCCGTTAGCCGGGTTTTGTTCGCTGCAAAAAACACGGAATTCCAAAAAGTAGCAGAAGCAGTGGAGGCGTGTGAACTTCAAGGTGTGGAAGCGTGGATTGCCGCCACATTTATCCGCTCACAGATCGCACGACCCGTGTTTGATACGGTTGGAAACAAACCCATGCTGGTGCTGCGTTCAACCCCGGAATTATCTTGGGAGCTTCTATGCAAAGAAATTTTTGATCGCGCAGGTGCGAGTCTAATCATTTTGGTGACATTGCCATTATGGATTTTTGCGGCACTCGGAATCGCCCTAAAAAGCCCGGGAGCACCCGTGTTTTACTCACAAATGCGGGCGGGCAAATATGGGAAGCCCTTCCGAATGTGGAAATTCCGCACGATGGTGGCCAATGCCGAGGATCTGCTAGATCAGATCAAAGAGGAGCATGGCAACCATATGGAAGGGCCTGTTTTCAAACTAGAAAATGATCCTAGGGTATTTCGTTTCGGCGCGATACTGCGGAAATATAGTATTGATGAACTGCCCCAGCTTCTCAACGTGGTTAGCGGAGACATGAGTCTAGTAGGTCCGAGGCCGCTACCCGTTTACGAAGTGGAGGCGTTTCAAGAGCTCTCCCACCGTCGGCGCTTGAGTGTTAGGCCTGGTATTACCTGTGAATGGCAAGCCGGCGGACGCAATCATATCACAAGCTTCGACGAATGGGTAGCGATGGATCTCAGCTACATTGACAACTGGTCACTCTGGCTAGATTTTCAAATTCTTTGTAGAACCATTCCCGCAGTCCTGTGGGGAAAGGGCGCAAAATAAGATTCAGGTAAATAGAACCTCCTGAGCTCCGATTCCAGCAGCTCTGTTTTTACATTCCACCTAACAATGCCTGTCATCTCTTCTCTTTTTCTGGTCATCGCTTTGGTCATGGCTGTGCTGATAGGCCCGCAAACCCGGTCATGGACTTGGGGACCCGCAATGTTTTCGCTCGGCATCTCCGTTCTGGCTGCTTGCCCGGTATTTTGGAAGCGTGGTAAAACGCCGGGAGATTTCGGACTGATTGCCTTCGCAACGCTGGTGGCGGGGTGGTTTGCATGGCGGGCATGGATTTCCCCGGTGGCAGAGCTCGGTCAGGCGGACCTTCTGCTCATCTGCGCGACCGTCGGCGCATTCATCAGCGTTCGGGCGATCGCCGGGAACGTGGATGCCGAGCGAATTCTGATTTGGGGAATCGCCCTACTATTATTAGCGAACATATGGGTAGCGGGAGTCCAAGTGATCTCCCCCCCCTTCAGCCCTATATTCCGGGAACAAGAGGGTTCCAAAATGGTCTCCGGTTTCTTCGCACATTACAACGAGGCCGCAAATTACTTCATCGTTTCTTCAATGCTTGTAGGGGCGGCAGGTTTGTTTGGAAGGCACCATATTGGCACCCGCATCATTTGGGTCCTCATCGCCATCGCAGGGTTAGCAGCCGTATGGTTTACTCGCTCCCGCGGTGGCATCTTCGGAGCCGCAGTTGGGGTTGGGGTTTTTGCAACTGTTAGCCTAATGATTGGCAAACGACGGAATGCCCGGTGGTTTGCTCCCGCGTTGATCGCGCTACCTGTGTTAGGGTTGGCCATTGGAGCTTATCTTTTCATGGGCTGGCATGATGCACAGCAACTCCGGAGTGTGGGGACAGGAGTTACGGAAATGTTCGATAACACCTGCCGACTGTATTTCTTAGGAATTGCATTATCGTGCATCAACCTCCATCCCATGATCGGAGGTGGCAGCAGAAGTTTCAGTTGGGAATGTTTTAGATTCGCTTCAGGAAAAGCACAGGGCGACATCATTACTCACAAACCCGAACAGGTTCATAATGAACTGGTGCAAGCAGCCACCGACTACGGGCTAATCGGCGCAGGCTTGTTGATCATTTTACTAGGTTCGCTTGCAGTAGCAGCTGTCTTTCGCATTCTCTCCGATGAATCAGGTCGGAATTCAAACAACTCGGGCGATGCTTGGCGGCTAGGCGCACTAGCGGGACTTGCCGGGATGTTAGTGCAATCTTCATTCAGTTTCGTTTTCCATCTGATGCCCGGAATCTTATTTCTCGGAATCTGCTTAGGACAAATTTCTCGGTCATCCTTTCACCAGAATCGAATTCCGCAGATAATCGGATCAAGAATTCTTATCACCGTCGCCGCGTGTAGTTGCTGCTTACTCCTCGTTCCCATGGGCTGGAAGGGAAGCTGGGTAACAAAATCACTCTGGCCTACGCATTTCAGTAAACAAGCCCTCACCTCTCCGGAAGCAAAAATCGAGGCTCTTACCGAGGCAATTCGCCTCTGGCCGCAGTCTGGATTTTATCAGGAAAGAGCCGTGATCTATCAGACGTTAGCGGCCGACGACGGTGAAAAAAACAATCCAGAAGCTATGACGGCAGCGTTGAATGACTATCACCAGGCTGCAGCGCTTCATCCCAACGACCCCGCCATTGCTGTTAACTATGCCAATCTGCTGAGTCAACTGCACCGTGACCCCGAGGCAGAGGCCGCCTACACATTGGCGATGCACCTTCAAGGCGGAATGGAGCCGAGTTTCCGTGGTCATTTCTCACTGGCCAATCATTATATGCGAAAAAGCCTGAGGTTATTCCGCCCAGAAGAACCCGCTCAAGCACTGGAGTCGTTAGAGCTTGCCGCACAGCAGATTGAATGCGCGGTGAGGGAAATGCACTGGATCATCAAAGACTTATTCGAACCTCGGCTCGTCATCCACGAAAGCCTAGGCACCGCCCGCGAGGCATCTGGAGACAACGAAGGCGCGTTAGAAAGTTATAACTTCGCCTCCTCTCTCCAAAATGGCACTCGCGCCCATTATCGAGCCGGGATTCTCTATGGCAAAATGGCAGCAGATGCCTGGGCGACCCGTAAGCCATCCGAAGCACTCGGCTATTTCATCAAGGCCCGGGAGCGCATCGCCGCCGCCAAAGATCTCCCCCAAGGTGTTGCCCCCAGCCAGCGTGTAGAATACCTCGCCTATCTGGATCAAACGATCGCCTTTCTCAAGGGGGCTAAAATCGTGCCGACAATGCCTAAATAAATGCGACTCAGCGCGTGATTTGCTCCCATGCGATTTGTTCTTCAGAAAAATTCGTTAGAAATTTACGCAGCTTAGTATCCGCCTCGGCTTCGGTGACTTCTTTTGGGATCCAATCGAGTTTCCCATACCACATCGAGACGGACACATAAGCCCAACGCTGGTCCATGCCGCGGACGAGTCTGTCCTTCATATCGGTAAAGGTCCGTTCCAAGTGGTCGTCACTAACATGATTATGGCCTACAAAAAAATAATATGTCACACAGTTGAATCTCAAAGGCTTTTTACGCTCTAGGGTCGCTGGAAGTGTTTGCACGGACAGCAAGCGCTTTGCTAGAAACTGGCGTCCATTTGAGAGTTTGAGTAACTGATCGCTAGACCCAGTGATGTTATGTCCTTGCGCCGGCATGCAGCGCTCCGGCCGGTGAATCGAATTATTAATATCTGCACCTGACAGCACCACGGATAGATCAACGCGATCAGGGATCAAGTAGCCTCCCACCGTCACCTCGCCAGGCCGTGCGGTAAAACATTGGGCTTTCGAAAATTTCGTATCCTTTGAAAGCGTCCCGATCTCCGCCTCGCTTGGGGGAGATTTTTCCAACGACCAACTTCCGATAAAATCCGGGAGCTCCATTTTTACTGCTGACTCAGCCACTTTCCCTACGCTTGGCAGAGAATAGATTCCGCTCAATGTGCCTCCTAGGAACAAGGGCAAGATGAGTGCTTTAAAATTCATGACTCGGAAAGGAAGGGTTTGGATTCATCTTCGCTTTTTACCACCACGCGTCTCAGGGTTCGTAAATTCCCATTCTTCCATGGCAACCCACCTTCGAGCACCGAATGAATCACTAACAAAAGCATTAGCGAAAACGGATAGAACAACAACAGACCCGACCAATCATGCCAAGTGGTGCTGGCCCATTTCGCATTGCCATATTCGGCGATCACAAAAATCGAAATCACCCGCAGGGCGTTTCCAAGGATCGCCAGTGGAAAAGCACAGAGGAACAACAACACCCGTTTCCACATCGCCATCTTCGCGATATAGGCCCAAGTGGCGGAAATCATCAATAAGGCCATCAAAGAGCGAATTCCACTGCAACCCTTGGCAATATCTAGCGGTTTCCAATCCCCTTTGAGAGGTAGGACCGTCGTCCCCTCGACGTAGGTTTGCACTCCACACAACGCAGACCCGTGGTGCGCCAGCGACGTCGCTAACAATTGTAAGTGCGTGGTTGCCTGTTGGAAGGACGGTAAAGGAATGGCTAACCAAAAGAAAAATAAAGGGAAAACCAGCATTCGGGCGACCCGCCAACCCCACAAATAATATGCCGAACCCCACAGGATAAACGGCAAACCCGCCATCGCAATCCGCGGCTGAAGCGTTCGATAAGATGCCACATAAAACAGCGCCCCAACGAAAACAGCAAGCAGCCCCCATCCACTGCCGTCACTGACCGCAGCTTTCAGGTCTTTGAATTTGTAAACAATCAGCCCGGCAATCACGAATGGAAATAACACGCCGTGTTCATAGTCGGTTTCATCGTTCCATGCGCTCATGATCCAGCCGAATGCGGAGAAATCTCGACCGCCACCAAATCGCTTTTCCACCGCATAGAACCAGACCAGCAACGCAATCGAAAGCACGATTGAAACCCACAACATGCCCCTGTTACTTGCGGTGGCACGAGTCGGTAGCGCGGCCTCCGCGAGATCAGGTGAGTTCAATGACATGCGTGGAATTTAAGTTAGACGATTTCCAAGCAAAGTATTGCCGACGTCCGCTCGCCTGTCAACAATCCGCCGTCCTTCCCGCGACTTGCTCCTTTTGCCTATGAAAATCATCAGTGGAACTGCTCACCGCGCGCTTGCAGAGCGCATCGCAGATTGTGTCGGACAACCGCTCGCCGACGTCCATGTTTCTGCCTTTCCCGACGGGGAAACCGAAGTCAAAATCAACGAAAACGTGCGCGGTGCCGATGTTTTCATCGTCCAGCCAAGCTGCCCGCCGACCAATCATAATCTGATGGAGCTGCTGATCATGGTGGATGCCGCTCGCCGCGCCAGTGCCGAACGAATCACCGCGGTGATGCCGTTTTTCGGTTATGCCCGCCAGGATCGTAAAGACCAGCCTCGTGTGCCGATCACTGCGAAACTCGTCGCGAATTTACTCACCTCCGCTGGGGTAAACCGAGTCCTCACCATGGACCTCCACGCCCCGCAGATCCAAGGATTTTTCGATATTCCCGTGGACCATCTTTATGCGAAGTCCGTCCTCATCAGCTATCTCCGCCAACGCCACCCGGATACTTCTAACCTAACCGTGGTGTCCCCGGATGTCGGCGGTGTTAAAATGGCCCGGGCCTACGCAGATGCGCTCGGTGCGGAGCTGGCAATCGTCGCCAAACACCGGATCAGCGCGACCCGTGTCGAAGCGATGAATGTGATCGGTGAGGTGGAAGGGCGCGATGTTTTGCTCGTCGATGACATGACCGAAACCGCGGGCACCCTCACCGCCGCCGCAGATATTCTCCACAAACACGGGGCGAAACGCATTTACGCAGGAGTTTCCCACGCCATCCTCGGCGACCTCGCGCACCAGCGCATCCGGGATTCAGCCATCGAAGAAGTCATCACGACAGATTCCGTACCGCAGGCCGCCGGGCCGAAAGTCCAAGTCGTCGGTATCGCGCCATTGTTAGGAGAAGCGATCCGGCGGATTCACGGTGGCCAGTCGATCACCTCGCTTTTCTCGGTTTAAATCCGCGATTCCGGAGTTCCTCGAACAAGTTTTTGACAAGGGCGGATTCGGCAGCTACACACACCGCCCCCGCACTGGGTGCAGTAATCCCCGGCGGCAACTCAATACAAACGACACAATCGTCATGGCTAAGAAGACAACTCTCAAAGCGGCTCCCCGCTTACGCACCGGCTCCGGCCGCCTCAATCAAATGCGCCGCGAAGGCTGGGTTCCCTCCGTCATCTACGGAAAAGGCACCGATAACATCAATCTCAAGGTCGATGCCAAGACCTTCTCCGACCTCCTTGCCAGCAGCAGTTCGGAAAACATCATCGTCAATTTGGAGATCGAAGGCCACGGCACCCGCCTCGCGTTTCTTCAGTCGATCCAGCACGATTCACTCTCCGGCAGGACGCTCCACGCTGATTTCCGTTCCATCGACGAAAACACCGCCATCACCGCCCACATCCCGACTCACCTCAACGGTGAGTCAATTGGCGTGAAAGCCGGTGGCCTCGTGGAACAATACATTCACGCGATCGAAATTACCTGCCTTCCAAACGATCTTCCAGAAACGATCGAAGTGGATATCACCCACCTTGAAATCGGAGCTTCACTCCACATTGGTGACATCAAACTTCCAAGTGGTGTCAAGGCCACCCACGCCGCAGAGGTTGTGGTTGCCCACATTGGCAAGCCGGGTGCAGCCATCTCCGAAGAAGCCGCAGCCACCCCTGCTGCCAAGTAAGTAATCTTCCTGATTCCTCTAACGCCCGGTCTGCTCTTGCGGTCCGGGCGTTCTTTTTGATTTCAAATCTGAGAGTTTAATTTTTAAGTTATCCCCAATGTCCTTTTCCCTCATCGTCGGCCTCGGGAATCCTGGGAAGCAGTATGAAGACACCCGCCACAACGTCGGCTTCATGGTCTTAGACCGCCTCGCCGCCGCTTCGGGTGCGGTGTTTCAGTCTAGCCCGAAATGGCAGAGCCACCTCGCCAAGCTCCCCGGCTGCGGCACGGTTTTACTCAAACCCCAGACTTTCATGAATCTAAGTGGTCGCGCAATTCAACAAATCCTCTCGTTCCACAAATGGACGCCGGAGCAAATGCTCGTCATATACGACGACGTCGCGCTACCCCTCGGCACCCTCCGTTTTCGTGAAAAAGGCTCCGCCGGTGGCCATAATGGCATCAAATCCATCCTCCAACACCTAGGCAATGACGCCTTCCCCCGCCTGAAAATCGGCATCGGCGGAAGCGAGCCCGGAGAGATGGTTGGCCACGTATTAGGGAAATTTTCGCCCGACGAACGGCCACTTCTTGAAAACACGCTTGCCACCGCTCTCGAAGCTGTGCAGCTTGTGCGTTCCCAAGGCATCGCCACTGCGGCGAATCGCTATCACACTCGTAACAATCCAATTCCATCTCAATCTGATGAGTCGCAAATACCAAGGCCTGATCGTCCTTAATACCAAATCACTTGAAGGCACCGTTGACGATCTCGTCAGCGAAATCTCCAAGGAACTCCAAGCCGAAGGCGCAAAAATCGAGAAAGTCGCCCAGCTCGGCCGTCGCGATTTTGCTTACGAATCGCGCCACCTCCAGTCCGGCCACTATGTGAACTACACCTTCCAAGGTGCAGCCGACGTCATCGCCAAGATTCAAGCCCGCCTGAAGCTCAACGGCCACGTGCACCTTCAGCACTTTTCCCGCGTTGCCTAATTTTTGCCCCGTCCAAGCGGACGGAAACCCCAAACTCCCTTCCCATGGCCAATCTCAACAAAGTCATGCTCATCGGCAATCTCACCCGGGATCCCGAGCTGCGCCACACGCCGAAAGGCACCGCTGTGGCGGAAATCAGCCTTGCCATCAACCGGGTCTGGAACAATGAGCAGGGGCAAAAGCAAGAAGACACCACTTTTGTGGAAGTCACTCTCTGGGGACGCCAAGCGGAACTCGCCCAACAGTATCTCACCAAAGGTAGGCCCGTTTACATCGAAGGCCGCCTGAGTTTGGATACTTGGGACGATAAGGAAACGGGCAAAAAACGCAGCAAGCTCAAAGTCATCGGTGAAACCCTCCAATTCCTCTCAAGCGGCCAACAAGGCGGCCAAGGCGGCCAAGGCGGCCAAGGCGGCCAAGGCGGCCAAGGCGGAGGAGGAAATTCCCAAGGCGGAGGAGGAAATTCCCAAGGCGGAGGCGGATACACCCAACAAGCCTCCCGCGCACCGGAACAACGCTCCGGTCCCCCGCAAGGCGCGTCTGCAGCCCCGGTGGATGATTTCCAGGAAGACGACGATATTCCGTTCTGAGTTCCCAAATATCTCAAAAGTTAAATCTCAAAGCGAGGCCGCACACGCAGCCTCGCTTTTTTGTATCAGCAACCGCGTAGGATGCTGCGAATGTCCGTCACCCGACCTTTTCCAGACTCCGCAATGGAGACGCGTGCTTCTCCCCTTTCACCACCCCCACTACTAACAGTCTGTTAGTTAATAAATTTCCTAGGCTCTTTGTTGACTGGATAGAATATCAGCAGAAAGGCCGCGTTTTATTCAGCCTTTGGAGCTGACACTTGCCCGAGCCCCTCTGGCGTAAACTCACTATCAGCATATTTCACGCCGTGTTTAAGTTTGGACCCATCGAGCTCAGTGATGGTGCCCTTTTTCAGATCATAAATCGTGAGATTTGCGGGAAGATTCCGATTCTGGTCGTCCGAAACAATCTGAGCGGTCTCGATACGGCGGTAGGCGGCTCCTGAAGAGAGATACTTTTCCACCCGCAATGGCACGAAACGGCGGGTGTCCACCCAGCTCCTAACAATGGCGCCACCCTTACCCTCGCGTGATTCGAGGATCTGGCAGTTCACTTTGTCCACTACCTCAGTGCCCACGAGTTTTTGGTCCTCCCATGCGAAGAAGTTTTCCAACACGTCGGCATAGGAGAGCGCGCTGCCGAATAGAGAATCCTTAATTTGCCCTGCGTTGAGGGATTTGACTGTGTTAGGAGGAGACAACACTGCCCCGCTGAATTCACTACCTTTTAAGCGGAGGAGCACTGCTTCCCCTGCCCGCTCCTTTGGCCAGAGGACCTGATAGATCATCTCCGTGGAATTTGCCGTGCGCCGCTGTTTGATCTGCAACTGCAGTTTGAACTGCGCCGCTCCATTCGCGGGCTTCACGTCCAACTTCAAGCGCACATAGGAAGAACCATCCTGTTGTAAGGTGCTAAGTTTCTTGGCGAGGTCCTTCGCGGAAATTGCAGCGATTTCGGCGGCGTTCACAGGCAAAAAGAGGACGGAGGCCACCATGATTTGATAGATTAGTTTCATATATTTAAAAGTGATTAGATGTTAGCCGTTCATGGCTAAGCTCGGAGTCAGCCGCGAGCTGCGCCAAGCAGGATAGATACCACTGATCACCCCGACGATAACGGCGATCACAATCGAAATGATCATCAAACGAAAACTAAGATCGGGTTCCAAAAGGCCATGAATGGCAGGCATGCGCTCCATCACCTTTAGCCCAAGAGTGCCGATCAACACACCGCCGATGCCACCCAAAAAACCGAGCAAAGCAGATTCTAACAATACCATACGAATGATGCGGGAACGCCGCCAACCGATTGCTAGCAGAATGCAGATTTCCTGTTTC
>JAYVNE010000203.1:0-28106 GCA_043758615.1 Akkermansiaceae bacterium
GCGACTTTATCAACAGGCTCCGTGGAGCGATTCCCTAGCCCGCCTGCGTGAACTCTGGCTCCTGCCGACATGAAAGTTTTCCACACCGATCCGACCTGAACTACAGTCGCCCGCAATACAACCTCGGCAAAAGGTGGCTTGATATTGTCTAGTGACGTCTGAAAAACACAAAGCACGAGAACTTGGCCAGCTCCTTGGATGGTCTCTCGCAATCCATCATCGTCGCCGAGAAACGTCCAGCGCGGTGCTGCGTCCGATGGCTCTTTGGCTCCTGCTGTTGCATGGCAGAACACAGACGCGCCGATAAGTATGGAAATCAGTTCTCTTCGCTTCATGTGAGGTGTGATATTCATTTTTGGTGAACGTTAGATGTGGTGGTACGGCAAAGAAAGACTTACAGAGCGAAGCGAACGAGGCACGTTATCCGCCGTTACTACGCCCATCGTGTTAGCCTCCGATCCAGAAGTGAGGATTTTGTCGACCTTGTTCAACAGTTGATAGAGTGTGCACGCTGGCGAGCCAAGCGTAAATCTGAAGTTGGGGAACTTTTACGGTTTAGAGATAGTTCAAGGGGCTGGGAGCGTCCTCGCTGAGGACGCTCCCATGGAAGAGTTTTGAACCGCCAAGCCGCCAAGATCGCCAAGTTTGGTAGGAGAAATTGCTGGCTAGCGCTGCGCCGACCTCCAAAACTTCTCGTCCTTGGCGTCTTGGCAGTAAAATCATCTTCACAGGCTGAGGTTGCACCCAGACACGAACATTTCGCGCAAGTAAAGCATCGGCTTAGACCTTGCGTATCGGGGATGCGTTGGCGACTCTATCCGCATGAGCCAAGATGTTGTCACCCTCCTGCAGCAACTCGTCCGCATCCCATCGGTGAATCCGGACAACGCACCGGGGACGGATCAAACCGGCGAGGAAATGATCGCGGTTTTTCTATCAGGGTGGCTGGAATCCATCGGCGCGGAAGTGGTCTTGGAAGAGGTCCAACCGGGTAGGCCGAATCTAATCGCACGCTTCGCCCCCGTGGATGGCAGGCCACGGATTCTGCTAGGTCCGCACTTAGATACGGTGGGGGTGGGTGGAATGGTGATTGAGCCCTTCAGCGGCGAAATTCGTGATGGCAAAGTTTGGGGCCGTGGTGCGTCGGACACAAAAGGCCCGATGGCGGCGATGCTGTGGGCGCTTCATGAACATCGCGAGCAATTGGCTAACATGCCTGTTGCCGTGGATTTCGTCGCTTTCATGGGGGAAGAATCTGGCCAGTGGGGATCAAAAGATTTCGCAAAAAAACATGCGAGCGACTACACGTTCGCATTGGTTGGCGAGCCCACTTCCCTGCAAGTCGTACACGTCACCAAAGGCTCACTCTGGGCCACTCTGAGGGCCACGGGAAAAGCAGCGCACAGCTCTCAACCGGAGCGCGGCGAAAATGCCATTTTGAAACTCACCCGCTCGCTTGATCAACTCGATCACCACCTCGGCAGCCAGCTCGCCACATATACTCATCCGGTGCTCGGCCGATCGACGATGAACGTCGGCATGATCCAAGGCGGCTCCCGCCCTAACATCGTGCCCGATTTCGCGGAGGCGGTGATCGACATCCGGATTACCCCGGCGCTGGCGGCAGCCGGAGGAGCTTTAAAATTACTAACGGAAACCATCGAATTTTACGCATTACCCGTAGAAATCATCAAGCCCCATGAAAATCCCCCGATGGAAACCCCGGCCGATCATCCGATGATCCAGGCACTGCTGTCCACTGATCCGCTAACAGGATTGGCCGGAGCTCCGTGGTTTTCCGACGCCGCCCACTTGTCCAAGGGGGGAATTCCGAGTATCTGCATCGGGCCGGGATCGATCGATCAGGCGCACACCATCGATGAATTCATCGAAATCACCGCACTGGAAGCTGGGGCCGATTTTTTCTCAGCGTTCATCGGCAGTTTAGGTAAATGACTATGAATCGTCCTCTTGCGCCAGCGAGATCGCAGGTTACGCTTCGACATGTCTTTCGCTTGTAAAAACGGTAGCTGTGAAACGACTCGCTGGATGAAAAAAGTCCTGCTGGCGGCGGCAATCTATCACATCGGCTTCAGCATCTGGGCAAACTGTTGGCCACACCTCTGGTTCGATTGGCTCGGGATCGCGCGCCCGAATCATGTCTTGTTATGGCGCGGAGTCGCTGCAGTCATTGGGATTCTGGGGCTGGGATTTCTCATTGCTGCAAAAAACCCGATCCATCACTGGCTCACGGTGTTGATCGGCTTCGCGAAATTCACACTCGGAATCATCGGCTTCGGCAGCGAGATTTTCTATCAGGAGATTCCGCTGCGGGCAGGCTGGATTCTGTTAGTGGACGATCTCATTTGGTGGGCACCGTTTGCCGGAATTTTGTATGCCAGCCTCCGAGCACACACCGGCCTGCCCCCCAGCCGCTCACGGCCTTTTAGCATCTCAGAAGCGGCGGCAACCTATCAACTGTCCAACGGAAAAACCCTCGTTGAAGCCTCCCAATCGAAGCTGTTAGTCCTGGTTTTTCTCCGCCACTTTGGCTGCACCTTCACCCGTCAGATTTTACGTGGGTTAGAAGGCATCGAAAAGGAAGCCCAACAGCACAACGCACAGCTCATCCTCGTCCACATGCTCCAGAACGGGAAGGAAACGCAATACCTCGGCGAGAGCAGTGGGGTGGCCCGCATTGCCGATCCACACTGTGAACTCTACCGCGCATTCGGCCTTGGACAGGGCGGCTTTATCGAGCTCTTCGGACCGCAAGTCTGGTGGCGCGCTGCAGTTGCTCTTTTCCAAGGCTGCGGTGTCGGCCACCTCGCGGGGGATGGTTTACAAATGCCTGGTGCCTTCCTGTTTCACAAAGGCAAAATCATTTCCGCGCAGCCCGCGCACTCGGCCTCTGACTTGCCGAATCTCCCGCAGTTATTCAAAACGTTGCCCTTGCCCGTCTCCCGTGACACGGTATCGGCATGACATCCCTGCAAGGCAAAACCCTGCTCGTCACCGGTGCATCCAGCGGGATCGGCCAAGCCTTGTGTGACCTGTTAGTTGAGCGTGGTGCCATGGTGCTCGGCGTCACCCGCCGACCTTCCGCGCTTTCTGAAAACGTCTCCCCAATCGTCGCGGACCTTACTCAGCGCGAGCAAATTTCCGCGATTTTTCAAGGACTGGGAAGAATCGACGGCCTCATCAATTGCGCCGGGGTTGCCTACCTTTCCCGCATCATCGACGGCAATCCCGCCGACTGGGAGGAAATGTGGCGAGTGAATGTGATGGCGCTCACTCTCTGCTGCCAACTTTCACTTAAACATTTCCCAGCAAGCGGGGGCCGCATCGTCAACGTCTCATCCATGAGCGGCCATCGCGTGCCACCCAGCGGCGGATTCTACGCACCTACCAAATTCGCCGTTAGATCAATCACCGACGCGCTGCGCGGGGAGCTGAAATCCGTGAACTCGCCCATCCAAGTCGCCTGCGTTTCGCCCGGTTTCGTTGATACTCCCCTGCTCGATCAATATTTCCTCGGCCGCGAGGAGTCGCTCACCCAGACACGCGCCGCGATGAAAATGCTCGAAGCCCGCGACGTTGCTTGGGCGATCCTAACGATTCTCGAAGCACCCGCGCACGTCGAGATCGGCGACATTCTGATGCGCAGTGCGGACCAACGGATGTGAGACCATGTTACTCCGCCTCATTGCCCTGCTCGCCGTTTGCTTGCTGAGTTCATGCATCGACTGCCATGAGGAAATCTGGCTAGAGGCAAATGGCAGCGGACATGCGGATATCTGTTACACGTTGCCCGCCGCAGCAGCGAAATTCCAAGGTGGCGAAGAAGGCGTGCGCAGGCTGCTAGGAAAATTTCTATCAGACACCAAAGTATTGAAGTCCTCAAGCTATGAGGTGAACACCGAGAACGACCGCCTAAAGATACGGGTGCGGGCGGCGTTCGACTCGGCCCTGGACCTGAAGGAAATTTCCGCCGGCGGCCCCATGGGAAAACTCCCCTCCTCCGCTTCTAATCTGGCAGGCAAAGTGGCGGTTTCCGTACGTGGAAGAACTGTGAATCTCACCCGCACGATTTCGCCAGGGGCGGCCTTGCCGGGTTCCACTTTCATGCCAGCGTCCAGTTTTGATGGGCATCGGCTAGTTTACATCATCCATCTACCAATGGCGGCCACGGAATCGAATGCCACACGCGTCGAAGAAAACGGCCGCAAACTGGTTTGGGATTTTCCTCTAGCAGAAGCAATCCAGACTCCGGTGACGATCCATTTCAAGGCGAACATTCCCATTCCGTATTGGCTGATAGGCGTGGTGATTATTGGGATGCTTGGCTTAGGATGGCTTGCTATTATAGGCATCCGGAGGTTTAGGCGAGACGCTTCGTGCTGAGGACTTCCTGCTCAATTCGGTAATATTAAGAATTTTTAACCGCAGATGGACGCGGATGAACGCAGACAAGATAAAGTTGAGAGTCTGGAGTTGATAGTTGATAGAAAGGTTAAGAAATGAACACCCATCTTATCCCCTCTTTATCTGCGTCCATCTGCGTTCATCTGCGGTTCAACTCTTCTATTTTAAAAAAACTGTTAGTCATCACGGCTCTTCCACACCACTTTCGATGACTTCGTTCTCGCCGACGGGAATGGCACGGATGGCGCGGGGCTTTTCATGCGGTGTCTCTCCAGGAGCGAGTTCCTCCGGCGGGGCTTGATCACTGTGCAGGGGCTCCACGGGCAGGGCTTTGAGAACGCTGCCGCCAGCGGATTTATCAGGCGCGGGAGATTCGCTTTCGGAGTCCACGGCGTCAGGGTCTTTGGGAATCGCTTTTGGAATATTTTCGCTACCGGATTCAAGAGCGTGCTCATCCACCACGACCAGTGCCTTCTTCGGCGGGGCGATGACTTCCTTGATGTCGTCTTTGATTCCTTCGAAAAACTTTTTCACCATGGGTGCAGCCATGCGACCGCCGGAAACCGTTTCACCCGGACTACCTTCATAAAGCACGGCAAACGAATAGCGTGGGTTATCTTCTGGCAGAAATCCCGCGAACCAAGCGAGCCGTTGTTCCTTCGCCGGAGGTCCCCACTGCGCGGTTCCGGTTTTACCACAGAGCGTGGTGTAACTGAGTTGTGCTGCGGAGCCGGTGCCGCCGGGGCCATTCACCACATCGCTCATTCCTTTGTGGACGACTTCAACGGCCTTCGGGTCGATGCCCAGCCAGTTCCTTCTCTCAGGAATCGCTGCTTTGACGACTCGCCCACGGGTGTCCTGCACTTGGCGAATGAGCTGCAGTTTCGGCAAAGCCCCGCCGTTAGCAATCCCGGCCATCGCTTGGGCGACTTGGAGCGGCGATGCTAACAAACTCCCCTGTCCGATCGCCAAATTCGCGGTATCACCATCAAGAATGCGGCGTTTTTCGTTCTTTAACATCCATTCGTCACTCGGAACCAAGCCCGGGCTCTCACCGACAAGTGGAAGTCCAGTTTTCTCACCAAAACCAAGTCGGCGGGCGACGTTAAGAAATGCGGAATGGCCGACATCGATCCCGACCTGATAGAACCATGTGTTGCAGGAACGGGCAAGCGCCCGCTTCACATTGATAGAGCCTTCCGGGTTTTTATTCCAGTTCCGCATGACCGTCCGGCCGATCGTGATTGATGCAGGGCAGTAAATTTCCGAATTCTCGGTGACTTTACCATTGTTCAAAGCAGCAAGCGCCACGATCGGTTTGAATGAGGACGCCGGCGGATAGACCGATTGAAAAGCGCGTCCGAATAACGGTTGTGAGGGATCATCATTCAACTGTTTGAAATCAACGTCATTGATACCGGGGATAAACCGGTTGAGATCGAACGAAGGACGCGAGGCCATCACTAACACTTCCCCAGTCACCACATCGATGACGACGAACGCACCGCGTTTGGAGCCATTCCGCAGAGTCTTCTCCGCAAGCATCTGCCATTCAAGATTCAAGGTCGTGACAAGAGTGCCACCCGGGCGCGGGCGCTTCACCTGTTCTTCTAGCAGTTTGTTTCCGCTTTCGTCGAAAAGGAGGCGCTTCATCCCAGGTTCACCTGTTAGTTGCTCGTTAAAGAGTTTCTCTAAGCCCGCACGACCTTCGCTTTCCTCCCACAAGGGTTCATTGAAATTGATCGGGCCCGTCGGCAGTTTTCCCACGCTGCCCGAGTAGCCGATGATGTGTGAAGCCACCTCGCCATGGGGGTATTCGCGGCAATAGATCGGTTGTAGAACCAAGCCCGCAGAAAGCTTCGACTCGATTGCATGGGCTTCCTTTTCATCGAGCTGACTAGTGACTAACAGCGGCAGCCAGCGGCGATTCTTGTAGTGGTCGTATATTTCTTCATCCGTCTTCGGAGTGAGCTTCTTGACGATCAATTGCAGCGCATCCAGCCGGGTGCGCGCCCAGCTCACCACGAAATCGCGGTCGGCGTTTTCAAACTGCCGGAACTGCAGCGCCACCTGATAGGCCACACGGTTCTGAGCGATGGCGGCCCCTTCCCGGTCCACAATCTGACCTCGCGGTGCCGGGATTTTCAATGTGATCGTCCGCGCATCCTTACGAGTGCTGATGGCACCATCCGATGCATTTTTCGCTGGAAGGCCCTCGGGCACCCGATCAACTTTTGCAATGTCCGGGGCACGCGATGTCTGCCCACCCACTGACTGGACCACCAAGCAGCAGATTAGCCAGACTCGGCAAAAGGACGCAGAAATCACCATAGATTTCAAAAGGCTAATCGCGAAAAAGCAGCAAGGCAACGCTCAATCCCACCCGGACTCTTTCCACTCTGACGGCGATTTCCCGATGTTTTCGACGATCTCCGTGGGCACGAAAATGAACTCATCCGCGCGTGTCTGCGAAGGATCCATGCGAAAACGCACCATTTTCCGTTCGCGGTGACCGTTGCCGACGACGGTGAGATCTACGAAAATTTCCAAAGCGCCATCCTGCTTTGGCATCACTTTGAGTAGCCCGGGGATCGGGTAAACCGCGCGAGGCGGTCCCAGTTCGCCCTTCTTTACCGTGAACTCCGCTCGTTTTCCCAGATAGTTCACGGGATACCATTCGTCGCGTTTTGTGATCGCCGTCCGCGTGCGGATCCGATGCACGGTGAAATATTCATGATTGCGCGGTTTCCCTACCGCCTCGATCCGCCAACTGAACGGACCATCAAATGTAGCGACCGCCGTAGAAACCACCATCGCGCTCAGAGCATAACTGCCACCCGATGTGCCCTCCGGTTTCACCTGCATCTGGATGGACGCTCCGTTCACTTTCACGGCGGGCGATGACGCATTAGCAGCGTAGGTGTTTTTTTTCGCGACCAGGCTGATGCACGAGCTCATGGAAATCAAAAGAGCAGCACTTGTCGCCAGTCGGGACCCGTGCATGATAGGTGCAATGAGCGATTGGAACTTCATGTCGGTGATTATTCTGGTGGGGCTTTTCCTGCTTTGGAAGCTGGAATTTGCGGCCACCTTGCTGAACCTCAAAGCCTTTCCCGCCTGCGTTCCCAAAGGTTTTGAGGATGTGATGGATTCTGAAAAACTCCACAAAGCCCACGCTTATCTCCGCGCCCACGCTCAATTTGGGATCGTGCAATCCACGGTTTCTCTCGCCGTCATGCTGATTTTTTGGTCGCTCGGCGGATTCGGTTGGCTCGATGGGCTGGCGCGGTCCTTGGGTTTTTCGGAAGTGATCACGGGCCTCGTTTTTCTCACTGCCTTACTCGCCGGCCAAAGCCTCATCGACCTGCCATTTTCTTATTATGATACCTTCGTGATCGAGGAAAAATTCGGGTTCAACCGTGCGACCCTCACCACTTTCATCATGGATCGCGTGAAGGGAATTCTGCTAGGTGCCGTCATCGGCCTGCCCTTGGCTGCCGCAGTGTTGTGGATTTTCGGGAATATCCCGAACGCGTGGCTGTGGGCTTGGGCGGTCGTCACTGCGTTCCAGATGATCCTCACCTACCTCGCCCCATCCTTGATCATGCCGTTGTTTAATAAGTTTACTCCAATGCCAGAGGGGGCACTCAAAAATGCCATCGAAGCGCTCGGCGTGAAATGCGGCTTTCCTCTATCAGGCGTGTTCGTAATGGACGGCTCAAAACGCTCCACCAAGGCGAATGCGTTCTTCACCGGGCTGGGAAAACAAAAGAAGATCGCCCTCTTCGACACGCTGGTGGACAAGAGCACACAGCCGGAGTTGTTAGGGGTGTTAGCCCATGAGATCGGCCACTTCCGCTGTGGTCATATCAAGCAGCGTCTCGCCGTCGGGCTGGTGCAAATGGCCGTGATCTTTTTCCTGCTAGGTCTCGCCACCGATCCTGATGGAAGATTCGCCCGTCTGCTCTTCGATGCCTTCGGAGTCCGACAAATCTCCCCCCACGCCGGGCTGGTGTTTTTCAGTATCCTGCTAGAGCCCGTCAGCAAACTGCTAGCGGTGGCTGCAAATGCTTGGTCCAGGAAACACGAATTTGAGGCGGATGCGTATGCCGCCCAAGTCACCGGCGATGGGGCAGCCCTTGGGGAGGCGCTTAAAAAACTCTCTGCGGATCACTTATCTCACCCCTCGCCCACTGCTCTGCGGGTGTGGTTAGACTATTCGCATCCTCCGTTGCTTCAGCGGCTGGAAGCATTGAGGAAATGGGAATAGGTCTTATGGAACTTATGGGAACGAATCCTCCTCCTTGTGTAGTTTTCGGAATCCGTCTCTCTCTTGGAAAATTCGCTCGCCGCCCATCCGCCCAACCCGTTAGTCTCCCGATAATCCATGCTTTCCTGGAACGAAATCCGCCACCGTGCCACTGGCTTTTCCCGCGAATGGCGGGATACGACCTCTGAGAAATCTGAGAGTCAGTCGTTTTGGAATGACTTCTTCCACGTCTTCGGCATCAAGCGCCGGACGGTCGCTTCCTTCGAGGAGCCAGTGAAAAAGCTTTCTGGCACATGGGGAAAAATCGACCTCTTCTGGCCCGGCAAAGTCCTCGTGGAGCACAAATCTGCCGGGCAGGATCTCGATAAGGCGCACTCGCAGGGCATGGAATATATCCGTGGGCTTGTCGATTCCGGGCGGGAAAAAGAAGTGCCGCGATTTCTCATCGTTTCCGATTTCAAGCGCATCGCCTTGCACGATCTGGAACCCGAGCAAGACTCGGACCTGCCGCTTTTGAAACGGCTGCCGCCGTCCATCGTTTTTCCGTTAGAGGATCTCCACAAGCACATCCGCCGCTTCGCCTTCATCCCCGGATACAAGCAGCACAAGCTCAACCCGGAAGACCCGGCGAATATCGAGGCCGCCGAACTCATGGCTCACCTCCATGATGCGTTAGAAGCGGGCGGCTTCTCCGGCCACGACCTCCGCGTCCTGCTGGTCCGCTTGCTGTTCTGCCTCTTCGCGGACGACACCGGCATCTTCAATCAAAAGGATTTCCAACTCCTCATCGAGAACCGCACCGCTGGCGATGGCTCGGACACCGGACCCAAGCTGGCCCGCCTTTTCGAGGTGCTCAACACTCCGGAAAATTCACGGCAAGCCAATCTGGATGAAGACCTCGCCGCCTTTCCCTACATCAATGGGGCTCTATTTGAAGAGCGGATCTCCTTCGCGGACTTCAACGCCCAGATGCGCGGCCAACTCCTCAAAGCCTGCGCTTTCAAATGGGAACGCATCTCGCCCGCCGTCTTCGGCTCGCTGTTCCAAGGCGTGATGGATTCCAAGGAACGCCGCCAGATCGGTGCGCACTACACGGCGGAAAAAAACATCCTCAAGCTCATCCGCCCGCTTTTTCTCGATGAACTCCGCGCCGAGTTTGAGGCAGGAAAAGCCGATAAATCCACCCGCCGCACCGCCCGGCTCGAAGCCCTCCATCAGAAACTCAGCGTCCTAACATTCTTCGACCCCGCTTGTGGTTGCGGCAATTTCCTCGTCGTCACCTATCGGGAACTCCGCGCCCTCGAACTGGAAATTCTGCTAGAACTCCACCTCAACCAATTCGGCGACGAACAACACCGCCAAACCGAATTCTCCTCGGATGTCACCAAGCTCTCCAAGATCGATGTCGATCAAATGTATGGCATCGAGATCGAGGAATTCCCCGCCAAAATCGCGGAAGTCGCCCTCTGGCTCGCCGACCATCAGGCGAACATCGCTCTATCAGAAGCCTTTGGTCAGCTCTATCGAAGGATTCCGTTGCAAAAGTCCCCGCATATTGTGTTTGGGCAAGACGAAGGTAATGCCTTGATAATAGATTGGAAAAAACTGCTGCCGCCGGAAAAGTGCAGCTACATTTTAGGGAATCCGCCTTTTGTGGGAAAGAAAGAGCAAACCGTTTCGCAGAAAAAAGATATAGAGGCGATTTGGGGCGAATCACACGGAACCGGAATCCTTGATCTTGTAACATGCTGGTATGCGCTTGCAGGAATCTATGTTCGCAATACCAAGATCAGATGCGCATTCGTGTCAACAAACTCGATCACCCAAGGCCAACAGGTAAGCGCCTTGTGGGCAAATCTGTGGCGGATGAATCCTAGCCTTTGTATTCATTTCGCGCATCGAACTTTTGAATGGGAAAGTGAAGCACGAGGCAAAGCCCACGTTCACACCGTCATCATTGGTTTCGGTTCAGACGCTATAGCTCTTCCAACAATATTCGAGTATGAAAGTCTGCGATCTGATCCAACAGCTATACTCGCGAGTCGAATCAATCCATATCTTGCCGATGCTCCAAATGTTCTTCTTGGAACCCGGAGAACAGCGCTAAATGCCCCTAAGTCGATCAGTTATGGGAGCATGATGATTGATAAAGATCGAAAAGCCGACGATGATATGGGGTTAATTTTGAACGAGCTTCAGAAGGATCAAATTCTCCGTCAATGTCCTGCATTGAAACCGTTCATACGGCTTTTGTTTGGCGGCGAAGAATATATCAAAGGGGAGCGCCGCTGGTGCCTCTGGCTGGTCGCTGTTCCACCAGCCTTGGTTGGAGGATGCAACGAGGTTCGTCGCAGAATAGATGGTGTCCGCAAATTCCGTGAAGGAAGTCCACGTGCACAAACACGTAAGCTGGCACTAACTCCGAGTCTTTTCGGTGAAATTCGCCAACCCTCAACGCGATATCTGCTCATACCCAAAGTATCTTCAGAAACACGGCGCTATATTCCTATCGGCTTTGTTGAACCTGAAATCATAGCATCAGGAAGCGCCTTGGTTGTGGCCAACGCTGATAGTTGGGACTTCGGAATCCTAACCTCTGCCATACATAATGCTTGGCTAAAAGCTGTAGGAGGCCGAATGAAGAGTGATCCACAGTATTCTAACGAAATCGTCTATAACAACTTTCCATGGCCAACAGACGCGACGGAAGCGCAGCGCGGCAAAGTGGAAGAAGCGGCGCAAGCGGTGTTGGCCGCACGGGAGCAATTTCCCGGCAGCACTCTAGCAGATCTGTATGATCCCGTCTCGATGCCACCCAAACTCTCCAAGGCCCACGAGACTCTCGACCGCGCCGTGGACCGTTGCTACCGCAAAGAACCCTTCACCACCGACCGCCAACGCGTGGAATATCTCTTCGCCCTCTACGAACAACTCACCGCCCCGCTGGTAGCGGTGAAGAAGAAGGCGAAAAAGCGGAAAGGGTAGTGCCTTCATCAGTCGATTGGTTAAGGCAGACTAAATTCCCAGATCCTCCATTTTTAACGCAAACGTAAAAAAGCCTTGGAAATCGTCCTGAAAGAGGTCCACGTTGGGCCGTGCCGCACGGTGGTGACCCTCCAAATCGGGAGTGATGCCGCCGCAGACGAGTTTCTTGTCGCTTTGACTACCTCCAATTCTCATGCCGCCAGAAGCCTCCAAACCAGCATGGCGACCCTCACTTCGGTGGATTCCTACCACAACGACCGCAAATTCAAGCGGGTGGCCGAAGGGATCTACGAGATCAAGGTTCCCGGCATCCGGCTCTACTGCTTCAAGGATCAAGTGGATGGCCTGCCCGCAAGGCTCATCGTCGCCACCAATGGCGGCACCAAGAACACAAAACGCGAACAAGATTCCGACATCCGCCGCGCCATGCGGATCAGAGAAAGCTATTTCCAACTGAAAGCCTTGGAGGATACACGCCTCCGTTACCTCAAACTCCCCAGATGAAAATCCAGATCGAATCCCAAGCGCCTGACCAAGTGCAGGCGTTTTTTTCCGCGCCGTTGAGCTTCGCCCAGAAGGTCACGGTCAAAAAACTGTTGATCGTTGAGCGCATCCTCGAGCGGATGAAAGCGCTCGGACTTAACCGCACCCAGCTTGCGTCGAAAATGGAAGTGAGTTCCGCGCGCATCACCACGATGATGGATGGAACGAACAATTTCACGATCGAGACGCTGATGCGCGCCGCCGATGCGGTGGATGCCGAATTGGAAATGACGATCGTGCCCAAGAACCACAAGATCCGCTGGGTCACTTATCGGGATGAAGACGTTCACACGTCATTTGTTCCGGCGCTTCAGCCGGTGGAAGAACCTCCAACACGCTTCGTACTCGCAGAACCCGGACGCGACGACCACGCCGATGCCGCATAACACATCACCGCTGGCTTTGTTAAGCCATCGCTTCATCGCCTTCGAGTGCCGTGCCACCACCGGCGAAAATACGGGCGGTGCGCTGGCCATGACAACGAGTCAGGAGATCGCCGCCGCTTCGGAAGATCCGCTGCATTGGAAGGTCACCCTCACTGTGGAGTTTTGTCCAGAGGACGCGGCGTCACCCTCCACTTACGAAGGACGGGCGGTGATTGCGGGAGAATTTCGCATTCATGAATCGTTCGAGGAAAATAACCGGGAGGCATTGATCCGGGTAACTGCCACTTCGATGCTCTACGGTGCGTGCCGAGAAATGGTGGCCGGTTTCACCGCGCGGTCGATTCACGGCCTGCTCACACTGCCATCCATTTCTTTCCGCAAACCGAAAGTGTCCGGGGATGGCCAATAGCTCTATCGAATGGACTGAACTCACGTGGAACCCGACGACGGGCTGTGACAAAATCTCGGCAGGTTGCAAATTCTGTTACGCGGAGGTCATGTCCCGGCGTTTGCAGGTAATGGACGTCGAAGAAGAACCTTAGGCCGAATGGATCGAGCCATCCTTGATGATGAGCGTGCGATCACCGACTTTTGCTAGATTCTGATCATGAGTGACGACGACCAGCGTAACTCCATGTTCGGTGGCCAAGTCTAACAATATACTCATGATTTCCCCGCTGTTAGCAGAATCGAGGTTACCGGTGGGTTCATCGGCGAAGAGCACTTTCGGTTCATTGACGATGGCACGGGCGATGGCCACTCGCTGTTGTTCGCCGCCCGAAAGTTCAGCGGGAAGGTGGTCCGTGCGATTACTGAGGCCAACACGTTCAAGTGCCTTCAAAGCAAGCGCCGTGGAGTCCTTCCCCGCGATGGCACCGGGGACGGCGACATTTTCCAATGCAGTTAGTTCAGGCAACAAATGATAATTTTGAAAGACGTAGCCGATCCGTTGGTTACGAAATTTCGCCTGTTCCTTGCGGCCCATCCCGTAGAGGTCCGTGCCGTCGATTTTCACGCTCCCCTGTTCCGGGTGTTCGAGTCCTGCTAGAGTGTAAAGCAGCGTCGTTTTCCCCGCGCCACTTGGTCCGCAGAGGAAGACCCTCTCGCCACGGTGGATGTTGAGATCGATTCCATGGAGCACTTCGATGGATTTCCGCCCGATCTTGTAGCTGCGGTGGAGGTTAATCGTTTCGATCATCGTTTCGTTCATAGGGGGAGCTTGGCCGATCGCTTGACAGCGTGCAAGAGTTGGCGCTGAATCTTTGGTGTTGCATGCTCGCTCCACAGTGCGGGCTTTTTCGTAACTGTTGAGTCGTTAAATCGGCTCCAGTGAATCGCAAATCACTTTGTTTCCATCTTCAGCTATGTCCCTGCGGAACATCAGAATGGCGTTTACCGCAGGCATCCTAAAGGTACTGGTGCTCTTTGTTCTGCCCGCACCGGCCGATGGACACGGCACCCAGCATCACTTGATGAAAGTGGTGGACGAAAAAATCAAAAACTCACCTGAAGACTCGGGTTTATGGTATCAGCGGGCAGTTTTACACCTCGAACATGAAGACACCAGCCAAGCCATCAGCGATCTCGAAAAAGCCGAATGCCTCTCCCCCGGCAAGCTTCCAACGTATTTACTAAAAGCCCAAGCGCTCACGCTGGCAGGGAAACTAACGGATGCTAAATCCGCCATCGACGCACAAATTATTCGGTTCCCCGAACAGAGCCGCGGCTACGCATTGAGGGCGCGGATTCTAATGAAAACTGGCGCAACACACGATGGACTTATAAACTATCGAATCGCCCTCGCAAAGTCGCCCGCTGCGGAACCAGACCTCATTTACGAAGTCTCAACGGCCATGGCAGCCAACGGCGCGGTGGACGAAGCCATCGAAGTGCTTGATGCGGGCATTCAGCGCTTGGGAGCGATTCCCTCCCTCACCATGAAACTACTTGAAACCGAAATTCACGCCGACCGCTATGATGCCGCATTATCCCGCTTGGATACATTTCAACAATCTGCCTCGCGTCCGGAACCTTGGATGGCAAAACGGGCAGAACTGCTAGAGCAAGCACACCGGATTGAGGAATCTCGTGCCAGTTGGCAAGCACTCGTTACCCACCTGCAAGACTTACCTGTAAACGAGCGTGACAGCACTTCAATGAGCCTTCTCGCCACAAGGGCGCGCGGCGCTCTAACAAAAAACTTCCCGCCCCAATCTCCTAACGAATGAAGCCTAGCCTCTTCACTCTTCTGGCCTTATGCACTTCCTTCCTGTTTCCCGCACAGGCGGTAAACTTCACTAACACCTATTACCAAGACTTTAATGCGATGGGTATGGGTAGCGCTTTCATCCGCGACTGGAGCATCAAAAATGGCAATAGCGGGACCAGCAGCAGCACTTGGATTAACACCATTTTTGGATCCGGCGCGAACAGCGTGGCCACTATGGTTGCGACGAGCGGAACCCTAACTTATAACAATGCATTGGAAGGCCCCATGGCATTTAATATCCATGGTTACAATTTACGCGGGACGAGCGATTCAGACCGCGCACTGGGCACCTCGCCTACAGGTGCCAGCGGAGTTGCGATTCAGTTGGTGCTCACTAACACTCGCGGATCGGTCATCACCGGCTTACGAATCGGCTATGATATCCGGCGTTACGCAGCCGTCTCCACCATTGATGGCGACGCCGAATTGCCAGGCTATCAGCTTTTTTATAGCCTCGATGGCGGAAGCAACTGGAATAATGTCCCAGCGCTAAACCCGACTCTTTTCGGTGCGGGCATTCAGGTTCCCAACACACCAGGGACCACCAACGTCCCTCTTACATCGATTAATCTTATATCTAACTGGAACCCCGGCTCGGACCTGCTTCTGCGTTGGGTCGATGACAATGCGGAGGCCACATCACCGGACCAGATCTATGGCTTGGACAACGTCGCGATTCAGGAAATCAACTATTCTCCGCCCACTTCCGGCAGTCTCACACGCGGGCCCTATCTGAATCTCGCCAACCATGAAAGCATCGTCATCCGCTGGCGCTCATCGCTATCCATCGCAGGCCGCGTGCGCTATGGCACGTCCGTAACCAATCTCAATCGGACGGCGGATGAAGCGATTTCAAAAACGGATCATGAAATCAAGCTCTCCGGTCTATCCCCTTACACCCGTTATTATTATAGCGTCGGCTCGGCGAATGACACGCTCACTCCCGAAACAGCCGAAACTACCTCATTTACCCCCGGCGCACCTGCCCCTACAGCGGTGGACTACACTTTCCGCACCTCTCCCTTGCCAGGCACGGCGGTGAATACGCGCATCTGGATCGTAGGCGACTGTGGGCGCGGCACGCAGGTTCAAGCGAGCGGCCGGGATGCTTACTACAGTTACAATGGCAGCCCTTCCTTCACGGGAAGTCGAACACCAGACCTCAATCTACAACTGGGCGACAATGCGTATGAAAGCGGCAGTGATGAGGAATACGGCGTCGGTTATTTCAGTATCTACTCTAACATTTTCCGAAAAATGCCGCAGTGGAGCTGCCTAGGAAATCATGAAACCAACGACTCCACTAGCAGTACTGAAAATTTCCCTTACTTTGATATGTTTACTTTCCCAACCGCTGGCGAGTGCGGGGGCGCGCCTTCCGGGACGGAACGATACTATGGTTTTAACTATGGCAATATCCACTTCATCTGCCTCGACTCGCAAACCAGCAATACCGAGGTGGATAACCCAGCCACGACCGGTGTGAATGAGGATGGACCCATGGCGTCTTGGTTACGCGCCGATCTTGCCGCGAATACCGCCACTTGGACCATCGCATTCTGGCACCATCCACCGTATTCCAGAGGGAGTGTGGACTCGGATTATACTTCGCAGTCGATCACCATGCGAACCCATTTCAACCCCATCCTCGAAGCTGGCGGTGTGGATTTGCTCTACTTTGGCCACAGCCATAACTACGAGCGGAGTGTTCTGTTGGATGGCCATTACGGGGACTCGGCATCCATCACGAGTACGATGAAAAAAAATGTCGGAAACGGCAGCATGAGCGGTTTTACAACGGGCGCATCCGGCACCATCCGAAATGCAGCTAACGGATTTACCGCCACTAACACCGTGAATGGTGCCGTCATCCCCGGAGACGGTAGCTACATCAAGCCCCTTACAGGACCGCGCGACCATTTCGGCGCGATTTATAATACTGCGGGCATGTCTGGAGCTGCCGATTTCAGATCGATCGATCACCCAGCAATGTATGTTTGTTATAACACCGTGGGCACGGTGAACCTCGATGTGAATGGCAATACCCTCACTTCCACTTTTGTCCAAACAGGGGGGGGCACTCCGGACAATTTTACCATTACCAAACAGGGTGCCGCCGATACGGACGGGGACGGGATCAGCGATGCGTATGAAATCGCTAACGGCCTTAATCGTTACGTGAACGATGCCGCCAGTAGCGCGGATTCTGATGGTCTATCAAACTTTCTCGAATTCGCTTTCGGCCTCAATCCGCAGATCAACGATGGTGGTAATCTACAAGTCAATGTTCCGGGCGCCGTCCTAACCAAGCGCGGCACTCCTGCACTTTGGTATCAGTCTCTCAATGGTACGAATTTTCAGGTCATTTACCTGCGCCGCAAGGATGCCGCTGAAACGGGACTGATTTATTCGGCTCAGTTCAGTGGAAACCTCGTGCAGTGGGAAACTAACAATGCCACCCCCACGGTCGTGGCGAGCGATGGGGAGATGGAAGCCGTCAGACTTAGTTTCCCATTGTTTGTCGCGGGAAGCGAGGGACGATTTTTTCGCATGAAAGTCCGCAGCAATCATTAGTGTTAGGTCGTTATCGAACAAAAATGCCCCTATCGCGCCTCGGGAGAAAATAAACAAGCTGCTAGTTTTTTGCTAGGGCGACGACTTGCTCTTGCTTGGATTTCACCACGCCGCCCGGTTGTTCGAGGGTGATGACAAAGGCTTGTGGATTCGATAGCGCAAGCTTGGCGGCGATGGGAACGACTACCGATGAACCATCGGATGGAATGTCGAAAACGCCACCATCGACGGGTGCCTCGTCACGTTTTGGGTCCACGATCCAGAGCTGATACTGTGATTTTTTCGGATCATTTCTAGGCATGCCGCTGAGGGTCATGTAGCCTTGTTGTTTGGAATCGCTCCAAACGACCTTGCCGCTGGTGTCCTTGAAGGTGCCTAGCCCTTGGAATTTACGCTCGATGAGATCAGAGGCTTCCGTGCGTAAACGACTCTCGGCTTGGATCGGCGAGAGAGCTGTGTTAGACTTTTGCGTATTTAGAGCGGCAAAAATCAAAATGGCAGCGGCGGCAGCCCAGCCTGTAACGGGATTACGAATGATTTTTTGCCAGGCGGGAACGTTAGGAAGAATAACATTATGAACCTTAGAC
The DNA here is from genome assembly GCA_043758615.1 of Akkermansiaceae bacterium. Classification (GTDB taxonomy): domain Bacteria; phylum Verrucomicrobiota; class Verrucomicrobiia; order Verrucomicrobiales; family Akkermansiaceae; genus Luteolibacter. The sequence continues at coordinate 18,040 of JAYVNE010000203.1, forward strand.
GCGGATATTTCATCAGCGTACTGATGCAGGCGGGCGGCAAGTGCGGCGGGTAGCGGCTCGATAGATTTTTGCAGCAGTTCCACTTCAAGCTCGGTGGCGAGGAGCTCAAATGCAAGTTCAGGAGTCACGCCAAGTTCCTCGCTGAGAATCGCCAGTTCGCGCCCTTCGTCGAGGCTCAGGTCGCCCATCGCATGGCCTGCGCACAGCTCCTCAAAACGCATCATTGTATCGGATGAGGTCATGATGCCGATTGGGGGTTAGAGGTTCCGAGACGCCGCAAATGCTCCTTGAGAGTGATGAGCCCACGACGCAAGCGGGTTTTCACCGTTCCTAACGGTAGTCCCGTTTTCTCCGCGATTTCCGGATGAGTGAATCCGTCTTCGAAAAAGAGGTGAAAAAGCTGGCGAGTATCAGGCGGGAGGGTGGCGAGAGAGGATTTAACGGTTTCTGGATCGCAGATGATAGACGGCGTTCCTGATGTTGGCTGTGGGAGGGATTCAGCGGCTGATAGAGGCTCGAAATCCGGACGACGACCGAGGCGGCGAAGGAAATCAATCGCTCTGCGGCGCGCAATGAGGCCGATGAAAGTGGATTCCGAGGCAAGCGCAGGATCGAACGAAGCTGCTTTTTTCCATACCTCCGTGAAAACCTCCTGAACAAGGTCCTCTGCTTCCGAGCCGTCCTTCAAGTAGCGCCGGGCGATGGCCCAGACAAGGCCGCCGTGCTGGTCGATGCAGCGATTCATCGCACGAGCCTCCCCCGCCGCAACTTGCGCAAGGGTGGTGACGAGTGCTATGGGTGTGGCTGGGTTCACTGTTCTATTTGATAAAACAACAATTTTTCCAAACTGTTGTTTACAGCCTATAACGGACTTCCAAGATTGCGCAAGGGATGAAAGTTTTGAAAATAGATGTGACCCGCCTGACGGATACCGTGAGAAATCCGAAATAGAAAAAATCCCCTGTCTCCTTGCGCCGAGCGCTTGGAAACAGGGAACCATGACAAAGCTTGTCATTTTTATTCAGTGGGTCGCTTGAGAATTACATTTTATCCGCAGGCGGCATGAGCACCGAGTCGATGATATGAATGGTGCCGTTTGAGCATTTTACATCCGCAGTGATCACCTTGGATTTGTTCAGGAAGAGCGCTCCGTCTTTCACTTCGAGTTTGATAATTTTCTTATCAAGCGGCTTGGCTTCCGTCATTTTCATCGCAGCGGCGGCGTCCACATCTCCGGCGACGACGTGATAGGTCAAAATATCGACGAGCTTGGCCTTATTTTCCGGCTTGAGGAGCATTTCCACCGTGCCGGCTGGAAGCTTTGCAAAGGCTTCGTCAGTCGGAGCGAAGACCGTGAATGGCCCGGGGCCTTTCAGGGTATCGACGAGACCTGCTGCGCCAAGTGCAGTCGTGAGGGTTTTGAACGAGCCTGCGGCGACGGCGGTGTCCACGATGTCTTTTTTCTCCGCAGCCGAAAGGGTTCCGGTAGCGAATGATGCGAGACCCAGCAGGCAAACGAGGGATTTAAACATAGGTTTAATGGCTTTCATTTTGTTGTGTTGTTTGAGTTAGATTGAAACCGAATCTGCATTTTGTAAGACTTGGTTGCATTTGGGTTTTCGATGCCAGATGAGAATTGGATTCAAAAATTGCTCCGGAAAAATTCTTCGATCTTTTTTGCATTTTTCTGAATCCAAAACATGATCCCAAGCGAACTCTGTATTGTAACCTGAACCACACTTATCATGGCCTACGAAACTGACAGCAGCTTAAAGTTCTACATGCGGGAGATCGCGAAGACCCCCCTCCTTACCCTAGCAGAGGAAACAGCTCTCGCCGAGCGGATCAAAATGGGAGACGAAAAAGCCCGCACCCACATGATTCAGGCAAATCTCCGGCTAGTGGTGAAAATCGCTCAAGACTATTCCGGCTACGGACTCTCACTGAGCGACCTGATTTCAGAGGGCAACATCGGCCTCATGCACGCGGTGGAGCGTTTTGACCCTGAAAAAGGCGGCAAACTCTCGACCTACGGCGCCTGGTGGATTAAGCAGTCGATCAAACGGGCGCTTGCTAACCAATCGAAGACCATCCGCCTGCCGATCCACATGGTTGACAAAATCGCACGGATGCGCCGGATTTCCTCCAGCCTCGCCGAGTCACTCGGACGCGAGCCGACGGATGACGAATTGGCGGAAGAACTGGGTCTGCCACGTCAGAAGATCGCAATGCTCAAGCAAGCCGCCCAACGCCCCACTTCGCTCGACGCCCCTGTCAACGAAGGAGACGCGACCGAATATGGCGAAATTATCAGCGATGACTCTGCGGCAAATCCATTCGATGCGCTTTCGGACAAAAATCTCCACGAGGAAATCGGTGGTTTGCTTTCTATTTTAAATGACCGTGAGCGCCGGATTATTGATGAGCGCTTTGGGCTCAGTGGTCTCAAGCCTATGCTTTTGGAGGATGTGGGCCGCGAATTCGGGGTGTCGCGCGAGCGCATTCGGCAGTTGCAAAACTCGGCACTCACGAAAATGCGCAACGCGCTTCTGAAAAAGGATAAGCCTAAAACCAAGCCCCACAGCACAGGATTTGCGGAAGCATGAGGGATGGACGAATGATCTGATCATTGGCCATCTTTGCCATTGCCAATCCGCCGCCCCTTTGCTCCCCTCTCCCTGTTATGGCAAATCCGACTAATGTTCTCTCCAGCGGAATCGAAATTATCGGTTCCATCCGTTTCTCTAATGACATGATCATTGATGGAAAAATCGAAGGTGAAATCACTTCAGACAAGGGCCGGGTAACCATCGGGGAAAATGCCATCATTAAGGGCGACGTCACGGCGGGCGAAGTGAAAGTTTATGGCAAAGTAGAAGGCAAAATCACCTCCGAGCGCTGCGAACTCAAAGACAAGTCCAAGATTAACGGCGACATCAAATCCAAGGTTTTCTCCATGGAAGAAGGTGCACAGCTTTCCGGCCGCACCGACATCGGAGGCTGATTTCTCCAGAATCAAATTTCATTGCCTGGCACCCGCAAGAGTGACCGGGCTTTTTTGTGCCATCACCTTTCCTCCCAGCTCTCGTCATGATGTTCGGCCGACTTGGGCTCCAGATGGGAAATGACCCTTCCTAACGGTTGGAACAAATCCGCCACACGGGCCTCCACCTCAGTCGCGGCCTCATGGGCTTCGCCAACGGTGAGCGCGTCATCGAAGACAAGATGAAACTCTACCCAATGAGTGCGGCCCGAGTGACGATAACGCAAATTGTGATAGGACAATCCACGCTCATTTACCTCGCGATCAAGCAGATCACAAATTTGTTTTTCTGTCGTAGGATCGCTTTCATCTAACAATCCGCCGAGACTTTCCCGGATCAACTTCGCGCCGACACGCATAATATTCAGCGCAGCGAGCATCGCCGCGATCGGATCCCAATACGTCCAACCGGTTCGTTGATAAAGTCCGAGCGCCACCAACACCGCCACGCTCGACCACACATCAGTTAGGACGTGAGCCCCATTCGCGCGAATCAATGCGGAACCATTGCGTTTTCCCACCGCCACCAGCGAGAGACCGAGAGCGAGATTAATACCCGCCGCCACCGCAGTGACGATGATCCCGAAGCCGAGATTTTCGATTTTCACCCCGAAAATGATTTGTCGAATCGCCTCGTAGAAAATCAGAACAGCCGCTGCGGAAATCATCGCGCCTTCGAAACCCGCCGAAAGGAAGGAAACCTTGTCATGCCCAAAATGGTGCGTCTCATCCGCCGGCTTGTGGGCGAGGCGCAATGCCCAAGCCGCGAACATAACCGCGAGAAGATGAACCACCGACTCCGCCGCATCTGAATAAATCGCCGACGAGCCAGTCACAATCGCAGCAGTCACCTTTGCCGCGAGCAACACCACCGCTGCGGCGAGTGACAAGTTCATCACCTTTTTTTGTTCATCGAAACCTGTCACTCCGCGAGTTTGCACGGTCACCGCCCGATGGCAATGCCGTGTTCCCACTCACGTCCGCATGGACCGTCTCAATCAGAAAGGGTGCCGCTCAGCGTAACCTTGGCCGTGGCTAACAGCCCATCAGGCCCGTGAACTTCTCCTGCCACCTGGGCCAAGCCACCCAGCCGTCCCTCGACTTTCGCGCGGATTTCGAGGAGGTTTCCCGGAACCGCCGCCCCTAGGATTTTAGCACCGCGTATTCCCGTCAGTCTCACGTCCGACATTTCTAAATTCCCAGGATCGGTCTGAATCACCACTCCGCCGAGTTGGGCGATGGCTTCGATCAAAATCACTCCCGGCATCATGGGATTGCCCGGAAAGTGTCCTTCCAAAAACGCCTCATCTCCCCTGACCCGGTAACTCGCCACTGCCTCGACGCCGGGATCAAGGGAAAGCAGCTCATCCAGAAATCGAAACGAAGGTCCGTGTGGTAGGGATTTCAGGGCTGCTTGGAGGTCCAAATTCATCTGCGCGGAATCATCGCACCGGCCACACCCATCGTGACAAGCGGATTGCAGCTTTGGATTGGGTTTTTTCGGCATTCATCCGCTTGGCAGATGGCGGTAAATTCAATTCGACCGTGCGCACACTTCTTGTTACGGATGTGTCTTGTGTCTGGTGATTCTTCAAGCGCCCAGGTTTTTAAAGCTTCAGAGGTCATGACCCTCCGGTGGTGGCTCCGCGCACCTTGGGATTATGTGATGATGGCTTTGGGGCTCTCCTATTGGGGAGTTTTCGGTGGTTTACTCACCTTGATTGGCGGGCCACTGCATCTGATGCTTCCAAAGCGGACGGGAGAGAAACTGGGGCGCTATTTACTCCATCAGCTTTTCAAGAAATTCGTCGTTTACCTGCGCCTCTCAGACCTGGTGCACGCGGATCTATCAGCACTCGATCCCCTCGGGAAAATCAAACACCCGTTCATCGCTGCTCCCAATCACACCTCGCTGTGGGATGTGGTTTTTATCATCGCTCGCTTACCACAAGCGATTTGCGTGATGAAAAAAGTCATCCTGATGAATCCCCTGCTCGGCGGTGGTGCGAGGCTGGCAGGTTACATCGCGAATGACGGAATGACTCGCATGATTCGAAATGCTTCCGAATCCCTCAGTCACAGCGGACAACTTCTGTTATTTCCCGAAGGAACCCGCACCCGCGCCGATGCCCGTTGGATCAATCCGATCAAAGGCGGCTGCGCGATCATCGCCATCCATGCACAGGTACCCGTCTATCCGATTTTCATCCGCAGCAACACTCGTTTTCTGCAAAAAGGATGGCCACTGTGGCGGCGTCCCGTTTTTCCGATCCAGATTCGCTTTGATTTGGGTGAGCCGCTGATCCCGCAACCCGGTGAAACGTCCCAAGCCTTCACGGAGCGGCTGGCCGCAGTTTACGAGCAAGAGCTTTCAAAACCGCATCCGCTGCGTCGGCAAATCGACGCTGCCTTGGATTAATTGTCCGCTGGTGCTTGCCCGAAACCGATTTGGCATTTAATGCAGGGCGACATGCCCGAGGTGCGCCCACTCATTCTCATTCCCAGCTATAATACTGGCCCCATCTTGCGGCAAACGGTGACGTCAGTCCTGGCGTATCAAACTCCCACGTGGGTGGTGGTCGATGGTTCGACGGATGAGTCACCAAAGTTGCTCGAATCCATAAAGAACGAGAATTTTAGGATGATTCGACTAGAGAAAAATTCAGGCAAGGGCGCGGCCATTCTGCATGGTTTACGAGAGGCAATCGCGGCGGGATTCACGCATATTTTGAGTATCGACGCCGACGGCCAGCATCCGGCTTATTTCATCCCCGAGTTCCTGAAACTTTCTGCGGCACATCCAGAAGCGGCCATTCTCGGACGGCCGATTTTCGATGACTCCGCCCCGGCCCTGCGTGTCAATGGCCGTAAAGTTTCCAATTTCTGGGCGAATCTTGAGACGCTCGGTTGGGGGGTGGATGATTCGCTTTTCGGCATGCGAGTCTATCCAGCCGCCGATCTGCTCGCGGTTTTTGAATCGACGACATCTGCGCGACGCTTCGATTTTGACCCGGAAGTCGCCGTGCGTTTGGCATGGCGTGGAGTGCCCATCGTTAACTTACCGACGCCGGTCTGTTATCCGAGCAAGGAAGAGGGCGGCATTTCCCAGTTCCGCTACATCCGCGACAATGTGCTGCTAACACGGATGCATATCCGGCTGTTTTTCGCCTTTCTAGTTAGGCTACCCAACCTGCTCTTCCGGGGTGAAAATCCTCTCGAAAGCATCAACCCGCCCTCCGCGTGAACGAAGCTGAAATTCGTAAAATTGCAGCATTGTTTCCCGGTCAATGGGACACCCATTACGTTGCCGCTAAATTGCGGACTGATCCACTCTACTCGGCGTTAGAAAACGAACTCCGCGAGTCCGATCTTCCATTGTTAGATCTTGGTTGTGGGCTTGGATTACTGGCTCTGTTCCTTCGCGCAAAAGGCATCTTCGTGCCGATTCATGGTTTGGACTATGACGTTAGAAAAGTAAACACCGCCACCCGCTCGGCGAGCGCAGCGGGGGTAAAAAATCTAACATTTTCTCATCATGATGCGCGCATCGGTTTGCCAGAACACCAAGGAAATGTGAGTATTCTCGATATCCTACAATTCTTCACACCCGCGGAACAGGAAACGCTGCTCAGTCTTGCCGCATCGCGAGTAGGACCCGGCGGGAAGTTAGTGATTCGCTCCGGCCTCCGCGATGAATCGCTGCGCTTCAAAATTACGGTGCTCGGTGATCTTCTCGCAAAAGTCACCTTTTGGATGAAGGCCGGACCCACGCATTACCCGACAGCCGAAGATTTCCAACGAATCTTAAAGCCTTTTGGGAAAGTCAAAATTACTCCGCTCTGGGGAGGCACGCCGTTTAACAACCACCTAATCGTCCTGACTCGCGAGTCTGCGTGAAGTGGTGGCCCGAGACGGATTTGAACCGCCGAAACAAATTTAATGATTTTACAAGGCGAAATTGCTTGTTTTTGCTCATATTTGCTCTGGTTTGATGGGTGTGTTTGTGACACCATGCTACATGGCTTCTTACTATGAGCGAGCGAAGAGCCCGTATTACTGGCTGCGGATCAAGGATGCTGACGGGCTTTGGCAATCGGAGTCTTCCGGTATCCGTAAGGATAGTGCCGGAGCACTGCGAAAAATCCAGCAGCGAATCGCCTTAGAAACCGCCAAGGAGGAGCGAATGGAAAACGATGGCGGCGCAGCGATCATGCGGAATTGGGTGCCGAACTGGATCGGGCACTACTAAACTAACAAACGATCAGCGGATCGTGCCGTGAATGCGTGGGCGCATCTATCAGTCTTTTTTAGAAAAAAGGGAATTTTGCATCCGGAGGAGGTGACGTATGGAATCTGCCATGAATACATGAAATGGCGGACGGATGCGAAGGCATGCGAAAACGAGGGGCGTCGGCTTGGGAATTGGAACACCGCTCTTACGGAGCTGAGGATTTTAGGCACCATCATGCAGGAATCTCTTTCCCAAGGGTGGATACTGGCTAACCCATGCGCTCGTTTGCGGCTAGGCCGGAAAGACGTGGCGGAGAAGCGGCCTATTGAACGAAATGAACAAGCGATCATCGAGGCAGCGTTGCTTCTCCCAGAGACACAACAATGGATGCGTGACTCGTGGCTAGTAGGGATCAAACAAGGATGTCGGATCACAGAGGCCAAGGTCCCAATGGCGCTAATCAATACCGAGACCAACGTGATCCCCTTCAAGATCAAGGGCGGAAAATTCCATCCGGCACCGCTCCACCCAGACCTTCTGCCGCTGATAAAGCGCCGGAGACACGAGGGCGCTGTTTACCTGGTGGACATGCCGAAAAATGCCTCGCGAGACTGGGTCCGATGGTTTGAAAAGCAAGGGCTTGAAGATCTTTCCTTCCACTCACTGCGGGTGACCATCATTACCCGCTTCGCATTGGCGGATGTTACAGCGGAAAAAGCCATGCAATATGTCGGCCATTGCAGCGAACTATGCCACGCAATTTACCGAAAGCTTAAACCGCGTGATGTGGCTTCGCTTGGGGATTTTCTATAATTGCCCCTTCCTTCGCCCAAAATAAAAAATGATTTTAACGGAGCACTTTTGCTCCAGATTAACTGTTATGCCAATGAATATTCAGCGTCTTCATGTGCTTCGATCATTGATTCCGCATCGTCATACACAGGCGCATCCATGTTGAGCTTCGTGCGGTCATACCCGCCGAGACGTTCCATGATCCGCATCATCTGGTGGGGCTGTTCCATCTTCTCATGCAGGATCAGTGATCCCGCGCAGTGTTGCGCTTCGGAATGGTCGTTCCCTCGGCCTTTACAAGTCGTCGTTTTGTGGCACGAGAACTGTTGTCCGATGATTTCTTCCACACGTTCAGGGTGGATGTATGGCTTCACATCTGCCCTGAACGGGCAGTTGGAGCAGGGTGTTTTAAGGTCGTATTTCATAATTCGGAAGAGGCATAACCAGTCGTGAGAGGCAACGGCGGTAAAGGTTTATTTTGAAGGAGGAGCGTTATTTCGCCGTGCCTCCACATCGACGTTCGTGGAATACTCAACACCCCACACGTAGCCCCGGCGATTCCACCAGAGAATGACATACGCGTGATGGCGCGGGTAGCCGTAGTGCTCGCCCATGCCGTTCATGATAGACACGTCCAGTCGCGGGAGTTCCCACTTGGCGGCAGCGATCCATTGCTTCCGGCCCAACAGCAAGCGCGGAATTGTCGGTTCGCTCCGGTGCCGGAATGGATGGAGATTGCCCCAAGCATATTGCGGCAGCGTCCAGCACAAAGCCCGAACGCTCCGCCCGTTGGCCAGCGTCCAGCACCAAAGACCACGAACAAGACGAGACACACGACCCCCATTAGTCTTACTGTTTGCAGGGATGTCTGGCTTCGAGATTGGTTCTTGGTGCTCCATGGTGTTAGGCTTCGTTTCGTGGGGTCGTGTGCTCTGAGACGTTCGTCCAAGAAATCAGAACCCCATCGAACGGCAGTCCATGTTGATGCTCGAACCACTGGTGCATCTCCTCCCAGCAGGAGAATCCATCCGCGACGGCAAACGGTCCACGCGGCACATGGATCGTGAGTTGCGGCGTTGGCCGGATCAGGACGGCCTCGGCTGTGATTGTGATATTGACTACTTGGGAGATAATGCCTTCCGACAGCAGCTTTTGTTTACTGCGATATGGCTTGTCAGACCATGCGCGGAGGCTGATACGGTCTCCAGTTTTCGGCATCCGTTTAGGTGTCGGGCGCACCGTTTGCGTCTTCTCGCCACGCTCGACGAGTTCAGCGAATTGGGGCTTGAACATCCGCACAAAAGAGGACACACAAGCCGCGTCTGGACATCCCCTACCAGCCTTCTGGTTGGCGGGGTTGCTTGGCTTCGATGGTGATTTTTTAGTAGGCATAGTTTTGGGGCGTTGAGTGGTAGGGGTGCCAGAGCTAGGCGTTCGGCCACCGCATCGCGTCGTCTATCGCTTCACGGAGACTGCGGTGATTCACGCGGAAATAGCACGGCCCGCCGTTCGCTCCGCGCGCTTCATTCACGAGTTGCCCGCGCACACAGCGCCCGCTCATATCCACCGAGCAGGTTGCCCGGTCGTGGCTGATCCTCATTAGGTTTCGTTCTAGCCAGTCCATTCGTTGCGCGTCCGTCGTGGCCGAACCAGTCGCTGCACCCAACGAGTCGGGCGTTGTCGGTTTGTCGGTATTCATAGGTTTTCTCCGCCCGCCTCATGGGTGAGTTTGTCGTTCGTTAGAGAATTTTCAGACTCACCAATAACACCACCATGGAATTCATCCACTCCCGAGAGCACATGAACGGCGGCGACGTTGTCGTTGTTCAATCCGACACCCAATGCAACGTGATGCTGACCGACGACTCCAACTTTCGGAGCTTCAAGTCTGGGCAGAGATTCACCCACTACGGCGGCTCCTACGAGCGGTTTCCCGTTCGGATCGCCGTCCCTCACTCTGGCTACTGGAACGTCACGTTGGATGTGGGTCAGGGATACCGC
>JAYVNE010000204.1:0-3329 GCA_043758615.1 Akkermansiaceae bacterium
CATTCATCCAACCCCACCAGAGTCGAATCGGGGAGGTTTGTCTAGGATTTTTTCGAAATCAGGAACCTATGCGGATATTCCCTTCAAAAAGAAAATGCCTTCCCCGATACGCAATCTTCGCTGAATTGAACTTGCCTTGGATGGACCCATGAGAATCAGTTTGCCGCATGAATGAGGCCGAGGTCATGAAGATTTGTGGGGAGCAGGGAATCCGCAACATGGTGTCGGCATTCTACCGGGGAGTCAGGACCGACGAACTGATCGGGCCCATGTATCCAGCGGAGGATTGGGAGGGTTCGGAAGAGCGCCTCGCCGAGTTCTTGCTATTTCGCCTCGGGGCCTCCACTCGCTACTTGGAGAACCGGGGTCACCCCAAGCTGCGGATGCGCCACATCACGTTTAAGATTGGCATCGCCGAACGGGATCGTTGGCTGCAACTGATGACCGCCGCGATGGAAGAAACCGGGGTGTCGCCAGACGCCAGAGGATTCTTGGATCCCTTTTTTGCCCAGGTTGCCGATTTTATGAGAAACCAGGCGGACCGGTAATCTCGCAGCGATTTCAGCCAAGCGGCGCGTGGTAAACGACCCACTCCGGGACTTTGATCGAAAAATTATACAGCATGTGCAGCGCAATCACCGTGGTGAGGGAACCTGTGCCGGCATAGAGAAACGCACAGGAAAACCCAAACAACCCGACACTCAGCAGGCCATAACCGTCATAAAAGTGAAGGACGGCGAAAATGGCCGATGACATCATCGCTGCGGGCAACAGGCCCAAGCGATTTCGGCACGATCTGAATAAGACGCCCCGATACAGAATCTCCTCCGCCACCGGTGCCAATAGGCAAGCCGAGACCAGCGCGAACGCCAGCCCCCATAATCCCTCATCTCCAAGGCTAAGCCCGCCGCCGGGTTCGCTGGGGCTGGCGCTCCCGATCGTCGAGCCGAGGATTTGATCGACGATGCAACAGTGTCCAACATTGATCTCATGAGGTGGCATAGATCTTGGCGAGACGGCCCAGAGCTTGGGGCCAGGTGCGCTTGGTATCCAAATGATTTTTCAACCAGCGGATAAACTTTACGGTGCGCTGAGTGAGACGCTGGATGGCCTTTTGCCGATTCGTCAGTCCCCCGCAGCCCTTGGTCTTGGAGTCCTCGTCACGCAGGGCAAGAGTTTGCGCCTTGCGCTCGATCTGATCGCTAACTGTCAGATGGGTCATGCCGTGACTTCGCAAGCAGAGACTGTAAATGTGGCCGGTGGCGTATTTGGTGGCGGTGAAGGCGGCTGTTCTGCCAGGGGCTTTGGAACAAGCCCAGGCAACGGCGGATGCCGGCTTCCAGCCAAAGCTCGTCAGGGAGGGCGGGGCAGTTCCCACGGGCCCGGGAGAGATCGAGAAACCTGCGGAGGGTGATTTTGTTCTGGCAAGTCGGAGCCTCGCCAGCGGCTGCCTGATGCGTTCAGAAGCACCGCCAAACGAGATTTTTCACTCCAATGTTGGACACTGTTGAATGTTTCGTGCCACGATCCAGCGTGCGAATCGTTCCGGGAAATCCATCCACCTTGCTGAACGCAGCCACCAGTCATGAGTCAGCCATTGGCGACATGCTTTCTCAGTTCAAAGCACCACCGGCTTGTTACGGACCGGTGCCTTTTTATTGGTGGGCAGGTGAGCAGCTAGACCGCGAACGGATGGCATGGCAGCTCGACCGACTGCGGGAAAAGGGAGTGCGGCGGACGGTGGTCAGTTACCCGCATCATCCGGATGGCTCCAGCGTTGCCGGAGATCCGCCGCTGTTTTCCCCTCAGTGGTGGGACTTCTTCCGCTGGTTTCTCGATGCGTGCCGCGAGCGGGGAATGACCGCCGGTTTCCAAGACTACACGTTGGTTCAGCCGATCTTAGAATCCATCGGACGCGAAACACCCGACATGCAGGGCGGCGAGATGGGCTGTTCTTCGTGCATCATTGCGGGTGATTCTGAAGTGCGTCTCGCTGCCGAACCGAACACCATGGTCATCGGCGCGTGGGCTTATCCCATCGATGCGGGAACGCCACTTTTTGATAGGCACATTCCGCTCAGCCGCAGCGTGGTGGATGGAGAACTCGTATGGCGCACGCCGTCCGGGGATTGGTTCGTCAGCATGGTTTTCACACGACTGTGTCCGTTCGATCCCATGCATCCGGAAGCCGGTTCCCGCGCCATCGAGCGACTCTACTCCCCTTTCGAGCGGGAGTGCCCAGATCATTTCGGGACGACGCTTGATCTGTTTTTTCAGGACGAGCTCGACTTCGGCGGGCGCATGCCGTTTTGGTCAAATCGACTGTTCGAGGCCTTCGCGGCAAAGCAGGGATACGATCTCTATCCCCTCCTCCCGGCGCTGTGGCACGACATGGGAAAAACGACGGAAAAGATCCGGCTCGACTACGCGGACACAGTTTCCGCGAGGATCGAGGAATGCTATTTCAAGCCGGTCTTCCGCTGGCATGAGGAACGCGGAACTTTGTTCGGGCATGATAATTCCGGGCGCGGGGACATCGCCATCGGTCGCTCCCACTACGGCGACTACTTCCGGGCGATGCGCTGGTTTTCCGCACCGGGCTGCGACGATCCGAACATCCATGGCGCACGCGCGTTCAAGGGGCTCAAGGTCAACAGCTCCATCGCCCAGCTTTATCAGCGCCCTCGGGTGTGGGTGGAGGCCTTCCATTCCAGCGGCTGGGGAACGACACCTGCGGATGTGCTCGCGGCGATTCGAGAGGACTTTGCCTATGGTGCGACGGTGGTAAATCTCCATGGTCTCTACTACTCAACGCGCGGCGGATGGTGGGAGTGGGCGCCGCCGGATTTCCATTTCCGTCAGCCTTACTGGGAGCATTCGCAAGCGGTCAACGGATACCTGACGCGCATGTGCTGGATACTGGCGCAGGGTCACCATCGTTGTGATGTGGCGATGGTCTATCCGATCGCGTCGCTGGATGTGGAGGCCGCCGACACTGCTTTCTGTCGGGTCGTTGCTCACATCGGCAACAGCTCTCTTGATGATGAAGAGACACCCGGCGCAGGTGCGGATGAAACGGCATTCCGCCTCGGGAAAATGCTCTTCGATCATGCCTGTGACTTTGATTTCATCGACTCCGATTCCATCACCCGCTCCATCTGCGAAGATGGCGCGCTCAAGGTGGCGGGCGGAAGTTACCGCGTGCTGCTGATGCCGGGAATGGCAGCCGTGCATTTCACCACCCTTCTCAAAGCCCGCGACTTCGTCCGCGCCGGGGGTGTCGTGATCGCCTACGGACGGCTTCCAAAAGCCAGCGACCACGCGGGACG
>JAYVNE010000205.1:0-10254 GCA_043758615.1 Akkermansiaceae bacterium
CCTGTGGCGCGGCCTGCGGAGACTCGAGGATATTACCGAGGCGTATCGAATATTTCGAAACCAAACAATTTGTGGGTAATGGGCAGAGCAGGCTGCCGCAGTCCAGATCACATGCCTGGAAGCTGGACGAGCTTGCTGTATTGGAAGGAATTCTTTGCAAGGAACTTCGCTAAATCCGTTGAGGTAGGTGTTGTTTTGAAGCGTGAGCGCATTTGGTCGATACCGAAGTCCGACAGCACCGTCACCGAGATTTGCACCGTGGTAATGCGGCCAGTCGCCAGTTCTGCTGCGGTCACACCCGTAATTCCCGCGACGACTCCTGCTCCGGTGATTTTGAGGCTATTGGTGGTTTGCGCGGCATTCGTCTGGCCGATAGTGATTGGCAGATTGGTCACCGTGGTCGCACCCGTTGCGGTGTATTGCACATTAAAGGTCAGAGAAAACTGATAGATATTCTCACAAACGAAGTTTGTCGGGTCGGAAACCGTCGCTGTGGGATAGGCAGTAGTGAACACCTTATCCAAAGTTTTTGCCGCAACTGTAGTGTCTGTTTGCCCCAGCAACTTCGTAAAGGCGTCATTGGGGTTCACCAGCAAACGGCTCAGAACGAAAGTCTCGTAGCCGGTCGAAATAGGGTCTTTATAGTCGAGTTGATAGGCCACACAGGACACATCGCCGCCCAAGTCTTTACCGTCGACGCCGATTTGTCCGTCATACCGATCCGTCGCAGAAGAGAAAAAAACCAGTCTCGAGGCGTTGGTGCTTAACAATTTATTACCCGGAAGGGGCGTTGGACTGATGGCCGATAGCCACTCACTGTTATTGCCCCGGCGGGTCACCAGCCCCTCAAAATCGCGGGCCATGAAATCAACCATCATTTTCCCCTGTCGCGAAGCGCGAAGCTCCGCTCGACTGCGATTCCACGTATCAAGGGCGATGGAGGTGATAGAGACCAGCACCGTGACAATGATACTGGTGATCGCCATCGCGACCATAAGCTCCAGCAGGGTAAAGCCGTGTTTTGAACGAGACTTCGATTGGGTTTTCATATAAAGTTTCCAAAAATTAAATTACCGACGGACGGCGAGGTTGCGGGTGAACACCGGGGTTTTTGCGTTAGTATAAGCTTTTGAAAAAGCCGTACCGCTAAAGAATGACGGAGAATTTGAAGGAAGGTTGTAAAACTCAGCGGAAAAGGCGATCACTGCCTCGGGGTAAGTATCGGTGGACGTGACCGATGCAACCACTCCTTTAGGATCCTTGATCGTTCCGGGAGTGCCTAAACCTAAACTACCGCCAGTAAATACTAACTGAGTGCATTTTACCAGATACACGCCGCCCTCTATGCCCTTGAGATCGTCTGTGAACAATTTATCACTATTCCGCCGCGCCATAGGAACTACGACATAGTCCTTTCCAACCACTTTACCAATGACGTCAGCCAAGGGCGCTGGAGTCTTGTCAGAGCGAAGGGCAGCTTTCAAATCACCTCGATATTGATAGACGAAAATTGCATCAGTCGCCGTGTTTGATTTTTTAATCCACTCGAATGATTTATCAAATCCGGTTTTAATGGTGCCCGTGCTCTCGTTGGGTCGGAGATTCACCAGTTCCTGCTCCAAGGTGGACGCCAGTCGATCCACTTCCTGCACATTGATCGACTTACGGATGCCTGCGGCCGCAGGTGCAAACACAACCATAAACCCAGTAAGCAGCACGGCGAGAACACCTATGGCAATCACAGTTTCGAGAAGAGTAAAGCCGCTGAGGCTTTTAGTAGGTGAAGGTTTCATATTTTAGAAAGCGGTTCCTGATGCCAGCGACTTGATTTTGGAGTCCATTTGGTCTGGATTCCGGAAGACCGAAGCCCAGCCATTCCTCCAGATCACGAAACCACCAAAATCGCGCTTGCTTGCCGAGGTGACTTTCGGCGGTGCGGTTAAAGAGGACTTGGAGAGATTGCGTGTTCCATTACCGATGATGAAACTGGCTTGGCCAGCGTAATTTGAAACGCTTGGGTCCGTCAAAATTCCCTGCCCAGTAAACTGATAGATGTAATATTCTCCTTCAAAAGCGGTTTTCGGGCTCACCAGTCTCGACGACAGGATTGTGTTTATCGTTGCCCCGGCTTTGTATTCTTTTTTGCTAAATTTATCGCTGAAAAAAATTTGATCCGGCAGAACCGCACCACGGCTCGTGAGCTCCCATTTTGGAGTCGGGTTGGTAGGATCCTTGGCCGCGCCGGTGACGGTATCAATCTCCTCTGTCGCAATTAAGATGCGGCGCAAGTCATCGGCAGGAGTGTTTGTCAGCGTTTTGGCAATCAACACACAAGTCCGCAAGTTTTTCCCAACGGCTGTTGCTCGGGCTTCCGAAAATAGCGCCTCAGCGGTTGCCACACCACTTGATACTCCCTTTCCTCCCATGCCACCAATCCCGATCGCACCAGCGGTCATCAAAATGGACATGATGGCAATCACTACAAGCATCTCTACCAAGGTGAAGGCGTTACAACGCTGTTTGATCTGAGTGTCAGAGACAAATGAGTTCATGGGTTTAAAAATAGGGTTATGAGAAATTGCCTCTGTTTTGGAACGAGCACAAGTGGAAATGTCAATACATCGCCATTACGTTGTTGTTTGATTTGGAGGATATCTTCCGCCACCTGGGGCGCTCATCCAGGTCCACGCGGGGCCTACCATATCGCGGATATCCTTGCGGCTGGCCACCCAGCCAAGGAGCTCCTTTGCCAGCGCTGGATCGGCCACCAATGAGGCGGGGTCCCCTGCCCTGCGAGGACCGTATTTGATGGGAACCGTCTTACCCGTGAGCTCTTCAACGGCGGAAATGATTTCCTTCACCGAGACGCCAACTCCGGTTCCGAGATTACAACGGACCGAACTGCCCCCTGCTGCTAGATGGTCCAGCGCCCGGGCGTGGGCATCCGCCAGATCCTCAACGTGAATGTAGTCCCGGATGCAGGTGCCGTCCGGTGTGTCATAATCAGTGCCGAAAACTTCGAGGTATTCGATTTCGCCAGTCACCGCCATCAGAACTCGCGGAATCAGATGGGTTTCAGGCTCGTGATCCTCGCCGATTTTGCCATCCGGCGAGCAGCCGCTGGCGTTAAAATACCTGAGGCACGCGCTGCGAAGGCCCCATGCGGTATCGCAATCGGCGAGGATTTTTTCCACCATCAGCTTACTCTGGCCGTAGGGGTTGATCGGATTCTGCTGGTTGGTCTCGGTAATGGGAAGTTTGTCCGGCACGCCGTAAGTCGCACAAGTGGAGGAAAAAACGAAAACCTTGCAGCCGCACTCCTGCATCACTTGGAGCAGCTTGATCGGCTCTGCGGTGTTATTTTGATAATATTTCAGCGGATTCGTCACCGATTCCCCGACGTAGGCATAGGCGGCAAAATGCACCACCGCTGCGAAATTGTGCTTTTTGAAAAGCGAGCGGACGAGATCCTGATCGCCCACATCGCCCACTACTAGCTCTACACCTGGGTCAACGATTGCTTGGTCGTGTCCGAAAACGAGATTGTCCAGAACAACGACCTTACGGCCCTGACCGGCGAGAAGGCGGACGGTGTGGGAGCCAATGTAACCCGCTCCTCCGGTTACAAGAATTGCTGCATTTGGTACGATCATGAGATTGTGCAACAGCAAACCGAAGAATCGCCCCCTGTGTCAACTTATCGAAGTAACGGAATGAAATTTCCGTGAAAAACCTTTCGAATAAATCCTTCCTGCGTGCTGTCGTATGCCCATGAAGAAAAATCTTCGCTTGGTTGTCAGTGTCGCAGTGGGAGCTGCGGCATTTCTTGCATTCACCTCCTGTGCATATGATCCCTATTATGCGTCATCGTCATCGTCTGTTCGCGGATATTCCGGCGGAGGTTACGGTGGGGATTATGGCAGTGGCTACGGCGGAGGTTATGGGGATGGTTACGGCTACGGCGGAAGCTCATTCAGCACTTCGCTCTTTGTCTCCACCGGCGATTCTCGCTGGGGTTACGATCCAAGCTGTTACAGTTATTACGACTACCGACGTCGCTGTTATTATGACCCTTATTTGAATGGATACTACCCAATCGGATATCGCCCGCCGATCGTTTACGGTTGTCCGCATCCTCATGGCTGGCGCTCGGGAAATGGTTACTGCCCTCCACCCACCGGCGTCCGCAACGTCACGGTGCCAAATTATCGCAACCGCGAAAGTGCCTATCGAAATTCAAGCTACGGCTGGGCAGATCAAGTCCGCGAACAACCCACTCGCAGCGAGCCTTCGCGTGGCCAACGCGCAGAGCAACAGCGCGATCATACTCAGGGAAGAAGGTCATCTAACGAATACAATTCACCCTATAACAGGCCGTCCTACCCGCGTGAGGCGACACCGCAATATCGGGCGGATTCAGTAACGCAACCCCAAGCCGAGCAAAGCAGACGCCATTCACAATTGCAGTCCCGCTACAATTCGCCGGTGAATGACTACAATCAGCCAAGGTCGCAGTCCCGCCAGCAATCGGAACGATCAAGGAACACTGAAATGCAGCGGCCACAGCTCGGCGCACCGAGTGGAGGACGCCAGAGTGCCTTGGAAAATCAAGCCCCTCAGCACTCCCACGAATCAAGACACGAAGCTAACAAGCGCGATAGAGACAAAGGCGAAGACAAGGCCACTCAGGGCTTCCGATAGAATTCAAATTTGCTGAAACTTACTTCGCCTCCCGCCGTTCACGATCGGCGCGGAGGCGTTTCAGCGTAATCCGCGGACGCAAGAGCCAACGTCCATAAAGCCAGCCGGTGATGCTGCCACCGAAATGACAGGCATGGCCCATTTCAAACCATGAGCCCATGCCGTGAGCGATGAGCATTTTTCCAACACTTGAAAAACCTGGCAGATTTAAGTCGGGATGCACCAAAGCGAGTAAAAGCTCCGCCACCAAGACTCCTAGCCCCAAGCTTCTCCCCGAGACCGGCAGCGGCATCATCCGGGATTGCGGTGATAGAGTCGTTAGTAGCAACAACAAGGCCATGCATCCGCCGGAAAAGCCTACTAACAATGGCGCGTTATGCCCTCCCGCAGCCAATAGTAAATGGCTTGCCGCACCGCCAACGACCCCGCCTAACGCCGTCTTCAACATCGCCCGATGTCCCGCGATGGATTCAATACGCGCCCCGACTAACAAAACGAAAAGTGCGTTAAGTGACACGTGCCACCACGACCCGTGAAGAAATCCGTAACTCAGAATTTTCCAGATTTTGCCTGCAAAAACGCCCTCTCTCGTGAGTCCCAGCGCTTCATAAACCGCCCATACCGGCGGCTTGAGCGGCCCTCCCGCTGCGCTCACCCAACCATGGATCGCCACAATGGTCCCCGCCACCGCCAGTGAAGCAGGCGAGCGAGAGAGCTGCCTCAAATTGTCCGCAGCAATGGAACATAATCCACCAGTCGATTTCATGACATGGGGTGGACTGTTTGAGGTTGAAAGCGGAAATCAGTCCACCACGCGCGCACGTGGCTCACGCCGAACGGTGTCTTCCGCGCCAGCGCTGGTGACAAATGGACCACCCTCGAGTGGCGCGACACCGGTGAATGCCACATCTGGAAGATCCGTTGGGCGGCCTGCTAGAGGGAAATCTTTGCGCAGCGGAAAAAACGGATAGCCTTCCCACATCAAGATTCGCTTCATGTTAGGGTGACCGCTAAACGGAATCCCCATCATGTCCCACACCTCACGCTCATGCCAATCTGCGCCGACCCAAATGTCAGTTGCGCTCGGCACCGTTTCGTCCTCGCTCACTTTTGCTTTGATCCGCAAGTGCTTGGAATCATCGAGCGTGGCGATTTCGTAAACCATCTCAAAACGTGGATCATCGCCGAAGTGATCGAGACTGGAAATATCCAAAATCATCTCATAGCCGAGATCCTTGTGACACCTTGCAAGCACCTCATGCAGGGACCCAAGCTCTACGCGCACCGTCTGCTCGCCGCGGAATTCGAGCGTTTCCCAAATCTTTTCTCCGAACAATTCACGGAGCTTGATGACATCGGCTGCTGCTGACATTTTGAAAGTTTCTGTTGGAAAAATTACGCGACCTCGTCGATGAACGTCTTCTTTTGTTCTTGGGTGGAATGCTCTCCCTCGATTTTAGTTTGGAGCTTCATTAAGCCTTCGATGAGTGCTTCCGGCCGCGGCGGGCACCCGGAAATATAGACATCCACCGGGATAAGTTTATCGATCCCTTGCAGCACCGCATAGCTGCGATACATGCCGCCGGAAGAGGCGCAAGCGCCCATGGCGATGCACCATTTGGGCTCCGGCATTTGGTCCCAAATCCGTTTCACTGCGAGCGCCATCTTATAGGTCACGGTGCCAGAAACAATCAACACATCAGCTTGGCGCGGCGAAAAACGCATGACTTCCATGCCGAAGCGGGAAATGTCAAATCGACTCGATGCGGTGGCCATTAACTCGATCGCGCAGCAGGCAAGGCCCATCGGCATCGGCCACAGCGAGTTTTTCCGCATCCAGTTGATGGCGGCATCCACGCGGGTGATAATCACGTTGCCTTCGATTTTCGAATCGTAGGCGGTGTGGACGGTATTGGAGGAAGGACTGACCATGGTGCGTTGCAACTGCGGGGAACATGCCCTCCGGCTGGCGTGCGCTCAAGTGGATTGTGAAATTTTTCACAAGCTGGGAATCGCTCGGAATGTGACGCTTTTGACATAAAAGGATTCTGGTGGAACGATAGCTCTCGTCCAAGAATCACAAGGAACTCAAGATGGACTTGTTTATTATCGACGCGATTGGTCCGTTTTTCCGCGGATATGAGAAGCGGCGAATCAACTGGTCGAAAATCCCATTTGTTCACTTAGCCAAGGCGGGGGAAACGGAATGGCAGCGAATCGAGGACGATCTGCGTCGCCTTGCCTGGCAAATCACCGAGCAAGGATACAATGCTGTCACGCTGGACGATCTTGCCCATTTGGCTCCGCATCCACTGCATGAGCCGGAAATTGCCGGTCAAATCACGATTTTCCGCAAAAATTTCGGACGCTTTTTTCAATCCTTCATCATGAGTTCGGGCTGAAAATTTTCCTCACGACCGACGTTCTACCGACGACCCCGGCTGTCATTGAAGGACTTGGAAACGCCCCTGAAGCGCTGGGCAAGTATTACCGCAACCTCGTTTGCAGCGTGCTCGATGATTTTCCACTCTTAGAAGGGTTAATTCTGAGAATCGGCGAGAGCGATGGAAACGACGTGCGCGATCCGATCCGCACCCACCTTCACTTGCGCAATGCGAAGGAAACTAACAGGCTTCTCGCAGGTTTGTTGCCCGAATTTGAAAAACGCGATAAGCAACTCATCCTGCGCACCTGGACGGTCGGTGCCCACAAAATCGGCGATCTCATCTGGCATCGCGATACGCTAGCGGAAACTTTGAGAGGACTCGACTCGCCCAATTTCATCGTCTCCATGAAGCACGGGGAAAGCGACTTCTTCCGCTACTTACCTCTCAACCGCGCGTTTTTCCAAGTGAAACAACGCAAGATCATCGAGCTGCAAGCACGCCGTGAATACGAAGGTGCCGGC
Organism: Akkermansiaceae bacterium; assembly: GCA_043758615.1. Taxonomy (GTDB): domain Bacteria; phylum Verrucomicrobiota; class Verrucomicrobiia; order Verrucomicrobiales; family Akkermansiaceae; genus Luteolibacter. The sequence goes on from JAYVNE010000205.1 coordinate 7,610, forward strand.
GAATACCCCTCCTTCATCGGGCGGGATTGCGAGCGCTTCGCCCGTGATCTTGCCGCTGCGGACAACATGGTGGGAATGTCCGTTTGGTGTCAGACCGGCGGGTGGCACCGCTTCCGTCGCCTGGCCTTTCTTGAAGAAGAAAACCGCGACATCTGGATCCGGCTGAATACCGCAGTCGCCATCGGCATTTTCAAACATGGCAAGTCGGTGGAAACCACCATGAATGATTTGTTAGGAAAGGAGCGGGCACGGTCAGTGTTAGAGCTTTTGTTGCATGCGGATGTCTTAATTGATGAGCTTTTCTACGTTGAAGATTTCGCCCGGCAGAAGTTGTTTTTTAGACGTGTGAGGATCCCGCCCATGCTGCACGTCTATTGGGATTCACTCTTCATCAATCATGCGGTGAAAAAAGTCCTTCGCCATTTCGTCACCGATCCCGAACGCGCGCTCCGCAACGGAGAAGCCGCTGCGGAACTGTTTCCTCGCATGATCGCGCTCGCACGTGAGGCTGAATTGCCGATAGACGACATCGAGCACATGCGGGACTTTTTTTCTCTGATCATGCTAGCACGGCGGTATTATTTTCTGCCTTTCGACGAACGCTTGTCCGGTCAGATCACCATGGCCAAGAAACGCTACAAACAGCGCTGGCCTAGCAGCATCCGTCAGCGCTATCGGGTGAAGGTCTCGTTTAAGCCATTCAAACTCAAACGGCGGACTCTATCGTGGGGCGTGGGGCTCTTACTTCGTCGGAAGCGCGGCTATCGTCTGCTCGATCACCTGTTTACTCTCGGATTGTTAGGTTTTGTTTTCCGCGTTTTTCATCCCCGAAATCCTGAGTCGATGCCAAAATTCTTACGCAAGTCTGCGATGGGGGTGGAGGCGCTATTCAAATAGCTCATTTCTCTGCTAGACGGCAGGATTCCCGATAGAAAAAGGCTGCCGGGGTCACCGGCAGCCTTTTGTGAAAATCAGAATCGAGGGAAGTGTTATTGGCCTTCTGGAGCACCCTCTGGAGCGCCTCCCGGGCCGCCGGGTGGCATCATTGGCATACCACCTTCAGTAGGTGCGGGTGCGTCTTGGATTTTGACCAACTCAAGTTCGAAAATCAACACGCTGTTAGGTGCGATGTCGGCGCTGCGGCGCTCTTCGCCATAAGCAAGATTGCTCGGCATGAAGAGTTTCCACTTGGCACCGACCGGCATGGTGGTGAGAGCTTCTTTAAAACCTTCGACGACTTGAAGGGTCATCGGAACGGGGGCACCTTCAGGAGAAGCATCGAACTGCTTGCCGCTGATCAGAGTGCCTTTGTAATTCACCATGAATTGCTTCCCGGGAGAGGCACCTTCTTTATCACTTTCTTTCGGAGCGACGTATTTTTCGTCGCCGCCCTTGGCGAGAACTTCGTATTGAAGACCGCTCTTGGTGGTGGTGACTTCCTTGCGCTTGCCGTTTTCTTCGAGGAACTTTTTGCCATCCGCGAGGTTTTTGGCAGACGATTCTTTTTCGCGTCCTTGAAGCATTTCGCCGAGGGCTTCCATCGCAGCTTGAAGCTTGGCTTCTGCAAGCTCTGGCTTTTCGCCCTTGAGAGCGACCAAGAATCCCTTGATGAAATTCTCGCTGTCAAGATCCGCAGCGCTCACGCCGAATTTCCCGAACTGTTGGGCGAAGCTCCCCCCCGTGCGGAAACCAAGTGCATAAGAGGAGTCTGCCTTGATGACAGCCGGATCCAGCTTTGGCTTGGCGGGAACTTCGATGGCTGGAGTGGTTGCTTCTGATTTTGCAGGAGCTTCAACAGCAGGTTTTTTATCGGCAGCGGCGGATACTGAGGCGATGAGGCCGAGGGCCAATGCGCCAGGAATGAATTTATGGATCATAATGTAGGGTGGAAAGGCCGGGAAACTAGGCAAGCTCTCGCGACCTGTCCAGAACGGGTTTTTAGATTTTTTCATCACCTGCAGCATCCCGCGTGCTCGCAGACTGCCGGGTTTGCAGGGATCGCCGCATCGCGCTCAGGGGCCTCCATGGCGGGAAACGGTTGGAGGGTTTCGAGCCCGAGCTTTTTCAGGAGCGCCCTATCTTTTTCCGCGCCCGGATTCTCGGCGGTGAGGAGTTTTTCGCCGTAGAAAATTGAGTTTGCCCCAGCGTAGAAACAAAGCGCCTGGGTTTCATCAGAAAGACGAGTGCGGCCTGCGGATAGGCGGACTTTCGCTCCCGGGACGGCGATGCGGGCGCATGCGATCATCCGGACAAGGTCGAAGGGATCGACCTGCGGGTTGTTAGCCAGAGGGGTGCCGGGCATCGGCATGAGGGAATTGATCGGCACGCTTTCTGGCTGTGGGTTGAAACTGGAAATGACCTCGAGCAAGCGGAGGCGATCGGTGATGGTCTCGCTGATGCCAAGAATCCCCCCGCAGCAGACGGACATTCCGGCGTCCTGCACATTGCGGATCGTGCGGAGGCGGTCTTCGTAAGTGTGGGTGGTGACGATGTTAGGGTAGTGTTCGGGAGAGGTATCGAGATTGTGATTGTAAGCGGTGACACCCGCCTCGCGAAGTGCGACGGCCTCTTCCGGGCCAAGTTCACCGAGGGTCACGCAGACTTCCATGCCGAGAGAGGAAACATCTTTTACGATTTCTAACACT
>JAYVNE010000206.1:0-10237 GCA_043758615.1 Akkermansiaceae bacterium
TCCAACCCCACCAGAGTCGAATCGGGGAGGTTTGTCTAGGATTTTTTCGAAATCAGGAACCTATGCGGATATTCCCTTCAAAAAGAAAATGCCGTGGCCGAATCGCCGTGCGGATCAAAACGGTACTTGCCCTAGGATTGTGAAATCGAGTCTCACTTGTTCGCATGAATGAAGCGGAGGTGATGGCAAGCTGCGGGGAAGCGGGGATCCGCCGGATGGTCGCTGCATTTTACCGCCGTGTCCGGATGGACGACCTGATCGGCCCGATGTATCCGGGCGACGATTGGGAGGGTGCGGAAGAACGCTTAGCCGGGTTTTTGTTATTCCGACTGGGTGGTTCGACCGACTATCTGGAGAAGCGTGGACACCCACGCTTGAGGATGCGGCACGTCACATTCCAAATCGGGATCGCCGAGCGCGACCGCTGGTTAGAGTTGATGGGCTCTGCCATGGATGAAACGGAAATTCCCGCGAATGCGCGCAGTTTCCTCGATCCGTTTTTCGCCCAAGTCGCGGATTTCATGAGAAATCGTACCGAGTCTGAGGGTTAGCGCAGCGGCGCATGATAGACGATCCACTCTGGAATTTTGATCGATGTATTATAAAGCAAGTGAAGGGCAATCACCGAAGTGAGAGAGCCGGAGGACGCATAAAGCAGGGCGCAGGTAAACCCGAAAATCCCCACGCTCGCCAAGCCGTAACCATCATAAAAATGCAGTGCTGCAAAAATCACGGATGATAGAAAAGCCGCAGGGACCACACCTAACCGATTCCAAAACGAACGGAAAAGCACACCTCGATAGAGCGTCTCTTCAGCCAAGGGCGCTAACACGCAAGCCGAAATAATCATGAAAGCAAGCCCCCAGAGACCCGCATCTCCGTGACTGAGTCCGCCACCCGGCTCAGCCGCCCCAGCATTGTTGAAAACCACTCGCAAAATCTGATCGATGATCATCAAGAGGGCGAAAATCCCCAGAATCGCACCGGGCGCGATGGGACGATTTATTCCCAAGACGCGAACCGCGTGTGATGGCCTCCGAAATAGCAGAGCCAGCGCAATGAGGGTAGGCAGCACGCGTGCGGAGGAATCGAGGAAAATCCCCAGCCACGGCGGCAGTCCAGCGACCGCGTCGATTCCTAACTCCAATGTCATGCTGAATCCGATCCACGCCAGAGTCGCGACCATAAAAACCATCAAGCCCAGCGTCAGCGGCCACGCCCCACCGTAGCCTGTTGGCTTCGCATGAATCGCATTTTTCAATCGGCCTAACACACCAGGTAGAAAAAACAGCCCCACGAATCCTAACAGCCACACTGCCGATCTCACCATCACCGTGCGGGTTTTGAGCCGAAGGCAATCTGCGCCATACACCGGCCTCCAATTCGCTACGGGCGGTGTGGTTTTCTCCGTTGTTTCTATCAATTTCGCATGCCACCAAGTGCCCTTGTGATTTGCTAACTGGTGCGATGTTTCCTCGAAATCCGAGATCAGTTGCCCTTGCAGGTCCCCACTCAAAGTTTGCTCCAGTGGCAAGCCGTCCTGCTCCGCTCTGACAATCGCAAACGCTTCGATTCCGCGCGGGCTGATCGACTTCTCATTCGAAAGTTTTTGTAAAACTTTCAACGCGTCACGCCGTGCCACTGCGGGCTGATCGACCTCCGCCAACCATCTTAACCAAGTCGAATCGTCTGCCATCGCATCCGCTAGGCGCAAATCCCGATCAATTTTGACCAGCGCGATTTCCTCCGTTCCCGGCGCGTAACCCTCGTTTTTACCGAAATAATGATCCCATAGCCAGATCCCTAAAACAAACGCCAACAGCGCGATCAATGGCTCTGGATACTCCCGCCGCAAAATCGTACGATATGGATTACCCGGCTGAATCATATCTACTGATGTTTTTTTAATAATCCACAAGCTTTCCGTGAATTTTGTAAAAATGCAAGCATCTCTTGACCTTCTGGTTTTATAAATCACTAATCCTTCATTCGTTCGTTTTTTCCATTGGCGGTCTCGTTCAGCCATCGCAGTTTCCCCAGCGCAGTCACCGCCCATGTCAGATCCCACAGAACTTGTCCTGACCACCTGTTTCATCGCGGCCCTTGGAATATTCGCAAGTAGCTCGGTGGTAAGGCAACTACGGGTAAAAAATTCTATGGTTGTAGGCAACTTGGAGCCGGGGCCAGAAGATCAGGAATCGCCTTACCCATCTCCGGCCTCCTCTGATACACCTGCGGCGATTACGACTGGAAAAGTTCCCACGTGGTTTTATCAGCCATTAGATTTGATCGGGATCGGAGTGATCTACTTGGTTTTCCTCGCCTTAGTCATCAGCTCGGTGCGCGCATCGCAAAAGGCGGATCTCGTGCTTGATTCGAAGGCACTGATTGCATCTATCGGATTTCAATTCTTCATAGCGGGGGCGGTCCTGCTTGTCATGGCCATGCGTGTTCATCCCGTCGATTGGCTTGGCCTTCGTTGGCGCTCGTGGCCTTGGGTGTTTCTCATCGCACCCGGCGCGGTTTTGATGATGTGGCTTTTTTTCGGCACTCTCCAAGCAACGGGTTACATGAAATGGATGGAATCATTCGGCGTCGAGTCCGTGCAGGAAACCGTCAAGCTGTTGCAAACCTCCACCGATCCTTGGGTGCTCGGGCTGATGGGTTTCGCTGCCGTCATCGCCGCTCCGATCTGTGAGGAACTTGTCTTCCGTGGTTATTTCTATCCGACCGCTAAAAAATTCGCCGGACCATGGGCGGCGGGAATTTTTTCCGCGCTCATCTTTGCCTCTGCTCACGGCAGCTTGAGTGCCTTGCTGCCACTCTTCCTCTTCGGCTGCCTACTCGTATTGATCTACGAAAAAACCGGTTCGTTATGGGCGCCCATCGCTGTGCATTTTTGTTTCAACGGCGCGACGGTGTTAGTGCAAATCGCCGCCCGTTATTTTCACCTCCCGCTAGATCCCATTTAGTGAACACACTCCGCGACATCGGAGAGGATGCCCTGATCGAGCGGCTGATAGGTCTCGTCCCTCGGGACTCGTCTGCGGCAGCTGGTCCGGGCGATGACTGTGCCGTGATTGATCTCGGCCCACACTTCCCCACACTCCAGCTTTTAAAAACCGACGCGCTCGTCGCGAATGTTCATTACCTTCCGGACAGTCCACCGCGTGCGATCGGCTGGAAATCGGTTGCCCGGGTCATCTCAGATTTCGCCGCCATGGGGGGGCATCCCGAACGCTTTCTCATCACCCTCGCTCTGCCCTCGGATACTCCTGTTGCCTGGGTGGAGGATCTCTATCGGGGCATCGGCGATTGTTTGGAAAAATTCGGCGGCGTTCTCGCAGGGGGTGAAACTTCAAGTGTTCCGTTAGGTTCTTCCTCCGTCATTTCCGTAGCTGCTACCGGCAGTGTGCGCCGGGAACATTTGGTCTTACGGTCCACTGCGAGGCCCGGCAATGTGCTGCTCGTCACCGGAAATCTCGGCGGCTCGATCCATGGGAAACATCTCGATTTCACACCCCGCATTGTCGAAGCCGCGTGGCTCGTTTCCCATTTCAAACCCACTGCCATGATGGATCTATCCGATGGTCTAGCGAAGGATCTGCCACGCATGGCTGCGGCTTCCGGATGTGGATTCATGATCGATTACGCGGCGCTTCCGATTACTCCGGGTTGCACTGCGGAGGAAGCGATTGGCGATGGCGAGGACTTTGAGTTGCTATTCGCCATCGAGGCTGAACGGGTGGCTGAACTTTTCGCCTCATGGCCGTTTCCCGATCTGCCGCTCACACTCATCGGTGCAATGACAGCGCCAGAGCAGAGCCAATTTCTAACGAGAGGCTGGGAGCACTTCACGTAACGGCGACCGATAATCGGCGTCACGCCTAACTGCCCGCAGCCTCGCGAAGCGCTTCTAGCACTTCCCAACGCGTGTAAAGCCGGGCGACGTCCGCTTTGGCCGCATCGAGTTTTTCAACAAACTCCTGGATCTCCGCAAAGCGTTTCGCTTGGAACTCAGGATCATGTAGCAGGGCTTCGATTCCCTCTGCCTCCTGTTCGATTGCGTGGATCGCGGTCTCCATGCCTTCGAGTTCGTTCTTCTCGTTGAAACTCAGCTTACGGCCTTTTTTCGCCGGAGTGGAGGCGGCAGTAGCAGCTTTGTGACGGGCGGCCGCTTCTCTAGCAGCAGCCTGCGCTTGAGCACGCTCGGCGGCTTCACGGCCTTGGCGTTTTTCCAGATAATATGAGTAATTCCCTGCCTGCACTGCGATGCCATTGTCTTCAAAGGCGATGATTTGATCACAAATCCGGTCGAGGAAATAGCGATCATGAGAAACGACAATTACCGTACCATCAAACACAGCGAGCGCCTCTTCTAACATTCGTAGTGAGGGTAGATCCAGATCGTTCGTTGGCTCGTCGAGCACGATGACATTGCCGCCGTTTTTCAAAACCTTCGCCAGCATCAGCCGCGCGCGCTCACCTCCTGATAGAAGATCGACCCGCTCATTGATGCGCTTGTCATCGAACAGGAATCGCCGGAGATAGTTCCGCGCGCCAAGCTGCTGATTGCCGAACATCAGCTTTTCGTTGCCATCGGAAATTTCATCTAGCAGCGACCCCGTGCCATCGAGCTGCATCCTCGTCTGATCGATGTAATTCACCTTCACTCTCTTGCCGGTGACGGCGGTGCCTTCGGTCGGTTCGAGTTGGCCGAGGCAGAGTTTCAGCAAGGTCGTTTTACCAACACCATTTCTGCCAACGATGCCGGTGCATTGGCCGGGGCGCAGACTCAGAGTTAGATTTCGGAACAACCAGCGCGGCGACTTTTCCGAACCGACATTCACGCCAGCGCCTTCCAGCTCGACAACGATGTTCCCCAAGTCCGGCGGCGGCGGGATGAGCAGATCCATTTCGCGCTCCTCGGGCGGTGCTTCCATGCCTTCGATCTCGTAAAATTTATCGAGCCGGGTCCGTTGCTTGGTCCCCCGCGCCTTCACGCCGGATCTAACCCATTCGAGTTCCTCTCGCAGAAAGCGCTGACGCCGACGCTCGGTCTGGCTGGCGATCTGTTGGCGGATCGCCTTGGACTCAAGGAAGGCGGTATAATTTCCTGGATGAGAAAACGCGCGACCTTGATCAATTTCAATGATCCGCGTGGCAATTACATCAAGGAAGTAGCGATCGTGCGTCACGAAAATCACCGCGCCGGGAAAGCCTTTTAAATACTCTTCTAACCAACGAATCGATTCGGCGTCCAAGTGGTTCGTTGGCTCGTCGAGTAGTAGTAAATCTGGCTGGCAGGCAAGCGCCCGACACAACGCGACCCGGCGTTTTTCTCCGCCGGAAAGTGGCCCGACGATCGCATCTAACGGCGGAGTCCCCAGTGCAGTGGACGCGGCCTTGATACGTGAATCGAGATTCCAACCGTCCGCGTGATCGATGAGGTGGAGCAGGTCGTTCAGCTCTGCATCACTGCCATCTCCATTTTCGTAGCGGCGAATGGCCTCGACAATATCAGCCGCGCCCGAAGCGATATTTTCTTTCACCGTGAGTTCGGAATCTAGCTCGAATTCCTGCGGCAGGTATCCCACGCGAAGGGCGCGGCGCAGCGAAATTTCCCCGGAGTCCGCCATTTGTTGACCGGTTAGGATTTTAAGCAACGAGGTTTTTCCACAGCCGTTGCGACCGACCATCCCCGTTTTTTCGCCTGCGGATACCGCAAGCGTGACGCCGTCTAGTAGCGTTTGATAACCGTAGGTCAGGCGAATTTCGTTGGCAGAGAGGAGAGCGGACATGAAGCAGCGCGGTTTGTTGCCTATCCCGCGTCAAAGGTCCATCCCATTGCGTCCGGCGATCGCCGTCCCGCGCAATACTTTCAGATTAAGAGGTTTTTAGCCGCAAAAAGACGTAAAGAATTCGAAAAGAACGATGGCCAGACTTCACCCGCCCCGCCCGAGGCCTTTGGCCAGTTTTTCAAGATTACCGCCTGCGCCCATTTTTAGTCGTGTAGCGAATTTCGGACTTTTCAGGAAGCTCTAATCTAACAAAATTTTTTCCCACCGCGCGATTTGCGCATTCACATTGGTAATCGACGGTGCACCGGGATTGGTGCGGGCGGCGAGGGCGCGCTCTAGTGAAAACACATCCTTGGCGTCTGTGCCGTAAGCGGGGTCGATAGCCGGGAGATCGAGTTGGTCGAGTGGCGTCTTGCTCGCAATGGATTGGGCGACGGCTTTTCCAACAAGTTCGTGTGCGTGCCGGAAAGGCACGCCTTTTTTCACCAAGTAATCTGCTAGATCGGTGGCGAGCAGCATCGGATCGGCGGCGGCGGCGTGGCAGTTTTCCTCGCGGAGTTCCATCGCACGAATCATTTCGGTATTTACGGCGAGGATCAGGCGCAGGGTGTCCACGGAGTCGAAAAGCGGCGGCTTGTCTTCCTGAAGGTCACGATTGTAGGTGAGCGGCAGGCCTTTGACTGCGACTAGCAGGTTCATGAGATTTCCAACGAGACGACCCGTTTTGCCACGGGTGAGTTCGCAGACGTCGGGGTTTTTCTTCTGCGGCATCAAGGAGGAGCCGGTGGTGTGTGCGTCAGAGAGCGCGGCAAACGCAAACTCGGCCGTGCACCAAAGAATGAGATCCTCGCTGAGCCGCGAGAGGTGAACGCCACAGAGAGAAATGATAAATATTACTTCGGCGATGTAGTCGCGGTCGGCGATGGCATCCATCGAGTTGTTAGTGATGCCATCAAACCCCAGCTCGGCAGCGATGGCGTGGCGGTCGAGATTGATGGTAGAGCCTGCCAACGCACCTGAGCCGAGTGGGGAAATGTTCAGTCGCTTGCGGCAATCCACGAGTCGGGATTTATCGCGCTCTAACATCTCAATATAGGCCAAGAAATGGTGACCGGCGGTGACGGGTTGTCCGCGCTGAAGATGGGTATAGCCCGGAATGACGGTTGCGGCATATTTTTCCGCACGGCCTAACAGTGCTCGTTGCAGGTAGGTGATGGCAGCGAGCAGTCCGTCGATTTCCGTCCTGCAATATAGCCGTGTATCCGTGGCGACTTGATCATTCCGCGAGCGGGCGGTGTGGAGTTTCGCGCCAGCCGCCCCGATGCGCTTGGTGAGCTCCGCTTCGATATTCATGTGAATGTCCTCCAGCGAGGTTTTGAACTCGAACTTCCCGGCCTCGATGTCCGTAAGGATTTCCCGCAGCCCACTTTCGATTTCGGAAAACTCCGTTTCCGTGAGCAATCCCGCCGTTAGTTGTGCTCGGGCATGTGCGATCGAGCCGGCGATGTCGTGCGGAAACAAGCGCCAGTCGTAAGAAATGGATTCGCCGAATTGCTGGACGAGTGACGAAGTATCTTGGGAGAAGCGGCCTTTCCACATGGCGAGTGAGATTGATGGGAGTGAAATGAAGCCCACGTTTTGTAGGCACGGCAGATTTGAGCCGGAACCGGGCCGGATGAAACGCGAAAAATTTCCTTACCACGCATTCTTCGTTAAACAACGAATCGAAGTCTTTGATTTCGGATTGCGAAAGCTGCCGGGCGAGCCGAGCCATTTCATGCACGAATCTGAAGTGCAGATCAGGCAAGCCGCAGGGAATTTCCATGCTCAGCAGAAATATTTCGGCCAGGGGCCCAGAACTGTTCGGCATGCTCAATGCTTCGTTGGGGAAAATAGGTGGACGCCCCTGTTTTTAAATAGGATGAGGCATTGGCAAATGACGTGAAGCGCAAAACAATCATCGCTTGGCGTGGCGCGATCTTGTGGCAGGCTTGCCCCATGGATGAAGATGATACGAATTTCCCCGGCACGCAGCTCGTTTTCAAACAAACCGGCAGGCCTGCTGAGGTGCTCGAATTTGAGGCGGGCAGCCTGATTTCCCAAGCGCCTGATCCCGGCAAGGTGCTGGTGCGCATCCTCGCCGCGACGATCAACCCAGCGGATTTGAACACCATCGAAGGCACTTATGGCGTGAAACTTGAGCTCCCAGCCACGCCGGGCATTGAGGGCTGCGGGGTGGTGGAAAACGGAAATTCCACGAATTTCAAGGAAGGAGATCGAGTCATTTTCCTGCGCCGCGCAGCAACTTGGGCCAGCCATGCGACGGTCCCGGCTGAGACACTTTTCATACTACCACCCGGCATTGATACGATCCAAGCGGCCATGCTCAAAGTGAATCCGGCGACAGCTTGGCGCTTGCTGCACGGCTTCAGGGAGCTGAAGCAGGGCGAGTGGATCGTGCAAAATGTTGGAAACTCCGCAGTCGGCCGCTGTGTCATCCAGCTCGCGAGGGACCTTGGAATTCGCACGATTTCGTTCGTCCGGCGGGTGGAACTATTCGAGGAACTCCACGCACTCGGGGCTGACTTTGTTTTTCTCGACGACGATGACGGTCTCGCCGCTGCTCTCGAAACCCTCGGCGGAGCGAATGCCGCTCTCGCCTTTAATGCCGTGGGCGGCGATAGTGCGCTGCGGCTTATGAAAGTCCTGCGGGAAAGCGGCAGCCACATCACCTATGGGGCGATGGGCCGTAAACCTCTAACAATTTCTAACGGCCTGCTCATTTTTCGGGACATCCAAGTGCGTGGTCTGTGGGTGAGTCGCTGGATTGAAAACGCACCACTCAGCGAAGTGCACGCCGTTTACGAAAATCTCGCCGCACGGGTGGCTGCTGGAAAAATCGTACAGCAAGTCGATTCCACCTATCCGCTTGAAAAGTTTCAGGAAGCGCTCGCACGGCTCGAAGCACCGGAGCGGTCCGGAAAAGTTCTGTTTGTGCCGTGAAATTAAGAGTCCACCTCCGCCCTTGCCTGATTGCTTGCTCACCGCTAAACATCCGCCCGCATGGCCACTATTAATTCCAATTTTCTCAAGCTGAAAGCCGGTTACTTGTTTCCTGAAATCGCACGCCGGGTGCGGGTTTATACCGAAGAAAACCCGGATAAAGCCGCCGGCATCATCCGTTGCGGAATCGGCGATGTGACGGAGCCGCTCCCTGCGGCTGTGGTGAAGGCGATGCACGAAGGCGTAGACGAAATGGCCAGCCGCGAGAGTTTCAAGGGCTATGGTCCTGAGCAGGGTTACGAGTTCCTCCGCCAAGCGATTGTGGACAACCAGTTCGCCGATCTCGGCATCTCCGCAGACGAAGTTTTTATCTCGGACGGATCGAAGTGCGACACGGGCAACATCCTCGATATCTTCGGCAAAGGGAATGTGATCGCCATCACCGACCCGGTCTATCCGGTATATGTCGATACTAACGTGATGGCGGGTAACACTGGCGACGCTGATCAAAAAGGTGCTTATGCCGGCCTGCTTTATCTTCCCTGCAACTCAGCTAACAAATTCGTCTCGGATGTCCCTAACGAAAAGGCGGATCTCATCTATCTCTGCTTCCCGAACAACCCCACCGGAGCCGTCGCCACCCGTGCGCAGCTCGAAGCCTGGGTGAAATATGCAAAAGCAAATGACGCTATCATCCTCTTCGATGCCGCTTACGAGGCATTCATCCAAGACCCCGAAATTCCTCGTTCCATTTTTGAAATCGAAGGAGCGTTAGATTGCTGCATCGAGTTCCGCTCATTTTCAAAAAACGGCGGTTTCACCGGCGTGCGCTGCGCCTACGTGGTCATCCCGAAAACCGTTAGTGGCAAGTCAGACACCGGCGAGCGCATTCCGCTCCATCAGCTCTGGTCGCGCCGCCACAGCACCAAGTTCAACGGTGCCAGTTACCCCGTGCAAAAGGCTGCCGCAGCGGTCTTCTCCTCTGAGGGAAAACAACAGGTATCTGCGCTCATCGAACATTACATGGGCAATGCCAAACTCCTCCGCGAGGCCGCGACCGCCGCAGGGCTTCCCGTCTTCGGCGGTGAAAACGCGCCCTACGTTTGGGTCGGCTGCCCCACCGGTCTAACGTCGTGGGATATGTTCGATAAAATGCTTGGCGAAGCGCAGGTCGTCATCACCCCAGGGTCCGGCTTCGGCTCCGGTGGCGAAGGCTACTTCCGCATCTCCGCTTTCAACTCGCGGGCGAACGTGGAAGAAGTCTGCCGACGGCTGAAAGCACTGGTGGCTTGAACAGACTGTGGCCACTTGTTTTCCGTCAATGGACGAACTACTAGGGGACTCCGCCAAATTGAAATCGATCAAGCTGCGTGCGGAGCACCATGGACTGCTACAGCCTGCTGTCGCTTTTGGCGATGCAGCCCTGCTGCTAG
>JAYVNE010000207.1:0-10213 GCA_043758615.1 Akkermansiaceae bacterium
CTTGGAGTTCAAGACAAGCGGTTTCCAAAGAGGCGGTGCGCTCGCGGATGGAGGGATCGAGTTTTTCCAAATCGCGCACGAGGCGCTGAACTTCGGTGAGTCGTTCGAGAATGCCGTCTTCGCCATTGAGCGATGCAGTCGCAGCAGCAGCGGCTTCGACGAGGCGGGTGGAATTCGACGCACGCCGCCAACGGTCCTCGAGGTCTTGTTCGCCCTCGGGTTTGAGGTTGGCTGCGTCGATTTCTTGAAGTTGATAGCGCAGGAGATCAAGTTCTTGTTCACTGGCACTTTCCGCATGGCGGATTTCCTCTAACTCCGCAGCTTTGGCACGCCACTCGCGATAAGATTCCCGGTATTTCAAGACGCAGGATTCTGCTCCGGCGTAGGCGTCTAACATTGCAAGTTGGCGCTCCACCGAGAGCAGTGATTGATGGTCGTGCGGGCCGTGGAGATCTACCAGATGCTCACCGAGCCGTTTGAGTAAATTGAGAGTGACTGGAGAATCATTAATAAACTGGCGGTTCGCCGTCTGGCCGATCACGCGGCGAATGATGAGCTGTGTGTCGTCGCAAGGATCGAGCCCTCCGTCGGCGAGGATGGCGTTGATTTCGCTGGCGTCTTTGAGTTCGAACACCGCCTCGACCGAGCAATTGTCCTCGCCGGTGCGGATGAGATTTTTTTCAGCGCGTTCGCCAAGCACCAATTTGAGTGCACCAACGATGACGGATTTTCCCGCGCCAGTTTCCCCGGTGACGCTGATGAGGCCCGGGCCGAGTTCCCATGCGAGTTCATCGACCAAGGCAAGATTGCGGATTTTTAAAAGAGTGAGCATTCGTTTTGCGGAACGCCGTGAGTATGCAAGGCCTTGCGCCGGAAGCAATGGCGGGGTTTTTCCATGCCGTTTTTTCAGCGATGTGGCGGTGGTGGTAACTCAGGTGAAAGCGGGCAGGGCAGGGGAGAAAGCGGTGGATTCACGCGATTACGTGGTTTCCAAAGGCCGCTTTCATGCCACTCTAGCCACGCTTCCGTCTCCAGTGAAACTTCCCCCCCCCGGTTGCCACTCCCCACCCATGATTCGTGATTTATTACTACCTGATTTGCTGCGGCGCTTGCTGGGTCCATTCAACAGCCGTCTGCGTGCCCGTCCGCTCGATGAGCTGCCGCTTGCCCTCGTGATCCCGCTCGGTGGCGAAGCGGCGGATCAAGTCACGCAATTGCAAGTAGGCATTCTGCGGAAATATGGGCGCAATCCTGGGCTGGAGGCGGCTCCGCACATCACGCTCAAGCTGGGTTTCAACGTCAGGAACAGCGTGCCATTTGAAGAATATTTGGCGAAATTAGCCAGTGAGGTGGTTCCGTTTGAAATCGTTATCAAGGGTATCGACTCTTTCGATGAGGGCATTTTGTTTCTCGATGTGGAGGCGAATCCCGAGCTGGAAAATCTTCGCCAACGCATCCTTTCCGACCTAGCGGAACAATGGGGAATTGTAGCGCTACCCATCGAAGATTCGCGCTTTCGCTTTCATGTGACGCTTGCCTATGGTCTATCAAATCGGGAATTTGCGGAGCTTCGGGAGTCCTTTTCCTCGCGAGTGATTCAGTTCACGTTTGGCGTGCGCTACCTGGATTTGTTTTGTTACACTGGTCAGCAATGGGTGACCCTTAAGCGTGCGATGTTGCAGGGTAAGGCGAATCCAACATCTCGCATTTAATCCCAATGAATTCAACAGCACCTAACAAATCTGAGGAACGGGATAAGCTGCTATTTAGGCGGCAGTTTATTCTAAGTAAGGATGCTGGCCATGTGCTGACCAAGGGCAGGAATATTCTGATAGGTGGGCGCTATCATCTCAGCGCGCATTTAGATCTTGAGCTCACCCATGTGGAACAGGCGGGAAAGTCGCTCACTCTGCTAGGGTTCGCGCTCGACCCTGATGATCCCGAGGCTGGCAACGAAGAAATTTTGCGCTGCCTGATCGTTAGAATGGTGTCCTTCGAGGATATTTTGAGGGACGTCGAAACTTTGGGTGGTCGTTGGGTTCTAATCGTTCACGACGGAGAGGAAACCGCGGTTCTGCATGATGCCACGGGGCAGCGCCAAGTCTATTTCACCCGTCCCGGAAACGCGGAAGGAGTGGTCTGTGCGTCCAAACCCGGTGTGATGGCGGAGCGACTCGGGCTTACCATGGATGCCAGTGCGGTAGATTTCATTCACTCGCGAAAATTGAGCGACTATGACATCTACTGGATGCCCGGAGATACCTCGTTGTATGCGGAAATTTGCGCTTTGTTACCGAATCATTTCCTTTCTCTGTCAGATGGGACTTGTCATCGGTTTTGGCCGGATCAAGCCCTCACGCCGATGTCTTATCCGGAAGTTCTAGCGGAATGTGTTCGTTTGCTTCGCGGACAAATCGACAGTGCGCAGCGACGCTTTCCACTGGCGGTCTCAATGACGGCTGGCTGGGATAGCCGCCTGATGCTGGCCCTGCACCGGCAATACACAGAGGATCTTTACGCTTTCACCCTCGTCTATCCTCACCTGCCCCGCGAATCTAGAGATGTGTGTGTGCCAAATCGTTTGTTAGGAAAGCTCGGTATCGAGCATCATTTGGTTCCTTATCCAGATACGATCGACGTCGCATTCAAGGAGATTTTCAGGCGTAACAACCCCTCCGCAAACTCTGCCTACTGCGCGGATACCCAGTCCTTGTATGCCATCTATCCGGGTGATCGTGTCTGTGTCACCGGTGATGTCGCTGAAATCGTCAAGTGTTACTATGAGCGCCGCCGAAGCGAGTCGGAGCCCGTAACGGCGCTTGAATTAGCGGAACTTGGAGGGTTGGGCATGCATCCATTCGCGGTTCAAGCGTTCGGCAAGTGGCTGGAAAGTTCTAATAAGCCATCTATCAACTTGCTGGATCTTTTCTGTTGGGAGCAAATGGCCGGGCGCTGGCAGGCAAGGGTCCGTGCGGAATACGACATGGCTCAGGAAAGTTTTGCACCGCTCAACAATCGACGCCTGTTGCGGGTGATGCTGACGGTCGATGCTGGGATGCGCCGAGGGCCAGACTTCCAATTGTTTGCCGACCTCATTGAAGTGCTGTGGCCGGATGTTCTATCAGAGCCAATCAATCCGCCCGAACCGGTCAGCCGCGCACGGCAAGTGCTCAATATTTTGAAAAAAACCGGTCTGCCGCAGATGATTCCAGCGGAGGCGAAGGCAAAAATCAAAGGGGTATTTCGCCCATAGAACTTAACCGGAAATGCCAAAATTTTGACGAAGCAACTGCTACCAAACCCTTGGAAGTTTGACCCGACGGGTGATCTTCGGATCATGGATGTTAGGTCTGCCCAAGATCTTGCTCTACATGCGGCCGCGTGGGCGGAGCTGCTTTTGCAATCGCCTGCCGCTTCTCCGATGCTCTCCTACCCGCAGATCAGCGCGTATATCGAGACACAACTATTGGCGTCGGAGACTTGGCTTTGTCTGTTTGCCTATGAAGGAGAGAGTTTGGTCGGGGTCTTCCCTCTGACAGCTGCTAGGTCGTTCGGCGTCCTCGGTTTTTCTATCCTCTGTCTCAAGACGCCCTATAACAACTTGCACACCAGCGGCGTGGATTGTCTAACGATTCACGGGCGGGAGGAAATCGTGGACGTGTTTGTGGATTACCTTTCTCTCATTCCGAGAACTTGGCCGCTCATCCGTCTGCGGGAATTACCGGAACATTCTCCCTCGATGGTATATTTGAACCGGACTGGAAGTAGGCTCATCGCGATTCAGAATCTCTCAGCGGCTGAGAGCTATATTCCGATATCAGGGGATTTTGGAAAATATCATTCAGAACTTTCCTCTAACTTTCGTCGGCAGTTGAAACGCGGAAACAAGAAGTTGCAGGAACTCGAAGAGGTCATGTTTCATTGCCGCGAGCAGACACGTCATCTAACTGAAAACATGAGACGTTTTGAGGAGGTCGAAGATGCAGGGTGGAAAGGTGCGGAGAGCACTTCGATCAAATCGGTGGCAGGAAGTTCGCGTTTTTATATGATCGCCGCTGAACGTTTTCAGAACGAAGGATGGATGGAATGGAATTTTATCGAGACCAAAGACAAGACGATTGGTGCGCATTATGCAGTCCGTATTAAGCGCACTCTATTCCTTTTGAAAATTGGCTATGACGAGTCCTACTCGGCATGTTCTCCTGGAAATTTATTGCTGGAAAAGGCCATCGAGCATGCCTGTAGAATGGGGGATGTGGATGAGATCAACTGCGTCGCGGATGCGGCATGGCACAAAAACTGGGGCATGAAAAAGCGCTTGTTATACGATTTGCTCATCCTCCCGAAGATCCCTATCATTTCTCGGCTGTTGAAGCGTCTCTCTCAATCCAATCTTTTCAATCAGTTCTATGCACGCTGGAATAAGAACAAGGCACCTGCAAGCACGGTCTGACTGAGTGGTTGCCAAGCCCATGCTTTTATTTCTTACTAGGTGCTAACAAATTTATATCCTCGAGCAGCCGCTACCTGAATGTCTGATTTTCAAACAGTCCACCCCATTTCTCATCTGCAAGCAGCGATGTTGCGCGACTCACTCGCGGAATGTTCGGGCAGAAACGTGGAGCAGGTGGAAATCGTTTTTAGCGCGGATTTTTCCATGAGCCGAGTGCTGCCGGCATGGCTTGCGACGGTGGAGGGGACCGCCGCCCTCGCGTCTGGATTTCTAGTAACTGAAGGCGAACCCTGCGGGATTCATTCTCTAGCGGCCGAAGCGCCGATCCGCAATGAAACGGAAACACCATCTTCTTGGGGTGCGTGGCTCGCTGCGGATCGGATAGAGCCTTTCCCTCTCGATGGAGGCTTGCCGTGGCGGATGGTGGTATGGCCGACCGCCCGGAGACTCGTCTGGACTTTTCATCACGCGCTGCTTGATGGTGCTTCGATTGCAAAAATAGTGAGGGCCTTTTATGCACGGTTGATCGACGCGGACGATCCGGGAGGTTTGGAGCTCGCTCTGTTAGCTCCGGCCAGCGCGGATGAGATCCAGCAGGCGACGGAATTCCATCGCCGAGCTTTTTCCGTGTTAGAGGCTTTTGAGCTGGAATTTCCGGGTGATACAAATGCCCCGACGAGTGTGAGCCGCTGTCTTGGCCTTGAAACGGTGGCTCGTATTGAGGCCGTTGCTTGCGGCATGGAAATCACCGTGCCCACTCTAATCACTTGGGCATGGGTGCAGGCCGTCGGTCGCACGGCCGGGGCGGAAACAGTCGCTTTAGGGCAAGTGCGCTCTGGGCCACCACGACTTGGACAGGCTGGGTTTTCGATGAACACAGTGCCGCTTGTGATCCCGCGTGCGGTGTCAGGGCCTGCGATGCCGGTGCTGCGGGATTTTCGCAAAAACCTGCTAGAAATGCGTTTGATCGAAAACGTGTCCCCGCAGGATTTGCCTCCGGGGATGTTTCAGGAAACCGGCGGACCGTGGCCCGGGGGAGTCATCATGGTGCAACGTGGGACGCTCCACGATCAGGTGGGGAAAATGCAAGGAATCGAATCTATCACCCTGCACGAGATGGGTGGCGAGCCATTGTTAGCGAGCGCTTGGATTCGTCCTGAGCTGCGTCTCGAGGTCGAGGTAAATGGCCTCCACTATGGTGCCCGTGCGGCGCAGTCTCTGCTCGATCAATGGGCGGCAATCATCACCTGCCTTGCGGAAGAGGTTGCCACAGATGCAGTAGATCTAACGGACCTGCCCGCTCCGATGCGAGACTCTCTTGATCAATGGGAATCCGGTGGTCCGCCAGCAGCCCACCTCCACTTGGCAACGGCTTGGCGGGACTCGGTGGAAAAATTTTCCACGCGGGACGCTATTTGGACGACGGAAGGGGCGATCACTTATTCCGAACTCGACGCACAGGTTGAGCACTTGGCCGCCCGTTTGCAGGAAGCGGGATTGGCCCCAGGACTGACAGTCGCGAGCATGCTTTGGAATCGGAGAAATCTGGCAGTCGTTTTGTTAGCGGTTGCTAGAGTCGGCGCAATCAACGTGCCTTTGGACCCGACCCTGCCGCAGAATCGTCTGCGCGCGATCATCGACGATGCGGGGCCACTTTTCATTCTCAGCGACGACCTTGGCGCTTGCGCTGAGTTCTCCCTGCCCTGCACTGAGGTGGATGGCATGACCGGAAAAGTCTGTGCCGCGGAGTCTTCTAACGATCCCCGCGCGACTCTCGCCATTCTCTATACTTCGGGTTCTACTGGCCGACCGAAGGGGGTGATGATGGTCCATGGCGGGGTGACTAATGAAGCGCTCGGTATAGCAGGGCTGGCGGGTATCGAGCCTAGCGACCGGGTGTTGCAATTCGCATCGCCCGGATTCGATGCCTCGCTTGAAGAGCTTTTGGCAACCTTGCTCAGCGGTGCGTCGCTTGTTCCGCGCCCAGAGAATCTAGCAGCGGATCTCGATGAATTTCACAAATTCATCCGTAGCGCTGGCATCACCGTGCTTGATCTATCCACTGCGCATTGGGCGGCGTGGTGCGCTTGGATGGTTTCGGAAAAGGAAACGATTCCCGAGCAGGTGCGGACGACCATCATCGGCGGTGAAAGGGCATCGGCGGCAGCCGTGAAGGACTGGTGGGAGGCGGGCGGCAGGCAGCACCTTCTCATCAATACTTATGGCCCCACTGAGGCCTCCATTGTCGGCACGGCGGAGTTGATTCATGGCGACTGGAACGAACCCGGGGATCCCGCGATTGGCCGCCCTCTGCCAGGTGTTTTTGCGCGGGTATGCGATGCTTCCGGGAGGAGCCTGCCACCTGGGGCCGCAGGCGAACTCTGGCTGGGAGGAATCTGCGTGGGCGAGGGGTACTGGCAACGACCTGACCTCACGAAAGCTGCCTTTTATTTCTTGGATGAGCGCGGGTGGTATCGCACCGGTGACTGCGTTTATTGGGATGACGCCGGCGATCTTCGTTTCCTCGGGCGGCAGGATGATCAGTTAAAAATCCGTGGCAACCGGGTGGAACCTAACGAAGTCATTCGTGTGTTAGAGATGTTTCCCGGTGTCTCGGCGGCTCATGCCGGGCCAGTGTCTGGTCGGGGCGGGGCCACCTCGCTCGCTGCTTGGGTCCGATGGAGTCAAGTGCCCGAAGAGGGTTGGGCGGGACAGCTCGCGGTGCACGCTGCCGCCCATTTGCCCACGGCGGCCATTCCCACTCGCTGGGCTGCGGTGGAAGAATTTATCCTCACGGAACGGGGCAAACTCGACCGCCGAAAACTGCCGGAGCCGCGCCTCACTGCAAGCCAACACACATCGTCAGATCCACCGGCCACCCCCACGGAGATTCGGTTAGCTGAAGTGTGGTCCGCCTTGCTGGGCATCGAGAAAATCGGGCGCGATGAATCATTTTTCGAGCTCGGTGGCCACTCGCTTGCGGCTCTCCAGCTTTTTGCTCAAATCGCGCGGGAATGGGAAATTAGAATCCCAATGGCGATGCTGATTCAGGCTCCTACTCCTCGTTTGTTAGGGGAAGTGATTGATCGAAAAGATTCTAACGAGAATCCTGTAAAACCCCACCACTCGATCGTTGTGCCTGTGAGGTCTGAGGGTCACCTGCCTCCTTTGTTTTGCATCCACGGCGGGGATGGAGGAGTTTTCTTCTATCAAGATCTCGGCAAGCACCTTCCCACCGGGCGTCCCCTGTTAGCGATTGAGTCACCGGCACTCGCGGCAGACGAGGAGGTGCGACCAGTCCCGGTGGAGGAAACTGCCGCGACGTATCTTACGGCACTGCGTGAGCATCAAGCGCACGGTCCCTACCATCTCGCGGGATATTCCTATGGTGGGCTGCTCGTCTATGAAATGGCCCGCCAATTGATTGACGCGGGAGAGACCGTCGCCTTTGCCGGACTTTTTGATACGATCAATCCTGCGATTTTTATCAGAAAATACGGCCTTTGGGAGCGAGCGGAGGTTTTCTGGGCAGCAAAAGTTCAAACACATTTGTGCAAAAGGCTTGGGCATTTGCTCGCCCGCGCTCGGGATGGGCTTTCCACTCACCTCAGGGTCAGAAGGGAAATCCGGGCGGTGAAAAGCACGAGTGTTACCCAGCCTTACAGCGATCTCAGGATGCTCAAAGTTCGTGAAGCTCACTGGAAGTCGATGGAAGAATACCACCCAGAGCCCCTCGCGTGCCATATCATACTTTTCAAGTCGCAGGCTACCGATGATAAATTTGATATTCCTAACGATTACGGTTGGGGCAAACTGGTCGAGTCGATGGAGATTGTGGAGGTGGCAGGAAAGCACCTCACTATGTTCGCTCCCGACCATGTGGGGGCTTTGGCCGGGGAAATCAGCAGAAGAATGTGAATCCTCTGACAGGGCCCTTGGGATGACGGCCCGGAAGTGTTTGATGAACCTGCCTCGCAGGGTGCCAACGCCCGTTTGGAGAGACTCCTAACCTCCCCTAAAATGCCTCACCATTTAGCTTGCCACCTATCCGGCGATGGCGCACAAAAGCGCCCCGTTCCTGCCGGGGGCTGCGTTATTTCATTTCTGCGCCCGGTTTGACGGACCAATCCTCAATCGAGCTCAAATGGACAGCATTTCATCCCGTATCTCCAAGGTTTCCCCGTCACTCACTCTGGCCGTGACCGCACAGGCGAAGGCCATGATCGCCAAAGGCGAAGAAGTTTACGCCCTCGCCGGTGGTGAGCCAGAAGTGGACACCCCGCAGTTCATCAAGGACGCAGCGATTGAAGCCCTTCAGTCTGGAAAAACCAAATACACACCGGCGGGTGGTATCCCAGAGCTTCGCGAGGCTCTCTCGGCAAAGTTTGCAGCAGACAACAACCTGAAATACGCCGCTAACCAAATCTGCGTCACCGGCGGCGCGAAAATGGCGTGTTACAACGCGATCCTCGCCGTGATCGAAGAAGGCGATGAAGTCATCATCCCATCGCCGTTCTGGGTTTCCTACCCTGAAATGGTTCGGCTTGCAGGTGGCATCCCGGTCATCGTCGAAACCAAAGAATCCACAGGTTGGAAAATGACTCCCGAGCAGTTCGAGGATGCCATGACACCGGCCACCAAGATGGTGATCATCAACACTCCGGGCAATCCGACCGGTGCCATTTACACCAAAGAAGAGCTGTTAGCCCTCGGTGAAATCGCCCTGACGGAAGACATCGTTATCCTGTCTGACGAAATTTACGAAAAGCTCGTTTATGGCGAGGCCAAGCATGTTTCTATCGCATCTCTCAGCCAAGAACTCTACGACCTCACGATCACCGTGAACGGTTTCTCGAAAGCCTACTCGATGACCGGCTGGCGTCTCGGCTACACCGCAGCTCCCAAGGCCTTGGCGGATGCGATTGAAAAAATCCAGAATCACACCACTTCTAACGCTAACAGCTTTTCGCAATATGGCGCGCTGGCCGCCCTCACCGGCGACCAATCGTTCATCGAAGACCTCCGCGGCGAATACGACGTGAAGCGTCAGTTCATGTTCGCCCGTCTCAAGGCGATCCCGAACATCCGCGTCGTCGAGCCACTGGGAGCGTTCTATTTCTTCGTTTACACCGGCAACACCGGACTGAAGTCCATGAACCTTTGTGACAAACTTCTTTCCCGCTACAAGGTGGCCGCCGTTCCCGGAATTGCCTTCGGTTATGATGAAGGGATCCGCCTCAGCTATTGCACGACGCTGGATATCCTCAACGAGGGACTCACTCGCTTCGAGCAATTCTGCCGCGAACATTGATTCCACGGACCGCGAAATTCATTTCGCCACTCTCACGAAAAGCCATGAGACCTTGAATCTCATGGCTTTTTTGTGCCAATTTTTAAAGCAGGTTCTCCCCACTAGCCTGACTTCAACTGTTAGTTCCGAGAAACGTCGATGAGCGCAAGCAAACCCATCCGATCCACCGACGGTCGCGAACTGCGCATAAACCTAGAAACCGCGAATGAACGCTAATGAACACGAATAAAACTCTGAAAATCAACATCTTGGATAATTGCGATCCTTCACCCTGCGGATGAATGAAATTTATCCTAGAACTCAGAACTGTTCGGCATACTCAATGCGTCGTTGGGGAAAATAAGTGGACGCCCCAGGGTTCCTCCATTAGGGAGAATCAAAGATTTTCAACCACGGATTTCACGGATTCACACGGATGAAGACTCTCAATTAGGGGCGGATTGGATCAT
>JAYVNE010000208.1:0-10049 GCA_043758615.1 Akkermansiaceae bacterium
GTTTGGAGCAAAAATCTCAGTCAGTCATGTGGACGGATACCTGTTCTTAGAGCGATTTTCATGGGATGCCTACAACGAAACCGTTGACCTTGGCCCACAGGCGGAATCCTTCCGGCAACGCTTTGGCCATTACCCAGCCAGCATTCATGCCGACAAAATCTATCAGACCCGAGCCAACCGAGCTTAGTGTAAAGAACGCAACATCCGGTTAAGTGGCAAACCGTTAGGTCGTCCCCGTGCGATGACAAAAGAAGAGAAAAAGCGGCAACGGCAGGACGAAAAAGATCGCATCCCCATTGAAGACAAGTTTGGCAACCTCAAACGCAAAGGAACCCTGCAACGAGTGATGGCCAAACTAGCGATCACCAGCAGATCCGTAGTCACCATCGGCCTGATCGCATTGAATCTCGACCAATGGTTGAGGTTTTTGCTTACCCTGATTCAGGAAATCCTCATCTGGCTGGTCACCACGACTCGAACGCCAGTCTCCACCACCCCCACCCGAGGCCTCTGGCCCGTTTTCCACGGTTCCCGCCCGCGCCCATTTTCAGTCGTGTAGCGAATTTCTGACTTATTCAGGAAGCTCTACCTATCAAGTTTTTCTATCAAAGAATGGTGATTTGCACACTGCTCTCTATGATGCCTGCGGCAATGGCGTAGCGGGTGAGGCTGGCGGTGTCGTGAATGTTAAGTTTTTCCATCAGACTGCTTCGATGTTTCTCTACGGTCTTAATGCTGATGTTAAGCTCGGCAGCCGTTTCCTTGTTAGCCTTCCCTTCGGCGATCAGTTGCAGGACCTCCATTTCCCGCGAGGTCAGCAATTTTTTAGTCTTCTGCATTGAGGGAGAACATCCCATGGCGCGAGGATCGGTGCGGGCGAGTCTTTTTGCGATGGAGGGGCTAAACAACTTTTCTCCGTTGTGAACCTTGTGGATTGCCCCGCACACATCGTTCGCAGAAGTTTGCTTGAGGAGAAAACCGGAAGCCCCCGAGTCGACGGCATTCTGTACGTAAGCGTCGTCATTGTGAGCGGTGAGGATAAGAATCCGGATGCTTGGACATGACTTGACTAACTGACGCGTGGCCTCAAGTCCGTTCAGGCCGGGCATGGCGATGTCCATTAACACGACGTCGGGGCGCAATTCGATCGCCATGGCGACGGCTTGTCGCCCATCCTTAGCCTCGCCAATGACGGTCAAATCCGGATCCAATTCGAGCATTCTGTGGAGCCCCTCTCTAACGATTGTGTGATCTTCTGCTAGGAGGACTGTGATCTTTTTCATGATGGTTCAAGTGGTGTGGGGGTCGCTTCTGATGATTGTTTCTTCCTTGTCTTTCGGCCTTCCGGCATTCCAATGATGATGGCCGTGCCCTTGCCGGGGGCTGACTCGATCATGAGAGTGCCTCCAACCATTTCCAATCTTTCTCGCATGCCTATGAGGCCGTGATACTTGCGTCCGCGCGCGGTCAGAAAGGATTTCACATCGAATGATTTGCCATCATCTTCGATCCTCACGCAGACTCCGCCTTCGTGTTTGCGTATATCAATTCTAACATTAGTGGCTCCGGCATGACGACCAACGTTGGTGAGTGCCTCTTGTGCCACACGGAAAAGCACCGTTCGCCGTGCGGCTGCTAGCTCCTCCACACCCGCGATGGTAGTTAGGTGGGTTCGCACTCCTGTTCGGGCCGTGAAGTTCTTCATGAAAGAATGCAGCGCAGGAATCAGACCGATATCGTCAAGAACCAGCGGGCCCAGATCAAGAACGAAGCGGTGGACTAGATCAGTTGATTTTGTCACAAGGCGCTGGGTGAGGGAAATTTCTTTAAGCAGGGCCTTCGCGTTCAAACCCGCCATTTTTTTCAGGTTGATTAGCCGGATGTTGATACCGATCAATGTCTGTGCGATGCCATCATGAAGTTCCTTACTCATGGTGCGCCTTTCATCCTCTTGGGTGGCGATGATCCTGCGTGACAATCCCTGCAACTGCTCTCTCAAAAGATTGGATTCTGCGAGGGATTTCGAGTGGCGAAGTCCCCTGCGGGTGAGTGACTTTTCTGCGCCTTCACAACGTCTTAGCTTGGCGGTCAACTGAAGGTTGGATGCTTCGAGCTTCGATGTGCGCTTGGCCAGCGTTAGAGTATTTTTTTTCAGACGCCTATATTCCTTCGCGTCGTTTGCATTTGTTTCATCTGCAGCAATAACGGTGGAGATGAAGATGTCGGCTTGTTTAACGATGGTTTGATGCTCACCTTCGGCTGAAACCGGTAACGCAAATGTAAGCAGGCTTTGTTCATGGAATTTGGCCAATTCTAGGATTGTAACGCCCGCTGACAGCCAAGGCTGATGTAACTTCCGGGCTGCTTCTAAGTCCGCCAAGCCTCGCATGCTAAGCTGCATAGTCAGAGCCTTTTGATATAATTTTAAAAAGTTAGAGGCTCTCCGCTTCATTGACTTACTGGAAACATTTACCTTGAGTTAATATCTACTAGAATATGCTCTTTTAAATGAATGATGGCAATTTGATTCACAGTTTTTTTTGCCCTATGTCAACTCGCTTCGCATTTTGACTTTAAACCGATCGCGGCTTTACTAGTAGCAGAATGACTCCGCCTACAAGGGCCACAGCCCCGACGACCGGTGGGATGAAATGCGAGTCGGTTGTTTTAATCTGCATTCCGAGAAAACGAATCGGTTCTCCCGGAGTGGTGAAAGTGATGCCCGAGTATGCGAGCACCACGATGCCCGCAATGATCAAAGTTGCGGCGAATAGTGTTTTGGCATTCATATCAATATTGGTGTTTTTTCTACGGAGAAACTATATGTCTTGCTTTCAAGGGTTCTTGGAATGTGGGTTGCAGATTCGCAGGCGCAGCCTCCGCTTGCACTTCCCCCCCATGAGAAATATTAACACAACGGTCATCATGCTGATAGGTTTTTGGTATGACTGGCATTTCGTGATGCCAGTCCTTCGTTCGCTTGTGCTCGGGTTTCCCGGGCAAGATCCATCCTGACCATCATGTTGGTTAGGGTGTTTGCGGGGGTGTAAGCGCACGAAAGCAAACTACAATGAAGGCCAATCCACGCATATGGGGTTAAACCCTACCGCATCGATTGAAGATCCCGCGTCCTCATCAGCAGAGCATTGGAAACATTACCTTTTGACACCTCAAGGCATTATGTGTATATGGGTCTGGGAGACAATGAGAATATGTAAACTCTCTTAGGTTGTCCACTTTGGGAATCTCTATGCCAGAGATTTTGACGCGTTAGCTGAAAGAAATAAGGAGCCGGGACGAATGGCACGTAGTTAAGCGCACGGGGGCGTCTTTCTGGTTAAGAGATTTCCGTTCCGGTGGGAGTGACCCTCCGGACTGCTTTAGTTGAGTCCAACATTGCCTCCATTTGGCTGCGGATCTCTGCGGTGAGTGGATCGTTTTCTTTCGTCTTGTCACGCGCGGCGCTGACTTCAATGGCATCTCCTACGGTGATGATGGCGCGGATGGGCGGGTGGGCACGGGCGACATCGGTGAGGTCTTCCTCGTAGCGCTCGACGGTTTCAAGAATGCGCTCCGGCGTGGGATTCTCGATGTAATCGCCAGGGTAACAATGAAGCTGTTGGACGAGATAACAATCGGCGAGTTGCCTCCAGCGGGTGGCGCGGTCATGTTCCGATAGATTCCCCGTGACCATCTCCGGCAGGATGGCCGAGCGGAGGCGTTTCACGCGGACCATCACATCTCCATCGTGGCGGCTCGCGCACCACTGAGATTCTAACGGAGTGAGTAAGTGATCGATCATGCGTTGCAATCGCTCGCGAAAAGTGCCGGGCTGGGATTGCTGGAAGTATTCGATTTCCTTGAGTGATAGAAGCCCGCCACCGATCTTTTGAATGCGCTCGCACAGTGGCAACTGCATCTGCGATTGCCAGGCGAAGCGCTGTTCGATTTCCTCGATGACGGGCGTGACAGTGTTCCGAAGATCTCCCTCGAAAAAGTAGCGGATGAATACTGGATGGACGACGACTTTTCCCTGCTTCCGCTGCTTCGCCGCCGCCTGCGCCATGAAGGCAGGGCCCTCCATGAAGTTCACCAGACGGTCATTGCAGCGGGTGACAATACCCTCGGCGAAAATTACTAACGGAAAAATCCCGTCGGCCACCATTTTGATCGCGCATTTCAGCGATTCCCGGTCCATGCCCTCACGGTAAACGCTAAAACCGCCGAGCCGGGGTAACAGAAATTTTTGCAAGCAGCCTGTCATGAAAACATGCCAACTGGAAATCACCGTGAAAGGCCGACCCACTGCGACGGCGAGCGCGTCCACGACCATTGGATCACAGGGCCGGCAGTGATTTGCCACGATCATGATTCCGTGGCCAGCATCGAGAGAGGCCCGCAGCTTCTCCGCGTCGATGCATTCCACCGCCGTAATGCCGTATTCCTTACGCAGGTGGCGTGGTAGAATTCGCCGCATCACCCAGTGCCAAAAGCTGCTGTAGCGCGGCGGGATGAAAGTGTACGGCTTATCGATGATGACGCTTTGCATGAGATTTCGTTAGATTAGTTTCAGCGTCGGCTCCACCGGGCAAGCATTTCAGGCACCGCCTTAGGACGGGACAAACTAACAAAAACACCGGCTGATCCCGCCACTGCGCCGCAGACCCAGAAAATTTGGCTATAGCTGAAGTGAGCAGTGGAGGCGAGTTGGTTCTGAGTGATCGCGGCGGCGGCAATGCCGACCCACGATAGCCAGCTCACCGCGCCTTGGACCGCGCCTTTCGTTTGCGGCGAGGGGCGGTGTTGAAGCACGGAGACGATAGGCACAATGAACAGGCCGCCACCGAGACCTAGCAGCCCGAGCGCCCATGCGAATGCCACTTGCGTAATCCCCGGCCAGCCGAGGGCATACGCCGCCAAGGCCATCATTCCCGCGCCGAAAGGAATCAATCCGTATTCAATGCGGCCGCGTGAAAGCCTTCCCGCCAGCATGCTGCCGATCCCGATGCCCAGGCTCAGCGCGGCTTGAAACGAAGCCTGTTCCTCAGGTTCCAAGCGGAAGACATTCTGGGCAAAAAGTGCCAGATTGATCTGAACCAGCGTGGCGACAAAGAAAAAGGCGGCGTTTCCCCAGTTCGCCCGCCAAAGGTCACGGTCGGCTTTCATGACGTTGAGATTGCTCCAGATCTCGCCGATGATGTTGGGGTTGAATTTCTTCACCGGATCGGCAGCGGGTACTTTGGCGATGCCGATGCTGGTGATTAAGCCAACGACCGCCAACAGAGCAAACAGAAGTCCCGACCACATTTCATGGTGCGCGAGTGACTTTGTAAGCCAACTGGCGGCGAAAGTGCCGAGGATGATGCCGATAAAAGTAAGCAGCTCGAGGATGCCATTTCCTGCAGACAGCTTCGAGGTTGGCAGGACCTCGGGCATGATGCCGTATTTCGCCGGGGCGAAGATAGTGCTGTGAACGCCCATCAGGCAGATCGCGGCGAGTTGGAGAGACTGGTGCTCAAGCTTCAGCGCGAACGCGGCGAACAGCATAATCGCGATTTCGGCAGCTTTAACGCCGATCATCACCGTGCGCTTGCTGAACCGGTCCGCCATCCAGCCGCCAACGGTTGCGAAAAGAAGAAATGGAATGGCAAAGAGGAGTGATGCATGATTCACGAAGTCATCTTTGGCTTGGTGGCTCAAGGTGGGGGAGGCGAACACGATATAAATGACAAGCCAGCGAAGTGCGTTATCCGAAAACGCGCCTTGGAACTGAGTGAACATCAAGTTCCAAAAACCGCGCGGCCATGGGGTTGGAGAATTTTGGGACATTGAATAAAAATGTTAGATATGAGGGATACAGATTTTTTAAAAAGGAAATGGGTTGGTACGAAGACGATGCCCGTCAGCGCGATGATCCATGCTCCAAGATACGCCAGTGGTGGCAAGAGCCTTTGTGGCTTATCGTCGCTGAGCAGATTGAACAGGGGCCCTCCACTAGGGAGAGGAGTTGTTCGAGGTAAGTGGCATCTGTGGCGGCACGCATTTCACGTTTGGGTAGGCTTTTGCGCTTTTTCCCCTCGAAGGGTATTTGGTTGTGTGCGTTGAGTGCCATGCGCCGGAGAGTGGAATGATTGGCGGCGGATTGGCGGTTGCGGGTTTGGTTGTGATCCTCGCGGTAGATCGCATCGAGCACCCAGTGACAGCGGTTTTCGATGCTCCAGTGGCCTCGGATGTAGCCTAGCAGTTCCATGGCGAAGCCGAGCCGGGCGAGGTGCTCCGCGATGCAACTGGCGAAGGCGGTGGGCGGGATGGAGCGGAAAATCTCAAAGCCTTCCGGATAGCCTTGGGGTAGTCGATTTTATTGGGATTTCTGGGCATCCAGAAAACCTGATAGTGCGAGATACGGAGTACAAGTATCTTAGATTGCTATGGGTGGTGTTTTCCCTAGTGTATGAGCCCTGATATTTCGGCAAAAAAACAATTCTTGCTAACCCTCATTTCTGGCGGTAGAGACACGGCGTTCATTTTGTAATTTCGCAATTGAACGCGCTTCGTCTGGTCTCTAACGCCATGGTCTCAGGAAGTGTTGAATGTGATGGCGTACTAAGAATAGACAAAAATGGACATCTACGTGGGCAACTTGCCTTACACCGCTACTGAAGAAGACGTTACTGGCCTCTTCGCCGCTTATGGACCTGTTGAACGGGTCAAAATCATCACCGACCGCGAAACCGGCAGATCCAAAGGATTTGCTTTCGTGACTCTCGGCGACCAGAGCCAACTGAACGCTTCGATCGAAGCACTCAATGGTTACGACTATCAGGGCCGCGCGCTTCGCGTGAATGCTTCTGAGCCTAAAGAAGCCAAGCCCGGCGGCTTCCGTCCAAGCGGCGGCGGCGGTGGTGGTGGCGGCTACGGCGGAGAACGTCGTGGTGGTGGAGGTGGCGGCTACGGGGGCGGCGGCGGTGAACGCCGAGGCGGAGGTGGTGGCTACGGCGGCGGCGGCGGTGATCGTCGCGGCGGCGGCGGCTACAAAAGCGGCGGCGGTGGCGGCGGCTACAAGGGTGGCGGCGGCGGCGACTGGTGAACCCAGCTCCTCACACATAATCCTTTTCAAAAGCACCCGATCTTCCTCACAGGAGATCGGGTGCTTCATTTTCTCAAAGAGTCGTTATTTCAGGCCAGAAAAGCTAACAATGCCGCAGGATCATCCATGAGTTGGCGAGCTCCTGCGGCGAGCAGTTTGTCACGATCATGATAACCCCACGTCACGGCGATGGCCTGCATTCCCGCGTTGCGGGCCGTCTCGATATCCATCGTGGAATCGCCGATCACCGTGCATTCTTGGGGAAGCAGACCCATTAGATTCGCGATTTCCAAAGCGCCGCTGGGATCAGGCTTGTGAGGAATGCCGGGAAGCTGGCCAAGCACGACCTTGAAATCGATGTGAGGAAAAACCTGCGCCACAATCGTGGAGGTAAATGGATGCGGTTTATTGGAAAGCACGGTGAGCGGGATACCTTTTGATTGTAGCGTTTCTAACATCTCGATGATTCCCTCATAAGGAAATGTCCCACTGGGCCAAGTGGCATCGTAGTTCGCCTTAAATGCATTTCCCACGCGATCCAAAAGCGCCTCATCCGCATCCTTCGAGGCCGCACGGGTAATGAGAACCCGCGCTCCGTTTCCAATAAATCCCCTAACTAATTCTAACGGATGCTCAGGAAGGCCCGTTTCTCGCAGCGCATAATTGAGAGACGCTGCAATCCCCGCTAAAGAGTCCACCAGCGTTCCATCGAGATCGAATATCAGCCCTTTTTGCACGCGGCGAAACTGCCGTGATTCAGACCGAGGGGGAAGCGCTTAAAATCCGATGAGACTGACTAACTCTTTATCGCTGAAATCGTCGAGATGATCCACCGCAGCAATGAGCGTTTCCGTTTCCGCGATGTCTTGAATATTAGCAGCCTGCGGCGAATCCACCATTGCCATTTGAATGGAAGGTCTGCCAGCGGGGCCAAGCAGACTCATGACAGAAAACGCCAGAGCCGCGCTTGCCGCCGCGAGGCCTGCGAGCGGGGCCGGAGAAAGCAGGCGGCTCCACCAGGGTTTGACTTCACCTGCTAGACGTGCCGCACGGACGGTATCATCCACGAATCGCGAACTAACAGGAAGGGAGGAGGCTTGGTCGAGCAGCTTCCAAACGGCGTCGGTTTCCCAAGAGTCGTCAGGTGGCGGGGTGTTGCGATTCATGGCTTGCTGGAGTAATACGCTTCGAGAAACCCGCCGCCCATCGAAAAGTTGCGTGCGCTTTACATCAATTTAACGCAGTCAAACGCCACGCTTATCGCCCCAAAGGCGGATGTGCAGCCGATCCGAAAAGCGGTAGCCAAGGTCCCGGCAAATTTCAGCCAACCACGGCGCGTGGCGGTCCAGCTCTTCGCAGGTGCGGCCCTCGGGCATGAGCAGTACGCGCTGCCGGGGGATCGAATGGGCGGTGCAGAGGGTTTGGATTTCCTCCAAATCAGACGCTGCCGACACGACGAATTTGAACCACGCCTTGGGAGAATTGGCGAAAAACGCGAGCGCCTGCGGGTGAAGTCGCGACGACTCCGGCATGCCCGCGTTCGAGAGCTTCGGGGAAACATTGAACTGGTTCACCGCCTCGTGAAAAACCAGTGAGGGAATGCGGGTCCCGTTCGTTTCCACCTCGAATTGATGCTCCGGCTGGCTCGCGCGGATGATCCCTATCATTTCGAGGAATTCGTCTTGTTGCAGCAGCGGTTCGCCGCCGGTGATGACCGTGCGCGGGCAGTCGTAAGCGAGAATGCGGGCCGCCGCATCTGGCGGATCGGTTAGAAAAGTGACCTCGGATTTTGAAAATTTCGTGTAGCCGGGAATCGCATCCTTTTCATGCGGCCAGGGCGTGCCCTCGAAATTCCAAGTGTGATCCGTATCGCACCAGACGCAGTGAAGATTGCAGCGGGACGCGCGAACAAAAACCGCAGGAGCGCCGATCGAGACGCCCTCGCCTTGGATCGTATGGAAAATTTCCGGGCCGTCGCTGAGTTTTGCGAGTTTCATGGACGGCCAAGAGAGAACACGAATGAACACGATTGGACATGTATTTTTCTCCTGCTAGCATCCGCGCATGAGCATTATTACAGGTCGCGGGGATTCGGGCGAAACGGACCTGATGTTTTCCAAACGCATCGCTAAAACCTCCCTCCGCGTCGAGGCGCTCGGCTCCGTGGATGAACTCAATGCTGCCCTCGGTCTCGCCCGTGCGGCGGAAGCCCATGCAGAGACCATCACCATCATCGACGGCATCCAGGCGCGCCTCGTCGGCCTGATGGGGCAGCTCGCCACACTCCCCGAGGACGAGGAAAAGTATCTGGAGAAAAATTACGCTTATCTCAGCGCTGAGGATCTCGATTGGGTCACCACCACCGCGCAAAATTACGAAAAAAGAGGCATCCGCTTTACTGGCTGGGCAAGGCCCGGCGCCGAAGGTTCGTTAGCCCGTGCAAGTCTCGATTATTCGCGATCCGTGGCCCGCCGCGCTGAGCGTCATGTGCTCGCCCTACACGAATCCGGCGAAGCCGTTCCGGAGCGGGTCAGGCTGTTTTTTAACCGCCTCTCCGACCTCCTCTGGATTCTCGCCCGCGTCGAAGATGCGTAATAGAAGCTGCGGATTGTGAAACTTTTCAAAAAGGGATTGCCAACGGTGAATGGAGTTCCTAGCGTCCCGCCCTCCAAGGGCAGGTGTCAGAGTGGTCGAATGAGCACGCTTGGAAAGCGTGTGTGGCAGCAATGTCACCGAGGGTTCGAATCCCTCCCTGTCCGCCATTCTTCGTTTCCTGGGAGGAAGCTACGAATGGCAAGCCATCGTCCGGAAAAGGGGGTGGTAGGCTGCCGTTCAGATGAATGGAAGCGAAGAATGCCCTTCGTACACGGCTTTTTCATTTGAAGGCATTGTTGCAGACCATGTTGTAGGGGATGGTGATTTTCATGGACGAGAGTTCAAAGATCGCAGGCCATGAGAGGTG
>JAYVNE010000209.1:0-27639 GCA_043758615.1 Akkermansiaceae bacterium
TGTCCATGGGGAGGGTCTCCACCACAGCCCTTTTCGGATGCCCGATGTCGTAAAATCAAGGGTTCCAGCGCCTCAGCGGGGCGAAATTCGACGATTTTCCAATCTAACAGCAAAAGTCGGGCTAGCACTCGCGCAAAAAAAGGGCGGGGCTCTTTCGAGTCCCGCCCTCCATTCTTTGGAGTTTGTGCGCCACCTTTTGAGGAGCGGCGCACTGATTTCAAACCGCTTATTTAGTGGAGTCGTAAGACGCGCCGCTATCGACGGGGGTGTCTTTCTTATTGTGTTGCACGCCCACCTTCACGATGCCCGAGGCGCTGCCCTCGAAGTCGGAGACGGTGAAGCTGATCCGGTACACCCGGCCGTCACCCTTGCCAGAGCGTTCTGCGCGCAAGAGCACTGTGCCATTGGCATTGATGATTGCATCAATCGCAGTGTCTCCGTCGCCGAGGCCGTTGGTCGGCTCGTCTTGGGTGACCTTGGTGATGCGGACCGTGGCGTTGTTGTTTGGATCAATGATGCCAATGATCGAGATGGGGACCATCTGGTGATTCGGAGGCCAGAGCATCCCGACGCTTGCCTGGGCATTGGTCGCGACCGGGGCATCGTTGATGTTCACGATGCTGACGGTGGCGGTGTCGCACGAGGTCGCGCCGAAGCCATCATTGACTGTCAGTTTGAATTTGAGCGTCGCGCCGGCGGCATTCACGAACGGTGCGGTGAACGACGGAGCTGCCGTGTTGGAATTTGCCAAGGTAACGGTTGGTCCGCTGGTTTGTACCCATGCATACGTGAGCGAGTCACCGTCCGGGTCACTGCTGAGCGAGCCATCGAGAGTCACGAGCTGGGCTTCGTTGGCGATGGTGATGCCACCAGCGTTGGCGATTGGCGAGTGGTCCACGTTGGCGACGATGATTTCCACTTCGTCGCTTGAGGCGGCGCCGTTGGGGTCGGTTGCGGTCAGCTTGAATTTCAAGGTCACTTTCGCCAATGGATTGCCACCGGGGAGGGTGGGTGCGTGGAAGGTCGGACTCGTGGTATTCGCAGCGGCGAGGGTGACGGACGGGCCGCCAGTCTGTTGCCACGCGTAGGTGAGGAGCGGTTGCTCTTCGGTGTCCGCATCAAATGCAAGGCCGGGGAGGGTCACGTCGGTATTTTCCGGCACGCTCTGTGTTTCGCCGGCATCGGTGACTGGTGCGTGGTTCACATTGCGGACAATGACCGAGGTCTGCGCAACGTTGCTTGCAGCGCCGAATTCATCGGTCACTTTCAATGCGAACACGATCGTTGCCCCGAAGCGATCAACCTGTGGCGCGACGAAGGTTGGCTTCGCTGCGGCGGCATCCGAGAGGCCGACGGCTGGGCCGCTGACCTGGGTCCATGCGTAGGTGATGGCATTGCCATCCGGATCCGAGCTTTGCGAGCCATCAAGGAGGATGCTTCCGCCCTCATCGGTGGATTGACCGGCACTGGTCACGGCCTGCGGAGGACGGTTTACGTATTTCACGGAGATGACTACCGCGCTCGGAGCTGAGGAGAGGCTCCCTCCAGCACCGGGGCTGGGGGTGTCCGTCACGACCAACTGGAAGGTTAGCGTGGCTCCCGCGAAATTGACATCAGGCGTGGTGAATGTCGGATGGATGGGATCGGTCGTATCAAGCACGACTGGCACTCCGCCGGTCTGCGTCCATTGATAAGTCGCAATCGCGTCGTTATCAGGATCGTAGCTACCGGAGCCATCAAGGGTGGCAGTATTCTGCTCGGGCACGTCCTTGTTCGGTCCTGCTGCGGCGATGGGCGCGCGATTGGCGTGTTTCACGAGAACATCCACCGTCGATGGCGCGCTGTTGAGCGCATCAGTGTCGTTCGGAGCGTTAGCGTCATTGACAACGAGTTGGAACGTGAGCGTCACGCTCCCTTGCGCGATCGAGACCGGCGGCGTTATAAATGTTGGGCCACTGGACCCGGAGTTTTGCAGTGTGACGGGTGGGCCGGCGATCTGTGTCCACGAATAGGCGATCGGATCGCCATCGGGATCGAAGCCCATGCCGTTCAGCGTTACAAGCTGGGCGTTGTCGAAGGTCGGGTCGGCGTGGCCAGCATCCGCGAGCGGTGCTATGTTTACGTTCTTAATGAAGACGGGCACCACGGCGCTAGTGCGTGAGTCGATGCCATCGCTTACCGTAAGGGTGAACTCGAGCATTTCACCTGCAATCGAGTGCGGACCCGCGACCGCAGCGCCGAAGTTCAGCGTGGGATCATTGGTCGCATTCGTTAGGAGACCCACTGGAGTTCCGGAAATCTGCGTCCACAGATAGCTAAGTGGATCCTGGTCGGGATCGGTGCTGGCAGAGCCGTCGAGCGTTACAGTCGTGCCTTCCGGGGCCGTTACCGGTGCGGAGGCTACTGCGGTAGGCTCGAGATTGTTGTGCTTGACGATGATCAGCACGTCATCGGACCGCGTCGTTTTCCCGTCGCTGACATCGAGGCGGAACATCAGTTGGAGCGGGATTGGTGCACCATTCGGATGAATGTGCAGGCTCGGCGCTGGGAAGCTCGGCGTCGCCGTGGTGAAGTTCGCGAGAACTACTGCGGGCGTGCCGCCCGTTTGCGTCCACGAATAAGTCAGCGGTACGTGTTCAGGATCAGAGCTGGCGGTGCCATTTAGCACGACGTTGATCGGTGTGTCGTTGCCGTCGATATCGTAGATCGTCTGGTCCGGGCCCGCGTTGGCAACCGGCGGCTGGTTAGAAGGCACGCTGATGGCAAAAGACTTGTTAGCCTGGAGCCCCGTAGAATCGGTGAATACGATGGTGATACCAACCGAGGAGCCGGCATCGGCGATCGTCGGAGTCCACGAAAACGTGGCGGCGAGCGGCTGAGGAGCCGTCGTCCCGGAGGCCGGTGTGAGTGTCGCGCCCGAGGGCAGCCCTTGGTGAGTCACGGTGAGATTTCCGCCATCCTGATCGGTGCCCGTGATTGCGTTCGTGAAAAGCTGGCCTACCACGGCGGTAAAGGGACCGGCGTCTCCGGAAGCAACCGGAGGATGGTTGATCGAACCGTCCACAATTTGGATGATGAAGTCGAACGCCACACGGCTCTGGCCAAACACGCCGGGCGTGATTAGATGGTTGTCGTTGGCGATGACTTGCACAGCCCAGAGCTGGCCGGTCGCTGTGGAGCTAGTGTCCCAGGTCAAAAGCCCGCTCGACGAAACCGAAAGCGATTTGCCGCCAGCCGAGGCGACATAGCTGATCTGCGACTCAGAAGAGGTGGCCATGCGAAACGCGACCGTATCGCCGTCCACATCGGAGTTGCCGAGTTGGATATTGTTCACGCCGCCCTTGACCATCTGGAGGATGATCGGGCTGGTGATCACGGGCGGCCCGGCGTTACCGCCGCGCAAATCCACAATCGCCGCAACAGATTCACTTCCGTCCGCCGCGTTGACGAGGTTCGAGATCCGGCAACAACTGGAGCCGGAGACCGTGAACGGTCCCGCCGTGCTATACGTATGCGTGATGACTTTGCGGATCGTCGTGAAGCTCGGATCGTTGGCTATGATCGTGTATCCCGACATGTTGAATCCCGCACTGCCGTCGCCCCAGCCATAGCTCAGGCTGGAAATTGAGCCAGTCCGCCAGGACTCTGTGAGCGTCAGTTCGATCGTATTTGCCGGCGATGCCAGTTTTTTCCAAACCAGTGACGCGCCGCGAAAGTGACTCGCATGCGCGGTGCCTGCAGTGAGAAGCAAGCCTGCAGCGATGACAAACATCGTGCTGGTGAAGCGCTGCCAGCGGGAAGGCGAGCGGCTGGTGAAGCAGCCACCCGGAGGGGGGGATTGTGATGCCTGCGGCGGCGTGTGGCCGGGCAGTTGAGTTAGTTGCGTTTTCATAGGGGGATGGTCTAGTTTGTCGTATTCGTTGTTGGTTGGGCTCAAAGCCCTTACGCTGCGGATGGGTGGTAATTTTGCCTTCACAGCACTTAGGGGCGGTTCAGAAGTTGGCAGTTTTGCTAACTTCAGGAGGTGATATAATCAGTTCTGAAGTGACTGTGCATCGGGTGCTATCCCTGATTGTTTCATGGGGGATTTCCTGATTAACAATTAGAGATTCCTAGCTATCTCCGCGCTCTTCGCACGTTCAGGTAATCATGCCGGTCGCCACCCAATGGATGGCGGCTCTCACAAGTTCCGCGCCGGATTGGAGCGTTAATTTGGCTTTAAGATTCTCGCGGTGGGATTCGATGGTTTTGATGCTTAATTTTAAGTGTTCCGCAATGTGCCGGGTGCTTTTACCTTCGCCCATCAGGCGGAAGACCGCAAGCTGGCGGTCACTTAGGCCCGCCAGCGGCGAATCATTCTTCGACCGCTGCCCCTGCAAGTAATGTTTGGCAAATAGCCTGCCCATCGCCGAACTCATGTACTGGCCGCCGCAAAGTACGCTGCGGATGGCGGCGAGCACTGTTTCGTCCATCTGTTGCTTCGTAATATAGCCTTGGGCACCGGCGCGAAAGGCACGCTCCGCATAGAGGGCCTCGTTATGCATGGAAATAACCAGTATCGGCAGTGCTGGAAATTGCTCGCGGATGTCCTTGATCAGCTCCAGCCCGTCGTCGCTGCCGAGCGTAAGTTCGACGGTGGCGAGATCTGGCCTGCTGGAAGTGATGGCCGCGAGTCCCTCCTGATGGGAGGAGGCCTCGGCACACACCTCCAGATCGGGTTCGTTGTTGATCATGCTTGCCAAGCCGCGCCGCAGTAACGGCTGATCATCAATGACGATCAGCCTGTGCCGGGTCATTCTGCGGTGAGACGAGGTAATTTTATGCATCGCTGATTATTTTTGTTAGGAGCGAGGGTGGCGCGAACACGCGCTTCACCCAAGTGCCGAGTTCGGGATCCGGCCAGACCCATAGCGACGCGCCGATAAGACGCGCGCGGTATTGCATGGTCCGCATCCCGCTGCAGTGGACGGAATCCTTGCTGATTTCCGCGCCATCGTCCCTGATCGCCAGGGTACATTGATTTTTCGCAACTTGAAGCGTCACTGCAATTTTGCTCGCCCGGCCGTGGCTAACGGCGTTCCGCACCGCTTCTTGAGCGATACGATAGAAATGTGTTTCGACGTGGGCATCCTGATGCGCGTAGCGATTTTCAAAGGCGATGCTGTCCGCGCCGGCGGCGGGCTTGGCTAATTCCGCGAGCGTCGCCGCGAGATCATCAGGATGCACGAAATCAACGAAAGGGCGCATTAATAATTTCTCCTCCGTCCGTCCCAAACGCAGGGCCCAAGCCGGGTTTAACTGCTTGAAATAGCCATCCAAGCCTGCAATGCCCAGCAGCCCCCAGGTGTGGCTGATGGAGCATGGCGTAGCGTTCAGGCCGAGGGGCCTTTTCACCGATAATAGCTCGTAGGGGGTCACGTGAGACTTTATGTTCTAGTCCTTCCATTGCATGTGGAAGAGCAGCCCATAATAAGGAGGGGGGGGTAATTTCAAGTCCGGAAAGGCTCTGCCTAACTTAGAGCTTTCGTTTGACAGTTCCTTGAACCTGCTACCAGCAAAATCTAGTAGATTTTGGATCGTTCGGAGGACGCAATCTGGGCCGCGATGCACCAGCCTCGCGCCAATTAAACCTGTGGGCACCGGGCATCGCCGCAGACCTAAGGTTTTTCTCGAACCCGCCCTTTACACATGCAACGGTGTCCAACTTTGGAGTGAAAAATCGCGTCTGGCATTGCCTTCGGACGCAGCAGGTAGCCGCTGGGGAGGCATTGACTTGCTAGATCAAAATCACCCCCTGAAGGTTTCGGGACGCGAAATTGCGACTGCCATGCGCATTTAATGCTTGCCTCACGGTCTGTTAGGTTTGAAAAAATCATGCCTAACACGCTTCCCTGGAAATCCATTGTCGGTGTCGAATTTTTCAAACCTCTGCGCAGGTTTCTCGATCTCTCCCGGGCCCGTCGGAATTGCCCCGCCCTCCCGGACGAGCTTTGGCTGGAAGCCGGCATCCGCCGTTGCCTGGGCTTATTTCAAAGCGGACGGGATTTTCTTCAGGATCTCGCGGATCGCCTCGACACCGAGATCCTCCGGACCACCTTCTTCGAGAGTCTCAAGAGCAGGCGGCGGCTTGCTCTACTCAGCGAAATTCTCGCGCAAGTCCAAGTGCAAGCCCACATGCGCCCCACTCTGCTAGATCGCTTCGGGTGGACCGTCCTTCCGGGAGATGAAGGCTTTCCGGAAATCGCGGAAGCAACACCTTTGGAATACCTGGAGCGGTGGCTGAATGCGAACCATTTACTCG
The DNA here is from genome assembly GCA_043758615.1 of Akkermansiaceae bacterium. Taxonomy (GTDB): domain Bacteria; phylum Verrucomicrobiota; class Verrucomicrobiia; order Verrucomicrobiales; family Akkermansiaceae; genus Luteolibacter. The sequence continues at coordinate 6,302 of JAYVNE010000209.1, forward strand.
GAGACAGCGCACGACTGCGCGGAATTTCACAAACAACGGAAGGCGTGCAAATCGTTATTTCCCAGCCATTTATTGAGGGGCCCTATCCGCAGAAAGATGATATTGTGTCTGAGTTGCGGAAATATGGATTCGTTCTGGTGCCGAGGTTTTCGATTGGCTCGGAAGCGGATTCATCCTTCTACAATGACGAGAAGCGGCTCGGGATTTTTGACGCCACCTGCGATAATTTCATATTGAGCCACGGAACTCCCATCCCAGTGCACGCGATCATCATCCCTGTGGGAAATCGGCTGCGCCTTCAGTTGCGAGCCTTAATCGACCATTGATCAGGATTTCCCTTGCCAAGCTGCGGCGATTTTTCCAGTTTTCCCGCCCCTCTTCAAGCCGCCTTACTCATCAACGAAGATCCGGAGGGATTCCACGCGGCAAATCTTCAAAATCGCCCGTCCTGATTTCAAGGCGGGAAACCTCGTAATACCAATGATCAACGACCTCATCACCGAAATGGTGGACGCCGGCGTCCACTACGGCCACCAAACTAAAAAATGGAATCCGCGTATGAAACCCTTCCTCATGAAGGACAAAGGCGGAATCTACATCATCGACCTGGAAAAAACCGTCCAGCAGCTCGATAAAGCATCTGATTTCCTCGCTGACCTCGTCGGCAAGGGCAAAAAAGTCCTCTTCGTCGGCTGCAAGCGCCAAGCACAGGACGCCATCCGCGAAGCTGCGGAAGCGACCGGCCAACACTACGTCAACCATCGTTGGCTCGGCGGCATGCTCACGAACAGCCTCACTGTCCGCAAGTCGGTGGAACGCCTCAAGTATCTCGAAACCATTGAAAAGCAGCCTGAGTTCAAGGCCATGTCGAAAAAGGAACTCGCCGCCCTCGGTCGCGAGCGCGAAAAGCTCCTCCGCAACCTTCGTGGTGTGCGCGACATGGACAAAAAACCGGACGCCGTTGTCATCGTGGACTCCGCCCGCGAAACAATCGCCGTGGCTGAAGCACGCCGCTTGAACATCCCAATCATCGCCTTGGTTGACACCAATGCGGACCCTGCGCTCGTCCAATTCCCGATTCCGGGTAACGACGATGCCATCCGTTCGATCCGTATCATCCTCCAGAACTTGGTGGATGCCATGGTCGCCGGTCGCAAAAACTAATTCCTGAATTCACCGGGCGGCCCGTCTCGCGACGGGCCGCCTTTTTCTCTCCTAACAGCTAACATTTTCCTACTATGATCACCGCATCAATTGTCAAAGAACTCCGCGATAAGACCAGCGCCCCCATGATGGACTGCAAAAAAGTCCTCACCGAAACGAACGGCGACATCGACGCCTCCATCAAGCTCCTCCGCGAGCGGGGCATCATGAAATCCGCAAAAATGAGCGACCGCGCCGCCAACGAGGGCGTCATCACTGCCCGCATCAACGCAGGCGCGACTTCCGGCATTCTGCTAGAAGTGAATTGCGAAACTGACTTCGTTTCGAAAAACGAGAGCTTTCAAGCCTTTGTCGGTAACATCGCGGACGCACTGGTCGCCTCCAAAGCAGCCGATCACGAAGCCGCCCTCGCCCATCAACACGGCGAACAGACCATTGAAGACACGATCAAAGCGAAAGTCGGCGAAGTTGGTGAAAACCTTCAATTCCGTAAATATATCCGCTTCGACGCAGCTTCCGGCGGCGTGGTCGCATCGTATATCCACCTTGGGGGCAAGGTTGGCGTGCTGATCGAAGTCGGCACGACCCAGGCAGAAACAGCCGGTGCCAACAGCTTTAAGGAACTCATCAAGGACCTCACGCTGCACATCGCGGCCTGTGCGCCAAAGGGCCTTTCACGCGATGATATCCCGCAATCCGTGGTGGACAACGAGCTGGACATCTTCCGCACCCGCCTCGCCGCCGAGGGCAAGCCAGCCAACATCATCGAGAACATCCTCAAGGGCCAAATCGGCAAGTTTTTTGCTGAAAGCTGCTTCTTGGAACAAGGTTTTGTCAAAGACCCGGACACCAAGATCTCCGCGCTTCTCGAAGCCAAGGGCAAGGAACTCGGCGACACCCTCACGGTCACCCGCTTCGTCCGCTTCGGCCTCGGCGAGTGACCCCGTGACACAGGCATTCCTGCCTGTTCTTCATTCAAAACGCCCGCCTCCCTCGTGGAGCCGGGCGTTTCTTTTTGCCTCTGTCCAATGCCCGAAGCACCGGATAATAAGTTTTATTTGATCATTCGGTAATACAAACTATCCTTTGGGCGAATTGAACTGAAAATTTCTCCATTACCGTTTTAAAAACATGAAACCTAGAACACTCACGCTGCTCCTTGCCTCCGGGCTATTTCTTTTGGCCGCACTTCCCGCACGGGCCAGCGTGGACTCAACACTGAGACTGGACATCAATTGTTACTATCAGGATAAAACTTCGAACTTAAATGGCAAGGAAACTGGCAGTGTGAAAATGATTCGGCTCGATACCAAGCAATTGCTGGCGCTTTTAAGCACGCAATTGAATATCAGATACACAAATGGTTCCGAGTTAGAAATCGCCACGGATGGCCGCGTCTTCGTGATCGACTCAAAGGGCGATCGACTCGGCAATGTGAGCAATTATTTTCATGCGCGCTTTGATACACAAAGCAGGATTTACGATGGCTCACGAAATCCCCTAACAAATCAAGAGGCTACTAGAAACTATTTCCCGGTATCGTTCACCATTGATCTACCCGAATTAAAAGTCACCGTTTCAGGCATTGCGAACGAACTCTATAAAGTGTCTGTTCCTAATGGCGACGGTGTTCAAATCGCGACAGGCCGCACGCAATCCAATGTGAGTGGAAGCGGCAATTTAGGAGGGCTAATTGCTCATTTTACCGGTACATTGGCTCTCGATGGGCGACAAGCCCTCATTAAAAACTGATCGGATTCCGATCATGAATCGGCCCCATTGCACCTTTCTCGCCGGCGCAGCAGTCATGGCCGCTGCCATCATGTTGTTCCCACGCGATGTCAAACCTGCTCCCGGGGCAAGCTGCCTAACCACTACGGTATCCTTGGGAAGGACCGCCTCCGCGTTAGATGATCTCACGTTAAAAACACGGCGTGGGCCGACTCTATCTAATCAACAAAATCTATCTGATATTCCATCGCCTGTGGAATCGCCGTATCCACCGGGAGCATCGGAAAACAAGCAATGGGTCGAAGACCAGATTGACGAATTGAATCGTCTATCCGCATTAGACGATTCCACATCTTTAAGGGCAATCCTCGCCGAGCTGCGTAACCCTCTACCCGAAATTCGGAGAGCCGCCATCTCTGCCGTGCGTGCATTTAGCAGTCGTGAGTCGATCCCCTATCTTGAGCAACTGCGCAGGGTCACCGCCGATGCCACTGACCAACAAGCCCTGACGGAAACGATTGAGCACCTTAAACTGCCGACGATGGTCGAGGCACTTGAGGGCCTATCGATACCGACGGCGGCGGAAAATCAAGATTCTCCCTGAAGTGTCGAACCGGGTGCTTTGCAGGATCTTTTCCCAGTCATTTCCGTTTTGAGGATTGCCGGATACTTCGGATTTACGTAGTTTCACCCGTAGAGGTGTCGGACAAGCTTTCCGATCATTCTCCATTGGCTTTTTCCACCCTCTCATCCGTGTCCAAGTCTTTTAAAATCCTCATCGCCTGTGGTGGCACAGGCGGCCACTTGTTCCCTGGGATCGCCGTGGCAGAAGCCTTACGCGCCCGTGGCCATCAAGTGATGTTGTTGATTTCCGAGAAGAAAGTGGATTCCGAGGCCTCGGCAAAATACCGGCACCTTGAATTTGAGACGGTGCCCGCTGTGGCCAAGCCCGCGACATTTTCGCCAAAGATGCTGCCATTCTTGTGGAAACTCTGGGGCTCGATTCAGCACTGCAAGGGCGTGATCCGCCGCTTCAAGGCGGACGCGGTGATCGGTATGGGGGGATTCACCTCGCTCCCACCGGTGTATGCGGGCCACACGCTGGGGCTCAAAACGTTCATTCATGATTCGAATGCGAGGCCGGGCCGTGCGAATGTGATCACCAGCCGCTTCTGCACGCAGGTGTTCCTCGGCCTGGATGCTGCAAAATCCTTTTTTCCACGTCGGGAAACTGTCACAACCGGCACTCCCGTTCGACCCGAAATCATCGACCTACCCTCACGCGCCGCAGCGGCCGTGATGTTTGGGCTGGACCCGGCACGACCGACGATCTTGGTGACCGGCGGCAGCCAAGGTGCGCGACGCCTGAATGAGCTCTGCGCAAAGGCCGCAGCCCTTTTACCAGCGGAAACGCAGGTGCTGCACATCGCAGGAGCGCTTGATTTTGAAAGGGTTTCAGAAATCGCACACGGCAAAGAAGGCTACAAGGTGCTCGGTTTTTGCGACCAAATGCCGTCCGCCTATGCCCTCACGGATCTCGTCATCGCGCGGTCCGGCGCGTCAAGCCTAACTGAAATTTCCATCGCTGGGCACCCGTCGATCCTCGTGCCGTATCCCTACGCCGCAGACGATCATCAGACGCGCAATGCCGAAGTTTTCTCGGAAGCCGGTGCCTCGATCCTTGTCCAAGAGCGCGATTTGGATGCCGCGAAATTGGCCGGATTGGCAACTTCTATCCTACAAGACTTGCCAACTTACAAACGCATGACAAAAGCCGCTCGCGCACTTGCGATCCCGGACGCCGCGGATCGGGTGTGTGCCGCCATCGAAGCCACTCTCTCGCCATCATGATCGAATTCAGCCAACGCCTAACCGACCGGAGCAAGCCGCTCCAAATCCACCTCATCGGCGTCGCCGGATCGGGAATGAGCGGACTCGGGCTTCTATTGTTAGGCATGGGTCATAAGGTGAGCGGATCAGACAAGGTCACCACTGCGGAAACCGAGCGGATGCAGGGCCTAGGGTTAAATTTTTCCTCCCCCCACACCGCAGCGGCGGTGAAGAAGGCGGACATCGTCGTCTATTCGTCCGCGATCAAACCCGAAAACCCCGCCTATGCCGCAGCACAAAAAGCGAAGATTCCCCTGCTTCGCCGCGCCGAATGTTTAGCTGCGATTTTACACACGAAGAAGGGCATCATCATTTCCGGCACTCATGGTAAAACGACGACCTCCGCGATGACCGCTCATGTCCTACGCGAAGCCGGCCAGAAACCGAGCCATTACGTCGGCGCGGAAATCCCGATTTTGGGAGCCAATGCGAAGTGGTCGGAAGGCGGCGAAACCATGGTGGCGGAAGGCGACGAAAGCGATGGCACACTTGCACTCTATCAACCCGAGCACGCCGTGATTCTCAACATCGAGGCCGAGCACCTGGATTTCTATCGGGACATCGATCATATTAAGGAGGTGTTCACCCAACTGGCGAATCAGACGTCGGGGAAACTCGTATTCTGCGCGGAAGATCCGGTGGCGCTTGAAGTTTGTACAGGCCGCGAAAATGCGGTTTCCTACGGCTGGGAAGACGCCGATTACACCGCGACGGACATCCGGGATTTAAAAGGCTCGTCGGCTTTCACGGTGACGAAAAAGGGTGTGGTGTTAGGTGATGTTGAACTCGGCATTCCAGGAAATCATAACATCCTCAACTCGCTTGCCGCGATTGCTCTAGCTGATAGTTGCGGGGCTGAGTTCACCCTCGTCGCCCGAGCGCTTGCCACCTTCGCCGGGGCCAAGCGCCGATTTGAAACGAAATATATTTCTGCGAATTACCGCATTATCGATGACTACGGCCACCATCCGTCCGAGTTGGCCGCCACCTTGCAAACGGCCCGCTCACTGAAGTCCAAGCGTGTCGTCGTGCTTTTCCAACCGCACCGCTACAGCCGGACCCAGTTACTCGCTAACGATTTCGGAAAAGTCCTGCAAGCTGCGGATCTCGTTTTCATTACCGATGTTTACGCCGCTTCCGAAAAACCTATCAAAGGCATTTCCGGCCAGACGCTTGTTGATGCGATGGCCCTCCATGGAGATATACCCGTCACTTACGTTCCCGATCTCGCCACCGCGCACCACGCCATCGGCCACGCACTCCAGCCGGGCGATTTACTCATCACTCTCGGCGCAGGAAACGTCCACGAAGCAGGCTCACGGATCGCAGCGGATTTGAAAATCCTCGAAGAAATGCGCGGGCTCATGCCGGCCGGTGAGATTGATGGAAAACTCTATGAACCGATGAGCCGCCACACGACCATGCTCGTGGGTGGACCCGCCCAATATTGGCTGGAGCCCCACAGTTTTTACGGCTTCGCATTTTTGGTAGATTATTGTCGCGAGCGGGGCATCCCGGTGCGCGTCGTCGGCCGCGGATCAAATCTGTTAGTCCGAGATGGCGGTATCCGTGGTGCGGTGATACACCCCACCGGCGGAGTTTTTTCCGAAGTCACGGTGGACGGAAAAGGCCATGTGACCGCCGGCGCAGGAGTGCGATTGAAAAAACTCGCAAGCGTCGCCGGCGGCAGTGGCATTGGCGGCTTCGAGTGGATGGAAGGAATCCCCGGCAATGTCGGCGGCGCACTGCGCATGAACGCCGGGGCGATGGGCATCGAAACTTTCGACCAAGTCGTCCGGATCACGTTTCTCGACGAGGACGGAGTCATCCGAACCCGCGAGCGTGAGGAAATCGTCGTTCAATACCGCAACGTGGCAGAGCTGCGACGCAACTTCGCGCTGCAAGCAGTTTTCAAAGGAAAAAACGATACGCCCGCTAACATCAAGGAGCGCTGGGACGCCTCGCGCGAAAAACGCAAGGCATCCCAACCGATCGCCGCTTCCTCCGGCTGCACTTTCAGAAATACCGCAGATATTCCGGCAGGTCGCCTCATCGACGTCATGGGACTCAAAGGCAGCACCTGCGGACATGCGGCCGTTTCAGAAGTGCATGGAAATTTCGTCGTCAACACCGGCGGTGCCTCCGCGTTAGATGTTCTAACGTTGATCGAGTTCATTCAGGGAAAAGCACAAGACGAACACCAGATTGAACTTGAAACCGAAATCAAAATCCTCGGCGAGGACGAAGCCACATTTTAATTTTACAAGATCATGTTAAGCACTAGAAAAATCGCAGTTCTAATGGGTGGTCCGGGATCGGAACGCGCCGTTTCCCTCGCTTCCGGAAATGCGGTTCTCAATGCTCTGTTAGGAATGGGGCTGGATGCCGTGCCCGTCGATATCACAAGCTCTAATATTAATTTGCCCGAGGGAGTGGATCTCGCTTTCAATGTCATCCACGGCACCTTCGGCGAGGACGGACAATTGCAGGACGCCCTTGAAAAAATCGGAGTGCCTTACACCGGAGCCGGTTCTGCGAGCAGCAAGCTCGCCATCCACAAGTCACTCGCAAAGGAACGATTTCTCGCTGCCGGAGTTCCCACCGCCCGCTCTGAGACCCTTTGCCTCACCGCGGGCCAAGTTCCCAACCTCACCATCAAGGCCCCACTGGTGATCAAGCCACCTCTCGAAGGCTCCAGCGTCGGCATTCAAATCGTCAAGACACAGGGCGAAGTCGCCGCAGCGCTTTTGAAAGCTGCGGAAAAATACAGCGAAGTTCTCATCGAAGAATTTATCGAAGGCAAGGAACTCACCGTTGGCATTCTCAATGACGTGCCGCTTCCCATCGTCCAAATCACGCCACCCGATGGAGTCTATGACATGGCCAGCAAATACCCGTGGCTCAGCGGTGCAAAAGGCAGTGAATATCAATGCCCCGCCGATTTGGATTTGGAAACCACCATGGCCGTGCAAGCCGCCGCCCTCGCCGCCCATCGTTCTCTGGGAGTGGAAATTTATTCCCGGGTGGATGTGCTACTGGATTCACAAAATCGGCCGTATGTGCTAGAAGCTAACACAATTCCAGGCATGACGGAAACCAGCCTGCTTCCCAAAGCTGCCGCCGCCGCCGGTATTTCCTTCCCTGAGTTATGTAAAACCATCGCCGAACTTTCACTCCAACTCCGATCCTAACATGTCAAAACGCCACACCAGCAAACCCCGGCGCACCCATCGGTCTAACGTGCTTGAAGTGCGCGTGATGTCCCCGCGCATCGCATGGTTTGGATTTCTGAAACTGGCCGGGACACTGACCAAATTCACCTGCATCCTCGCAGTGCTCGTTGGCATGGGTTGGGGCGTCTGGCAGGGAATTCAGCGTGCATTTTATAAAAACCCCGATTTCCGCCTGCAAGTGATTGACTTGAATCCAAATACAGTCATCGACGCAACAGGGCTAGCAGAAATTACAGGCATCGATATCACAGGTAGTATTTTCAATATCAACATTGACCAAGTTGTAGCCAAGCTCAAAGCCCGCCCGGAAATCGCTGATGCCCGGGCAGAACGCCATTTACCAGGCACCTTAGTGGTGCGCGTCGTACCAAGAGCACCGCAGGCATGGCTTTCCTACCCTTCGTCCGGATTGGCCGAAACACGCCACGTTGGATCGATGCTAGTGGACCATGACGGCATCGCTTTCCCCTGCCCCGAATTACAGTTAGAAGCCGCCGCCAGTCTTCCCGTGATTCTACTTTCAGGTTCCGAGAGCAACCCCATCAAAGAAGGTCAAGTCGTGAATCAGCCTGAATTACAACATTGTTTCCATTTGCTAGAAGCTGCATCCAAGGCGGATCCAGAAGCAGTTCATTGGATCGAATCTGTGCGTCAGGCAAACGCTTGGTCGCTCGAGCTCGTCACCCGCCAAGGCACCGTCGCTACTTTCGGCCTCGGCAACCACGATCGGCAAATCGCAACCCTCCAGGCATCCATCGGTCATGCGAGCGAGAAAGGTTACTCGATCGGCACCATCAATCTGATCCCAAAATACAACATTCCTATCACTGTCAGAAATGAGCCGGCAGCTCCACGCGCGATCACCATCCCCGAGCCCAGTCCCGGAGATGTTAGTAAGGATCGGCGTGCCCGTGATCTCAGCAGTCTCCTCAATCGCAATTGATTCAATCCCATGGCACGTCGCACTAAAATTCACGTCGGTCTCGAAATCGGCACCAGCAAAACCTGTATGGTCGTTGGCGAGGTGAAGGCAGATAGCGCCGTCAAGATTCTTGGCATCGGCGTGACAAAAACCGCTGGTGTTAGAAAAGGTGAAATTTACGATTTTGCCCAAGCACGCGCCTGTTTGAAGGACGCCTTGGCGAAGGCGGAAGATGCCAGCGATGTCGAAATCGGCAGCGTTTTCCTCGCCGTCACCGGCTCACACATCCAAGGCATCAACCACCGCGGCACCTATCGGCTGCCTGATGGAGAACCCACCGTCACCGCAGAGCATGTCGAAGAAGCACGCACCATCGCCCGCGAAGTGCAGATTCCACAGGACCATGTTTATCTTCACCCGATCATCCGGAACTATTGGCTCGATGGGCTCGAACACTCCACTACACCCGTCGGACTTTTCGGCAAAACCGTGGAAGCGGATTTCCACGTCGTTCACGGAATTGGAACACGCATCCAGAACAGTATTAAGCTTGTTAGAGAAATGCCGCTAGAGGTGGATGATATTGTTTTCTCACCCATCGCCACTGCACAGATGGCGCTGGATCGCGAACAACGCGAGCGCGGTGCCCTCGTGATCGACATCGGTGGAGGCACCACCGACTACGCGCTCTACCTGAACGGCGCGATCGTCGCGTCAGGTTGCATTCCGGTGGGCGGCGACCATGTAACCAACGACATTCACCTCGTCACCGGCCTGCCATTTTCCAAAGCGGATCAACTGAAGATCAAAGAAGGAGACGCCTCAGCGGATCCCGCGCACTCGATTGGCATCGCTAAGCTAACCGATGATCGCGGCTTCGCGGAAGTCGAAGTGGGGCGTGGCATCCTGAACGAAATTATCCGTCAGCGGCTAGAGGAAACACTGAAGCTGGTGCGTGCCCGCCTGCCCGCCGGAGCGGTGGAGGCGATCGGAGCAGGAATATTTCTAACGGGAGGCACCAGTTTGATGCGGGGTTTCAGCGAACTTGCATTCGATGTTTTCGGGCGCGACATCTATCGACCGGAGCCGCCGGAAATCAGCGGAGTGCAGGCGAGTTTCAAAGATCCTCACTATGCGACTGCCATCGGTCTGATCCGCTACGCGCAAATTCTGGAAACTGAGCGCACCTCGCCTCCCGGAGTCTTGGGAAAGATCGGCCGTATGTTTTGGCCGTTTGGAAAATAATAATGTTAGATGTTATGGGTTATTTGTTATATGGAAATATCCATGCTGCAAACATCCTCCTTTCTAACCTATAACTTTTAACCAATAACTCTTCAAAACCATGATCCCTTACACTCGCGATCCACAACAAATGATTCCCACCTCCGCCGTTAAAATCATTGGCGTCGGTGGTGCTGGCGCAAATATGTTAGAGCACATTGCGATCGATGGTCTCGACGGTGCAGAATTACTGGCATTAAACACTGATCTTCGCACCCTCACCTCATGCATCGCACGGGAGAAGATTCAGTTAGGAATCAACCTAACCAAGGGCCTCGGTGCAGGCGGTGATCCTGATCTCGGTCATCAGGCGGTATTGGAAGCGGAGGATCAGATTCGCACCTCAATCAAAGGCCACCGTATTGTTTTCCTCTGTACCGGCTTGGGCGGCGGCACTGGCTCTGGCGCGGCTCCCATCGTCACTCGCATCGCTCGTGAGGAAGGTGCGTTTGTGGTTGTTTTTGCAACCATGCCGTTTGCCTTCGAGGGCCGCCGCCGCCGCGACCAAGCGGAGGCCTCACTTAATGAATTAGCAGTTCTATCAAATGCCTTGGTCACTTTTGATAACAACCGAATGGGTGAGTTGGTGTTAGCCAAGCAAGGAATTCATGAAGCCTTCGCTGCGGCGGATCACATGATCTGCGAGTCCATCAAAGCCGTGATTCGCTTGGTGGTTCGCCCCGGTTTGATCAACGTCGGCCTCGACGACCTGATGAGTGCACTGCGGACTAACCGCTCGCGTTGCCTTTTCGGATCGGGTCTTGCCAGCGGCAAGGACCGCGCATCCCGGGCGCTTCGTAATGCCCTCAATAGCCCGCTGCTCGATCAAGGCGCACTGCTCAAAGACGCGCAAACCGTGCTGGTGCATCTTTCAGGCGGTGAAGATCTAACGCTTTTTGAAATTGAATTACTCATGCAGCGCCTGCAGAAGTTTGTCCCCGAAAAGGCGCATGTGTTGTTCGGAGCGGCGGTCGATCCAGCGATGGGCGACTCGCTTTCGATCACACTGATCAGCGCGCTGCCGGAAGATTCTTTGGCAATGGCACCTCGCGATTCCCTCAGCCATAGTACTCCCGAAAATCCGATTCTCGATCCCAGCCAAGGTTTTACCACGCCGGTGAAGAAAATCGTTCCATTTGTCGTGGAGCCGGAAGCCCAGCCCTTGCCAATCGAACCAGAGGAAGCACCCGAAATGGCAGCGCTCATTAACCCTAACAATGAGCAGGCTCAGGCGCTCGAACTCTATCCTGCTGCGGAGTCGCCTGTCGCCACTCCAACTTCGGTTCCCCAAGTCTCCAAGCTGCGCAAAGCAGCCTCTAACATCACAGTGGCCGCGGTGCCGTCTCTGTTCGACAACGAGAGGCCGTTTGCCGAACCTGATGAGCCCGCGCTGGCTGAGCCAAGCACCATCCAAGATGAAACTTCCGACGAAGAACTTGAGATAGGAGATGCTTCCTGGATCGAAGCTGATGCCGCATTTTCTAACGAACCGGGACCACCTAACGAAATCTATGTGGAAGCTGAGGAAGATCCTGAGCCGATTGAAGCCGTGGAACCCGAACCGTCCACGCCAGGTGGCTACACACCACTTCCGAAACGGAGGCCATCCGTCGTGGCGCGTTGGGGCACGTCAAAGCGAGCCCAACCCACCTCGGCTCCTTCTCCCATGACCGATGAAATTCCCGAGGATGAGCCAGAAACCCTCGCTAACAGCGCTAGAGAATCCGAGCCGGAAGTGGAAGCGCCCAAGCTCAAACTGGGCATCAAATCTCACAGCGCACAGAATGAGCTTTCGCTTGATTCTACTCCACGCGGCCGTTTCGAGGGAGAACGGCCTAACGTCTTCGAGGGGGAGGATCTGGATCTCCCGCCGTTCCTGCGCAAGAAGAAGTAAAAGTCTGTTTTCACATCTAACAAAATTTTAATTTGAAACAACACGAAATTCCCGGCCACGTTACCCTTTCAGAAGGACACGGCGGATTGATGAAGCTCGCTGTAGTAACTCAGTGGAGCGTTGCGGAAATCTATCTGCAAGGTGCTCACATCACGCGTTTTCAGAAAAAGGGAGAAGTGCCCCTGTTGTTCATGAGTGAGGAAAGTGATTTCATCATGGGCAAGCCAATCCGCGGCGGAGTTCCGATTATTTTTCCATGGTTCGGTGGGCGCGAGGGATTCCCTGCCCACGGCTTCGCCCGCACCAGCGAGTGGAGTCTCGAAGAAACCTCGCTTCTCGCCACCGGCGTGGTGACTTTACGCTTTCGCCTGCCCACAATCGACGCACTCGACGCGGACTTTGTGGTGCACGTCGGCGAGCAACTCACGATGGAGTTGATCGTCAAGAACACCGGCGCTCAAGATGCGATTTTTGAAACCTGCCTTCATACGTATTTCCAAATCGGTGCGATCCACTCGATTTCTATCAGGGGTTTAGCCGGATGCTCCTACCTCGACAAAGTGCTGGGTGGAATGTTCACTGAAACTCAAGAATCAATCCATATCGAGGGCGAGGTGGACCGCGTCTATTTTGATACCACGGCAGCCGTTGAAATCATCGACACTCAATTACGGCGCAAGATCCTCGTGACCAAATCTGGATCGAATTCAACGGTCGTATGGAATCCATGGATTGCGAAATCCCAACGCATGCCCGACTTCGGAGACGACGAGTATTTGCAGATGGTTTGCGTGGAATCTGGCAATGTCGCGGATGACCGAATCACGCTTGTCCCCGGCTCGAAGGGGAACATCAAAGTCGAGGTTAGCAGCGAGCCACAATTGTAATCGACCGTCCCGCCGCGCCATTTCCACGCTCCCTGTATTCCGTATTGGCAGGACGGATTTCGCTGCCTAGCCTCGCCCTCTTCTATGTCAGACAAATCCAAGTTCCACTTCACCGGCATTTGCGGCACGGCAATGGGCGCGGTCGCCGCCGCCATGAAACAGCGCGGCTTCACCGTCACCGGTTCCGATGCGAATGTATATCCGCCGATGTCAGACTTTCTGCGTGGTCAGGGCATTACCCTAACAGAAGGTTACAAGGAAGAAAACATCCCCGCCGATACGGATGTGGTCATTATCGGCAACGCGATTTCCCGGGGGAATCCCGAGGCCGAGGCAGCGCTGGATCGCAAGCTGCTCTATCATTCTCTGCCTGAGGTGATGAAAGAGTTTTTCCTGCGCGGGAAACGCAATTTCGTCGTGTCTGGAACCCACGGCAAGACCACCACGTCCTCGATGCTCGCCTGGATCTTCGTCAACGCTGGCCGCGACCCTGGCTACATGATCGGCGGACTTCCTAAAAATCTCGGCCATGGAGCCCATTTCACCGACTCTGAATTCAATGTGCTCGAGGGCGACGAATATGACACCGCCTTCTTCGACAAGCGCTCGAAATTCCTCCACTACCTTCCCGAGTGCGTGGTCGTAAACAACGTAGAATTCGACCACGCGGATATTTATAACAACATCGACGAAATCAAACTTACCTTCCGGCGGTTACTCAACATCGTCCCGCGCGGTGGCATGGCTTACATCAATGGCGATGAGCAAAACTGCCTCGACGTCGCTGAAAAAGCCCCCTGCCCTGTCACCACCGTCGGCTTCGGAGATAATTGTTCCCTGCGCATTGAAAACCTCAACTACTATACGGACCGTAGTTCGTTCACTTTGGGTGGTGTTTCATTCTCCGTTCCGATGACCGGTGAATTCAACGTTCGCAATGCAGCAATGGCTGCGGCCGCAGCCACATTCGCGGGCCTAACGGTTGACGAAATCCGCGCCGGACTCGATTCGTTCGAAGGTGTGGCCCGTCGCCAAGAACTCAAAGGTGAGGTGAACGGCATTAAGGTCATCGACGACTTCGCCCACCACCCGACCGCCATCCGGCTCGCCGTGCAAAGCCTCCGCCAGCGGCATCCGAGCTCCCGTCTATGGATTCTTTTCGAACCAAGATCTAACACGACTCGCCGCGCCATTTTCCAAACCGAGCTTGCGGAGTCGCTCGCACTTGCGGATATCGCCGTCGTCGCCGCCATTCCGGATTTACACAAGATCCCAGAAAATGACCGGCTCGATCCCACAAAACTCTCCGCAGATATCGCCCGCTTCGGTGGTCAAGGATGGTATCTTCCAGACGTCGAGTCGATCATAGCTAAGGTAACTGAATTGGCATTGCCCGGTGACATCGTCGCCGTCTTGAGCAACGGAGGCTTCGGTGGCATTCATCAGAAACTTCTTACCGCGCTCGCCGAGGCTTCTACTCTTACCGTAAAATAATCTGATTGTTAGAGTAAGGCTCGGAGGAAATCATAACGCGATGAAAAAGCAGCCGTCCGCCATCTCTGTGAAGGCCGGGAATGTCGAGTTTCTGAAAATCAACTCGACGAACTGGGAGTGGCGGGACATCTATCACTGGATTGTTAGTCTCTCGTGGCCTCGCTTCGCAGTTGTCGTCGTGTGCTTCTTTCTCGCGCTAAATCTGATGTTCGCTTCGGCCTACTTTCTCGGTGGGCAGTGCATCGGAGAAATGCGAAAGGACTCTTTCAGCGAGGCATTTTTCTTCAGTGTCGAGACACTCGCAACGGTTGGCTACGGCCACATGTACCCGATTACAGCCTACGGCCACATCGTGGTCACACTGGAGCTGATGACCGGGATGTTATGGACCGCAGTAACGACCGGGCTGATTTTCGTGCGTTTTTCCCGGCCTACCGCACGCGTGTTATTCAGTGATGGCATTGTGATCAGTGCTTTCGAGGGAAAGCCTGCGCTGATGTTGCGAGTGGCAAACCTGCGCCACTATACCATGACGGATGCGGAATTTCGGATCATGTTTCACCGTGAGGAATTAAGCTTAGAGGGTGAATCGATTCGGCGCTACTATCCGCTGAAACTAACATTTGATCGGCTCATCATCTTTCCGGCCGCGATGATCCTGCGTCATGTCATCGATGAATCTAGCCAGCTTTATGGCATGACATTTGATGATCTCAGGGATTCTGACTCCCGCTTCATCGCCTCCGTCTCCTGCGTGGATACCGTGCTCCAAGCACCCGTGCAAAGCCTGCAAACCTACCGCTGGGAAAATATCCGTTTCGGACAGCGATTCGTAGAGGTCTATCAGGAAACGCCAGACGGCAGACTCATTGTGGACTACGGCAGACTGAACGAAACGGAACCCGCGTGATTCTCTAACCGCGAAGCGGGATCACACGGCATTCCAACTCAAAAAGGAATTTAGAAAGCCGCAATCGCCTAGAGGAACTAATTTGACAACGTATCTGCCAAATGGTAGATCGTTTACCAATGAAATTAACCTTGGATAAAATGAGCCGGATGGTGGTGCCGAAACCTTTGCGCGATCGGTTTGCACTGAAGCCGGGGGACGAACTCGAAGTCACCGTGGAGGCTGATGGCATCCGCTTGCGTCCCGTCGTGCCGCTGACGCCACTTGCCGAGAAGTCAGGCATCTTGATTTGCACGAGTGAGTTACCCGCTGCCGTCTGGGATACTGGAGATTTCATGGAGAGCCAACGCGAACAGCGGAGCCGAGAATTGGGAGGAATGTAATGCCATGAATGCCTGTTTCGACACGTCTGTGCTAGTTGCGGCTGTGCTCCAGCAGCACCCACACCATGCCATCGCTTTCCCCCGTCTCCGCGCGGTTCACGAGGGCAGTTGCAAAGGTCACGTGACTACCCACGGTCTTGCCGAACTTTTTGCCACACTCACCGCTCTCCCCCTGAAGCCTCGCCTTCAAGCAGCCGATGTCCAGCGCATCATAGAGCAATCCATTCTCGGTCATTTTACGGTCATTTCCCTCACTGAGCAGGACTATCAAAATGCAATCACCCTGACCGTCGCCAAAAACCTAAGCAGCGGGGCGATCTATGACGCGCTCCATCTCATAGGAGCTCGAAGTGCGCAATGCAGTCTCCTTTACACCCTCAATCTGCGCCACTTCCGCGCCCTCGCTCCTGCTGATCCCTTCATCGCTTCTCCATAGGGTTCAAGTTTTGGGCAGAAGCCGGCATTTTCTAAAGGCATTGGGGGAGTCTGGATTTTGTTGTAATCCTCTCGCGAGCAGACGCATCTTCCCGGCGTGTTTGATACGGATTCCCTCAATCACCGCTTCGGCGGAATCGCCCGGCTTTACGGTCAGGCGGCGCTGAGTCGTTTTCTCACGGCGCGAGTGGCGGTGATCGGCGTGGGTGGCGTGGGGTCTTGGGCGGTGGAATCCTTGGCACGTTCAGGAATCGGACATCTAACTTTGGTCGATTTGGATGAAATCTGCGTGACCAACGTGAATCGCCAGTTGCACGCGATGGACGGGCAGATCGGTCGCCAGAAAACCGACGCCATGGAGGAACGCATCGCCGCCATCCATCCCGGCTGTGAGGTCGTGATCGTGCCCAAGTTTTTCAACGAAAAATCCGCTGCCGAAATCCTCGATGCCGGCTTCGACGCGGTGATCGATGCAATCGACTTCGCCCGCCATAAGTCGCTGCTCGCCGCCGAGTGCCACAAGCGGAAAATTTATGCCGTCACCTGCGGCGGCGCGGGGGGGCGGCGCGATCCGACACGCATCCGGGTGACCGACCTCGCCTACAGCGGTATGGACCCCCTGCTATTACAACTGCGCCGTGGGCTCAGAAATGACTACGGCTTCCCGAAAACTCCACGTAATCAAGATCCGATTCTTTTCGGGATCGATGCCGTCTATTCCGACGAGGCTCCTTACTATTCGAATTGCGATGGCACCGTTTCCAAAACTGCCCCCGAGGAAATTTCCCTCAGGCTCAATTGCGCGTCCGGCTTCGGTTCCGCCGCGCATATCATCGCCAGCTTCGGGCTGATCGCGGCAGGGCGGGTGCTGGACAGGCTCGCGGCTGGCGCATGAAAAAAGCGACCCGGAGGCCGCTTGATTCAGAAATAATGATGGCCGCAAACGTTTGCGGCAGAAGGCTTTTTACAGTCCTTTTTTCGAGAGGCGGGTGCCAGCAGTCGCGCCTTGGCGGGCCTTGAACTTCGGATTGGATTTGCAAATGACGTAAACCGTTCCTTTGCGTTTCACGACTTGGCAATCAGCGTGACGGCGTTTTGCGGAGGCGAGTGAGGAGAGAACTTTCATGGCGTAAGATTGTTGAAATTGACCGATGGAACCGACCGCCGGGGCGCGGAAATTAGTCAACCGCCTCCGCTTGTAAAGCCATTTCTTGCCCAAATCGAATAATCCAGGGCAGCTGCGAGACTCTCAACTTGCGTTCGAGCAGTCCCTCTGGCATAGTAATGGCGTATAAATCTCAACTATTACCGCCATGAAAGAACTCTATGAAGCTTGGAAGTCGGTGGATCGCAATAAGATCGCAGCTCTGCTGAGCGTGATTCCGGGAATGGGGCATCTTTACAAACACCACTATCTCTCCGGAGTCGGAATCATGGTTGCTGGCAATGTATTGATGGTCTTCGTCACCTGCCTACTCGCATTCGCCACTCTGGGCGTGGCCTTGATCGTGATTCCGGCGCTGTGGGTCGCAGGGATTGCCTATTCCGCCTACATGGCCTCGGACGAGCATGGAATGCATCCTTGGCTGCATGTCTGGGAATACCGATGGCACAAGACAATCTTAAATCACAGAAAAATCTGATAGAGAGAAAATCTCATCCCCTCTGCTTCCAATATCCTGGGCGGCGGCTCATGTGCATGACCGCCAGAACCTGAAGATCGTCTCCACAAACTCGAAAAATTAGAGTGTAGGGAAACACCTCAAATCGGCAGCTCCGCCACTCGCCTTCAAAGCACCGATGAATTTCCGGATTTGCTGCCATACGGTTTTCGGTGCGTTTCCATTCAGTTAGGAAACGTTTGCCGAGCTCATCTTGCTGTTCCTCATACCACGTGGCGGCATCGATGCCTTCCTGATACGCGTTGCTCTCATAGATCACCCGCATCGTTAAAGATTCGTGCCGAACCGCTGATTAATTTCCTTCCAGCCTTCCTCAGCGGGGATCATTTTAGCGTGGCCTGAGTCGATATCGCTCGCGCGACGCCGTAATTCCTCACGCCATTCCGGGGTGAGTATGATTTCTTCCACCTCGAGACTTTGGAGCAGACGACTCGCGAGCAGGGATCGGTCTGCCTTGGGAAGATGAAGAACTTCTTCCTCTAATTGTTCGTAGGAACGCAACGTAACTTCCATAACGAGACCCTAGAGAGGATTAGCTGCGCTTTCCAGCGTTTTTAAAAACAAGAGGGATGGAGCCTTGGACTGCGTGCAGCCTGCTGCCGCCTTGGCCTAGACAGCCTGCTGTCAGGCCACAACGCCGTCACATGGCCTTGGCGGAATCTCCATCCATTACCCCGGAAAGCTTGCAGTAGGCTGCGAACGCAAAAGCGGCAACAGGCTGCACGCAGTCCAAGGCGCTGCCTTATGGATCTCCGGTCGGGGGCGCGGGAAAAATCTCAGACAGTCCGCATTTCAGGCGGCGCATGATTTGCTGGAGGGCGCGGAGCGTGATGCTTTGGTTGCCCTGCTCCAGCCGGTGCAGCGTGGAGGGCGGAAACCCGACTTTTTTCGAGAATTGGACATAGGTCATTTCCCCACGCTGTTCGCGCAGGAATTTCCCCAACTGCTCTTCCAGTGACACGGCCACGGCAAAGGCTGTGCCGCCGTTCATTCCACATGCGGAATATTTTGCGGACTTCAGGCTTTACCTCGTCCGGGCTGTGTGAATAGAAAACGGGTGCTTGATGGTATTTCTCCATCGGGCGAACCCCCGCTAACTTCATGAAATCCCACCTATTCTGTTTCTTGATCAGCATCACGGCCTGCCTCTTCCCGATGGCGGGAACCGCGCAGGTGAACAGCGGCAGCGATGGCCACGACGGCGCGTTTAATCCGACGCAGAGCATCACCATCGACATGGCGGATCACCCGGATGGGATCTATCACTACACCTCGGTGAATATCCCCAATGGCGTTACTGTCAGTTTCACTCCGAATGCGAAGAATACGCCCGTGGTTTGGTTGGTGCAGGGGGATTGTGTTATTAATTCGGGCGGACGAATTTTAATTTCAGGGAGAACCGGCGACACTGGCTTGGGTGGGAGTGGCGGACCGGGAGGGTTCTCTGGGGGAAGTGGGGGAACAAATCCGATGGCTGGGCAAGGACCTGGGGGGGGAGCGCCAAATGATGTGGGTGGCAATGCCTCTTTTGGTAGTGTAGGACAGTTATTTTCAAGTGGACCATCTTACGGTGGTGTTGGCTCTGCCTACGGAAACATTTATCTTCTGCCCCTCGTTGGTGGGTCGGGAGGCGGGGGGTCGAGATTACACCCCCATGGAGATACGGGTGGCGGCGGTGGCGGCGGTGCAATTTTGATTGCCGCAAACAATCGCATTGTTTTAAACGGCTCGTTCGAATCGACAGGAGGGAATGGGTATGATTCAGGAGGCGGCACCGGAGGAAGTATCCGACTGGTTTCTCCAAAGCTGTCGGGGACCGGTGGGATTTTTTGCAACCCAGGAAAACTACTTGTTCTATGGAATCCAAACACCGGTGGGGCGGACGGGCCACTAGCGGGCCAAGGACGAATAAGATTTGATGTGTTGGAAAACAACTTTGGAGGGTCGATCATCGGAGGAGTATACACTCAAGGCTTCCAGCCTATCATTCTCCCCGCCCCGAACCAAGGCATTCAGCTCAACATCGCGAGCATCGGCGGCGTGGCGGTGGGCGGAAGTCCGGGCGGAGTCATGGTGAATCCGGATGTGACGATTCCCGCGCAGCAGTCGAACCCGCTCAACGTGGTGGTGAATTGCACCAATGTCCCTCTGAACACGGACATCATCGTCAAGGTGCATCCCGCCAATGGCCCAGACGTCACCGCCACGGCCAAGAACACCGCAGGCACTCTAGCCACCAGCACCGCCACCGTACCGGTTGCCATGCCGCACGGCGGAGGGATCATCTACGCCAGCGCCGTCACCGGCATCGCCGGAGCGCAGAGCGCTACGGATGCAAAAGACGCACGCATCAGAGATATTGCCAAGACCGGTTGGACGGCTAACGGGGAGACATTTGTTGCGATGGAACTCACCGCCAGTGTGGGAGGAAAACAGAGAGTGAGTTACCTTTCTAATTCAGGGAAACGCTACGAGGTGAACTAAGAACGACGATGTTAGCCAATCCACGACATGCCTGCACAGCTTGGAGGCGCTTTAAATCCTTTCTCGCCGGATGCGTGGGCTTCATATTTTCCGTCACAGGCGCAACTGCGCAATTAATTTCCATTGCGGATCAGACCTCTACCGGTTCGGTTAGGGACGGCGTGATTCATTCAGACGAATACGGGAGCCTAACCAATCGTAGCATCGGAGTGAATAACGGTTTCGGAAACGTCATCGGCGCTGGGTCAAAAATCTATTTTGATTCTGATGCAAACGGTAAGTTGAACCTCGCGCTACAGTCGGGTGGCGGCGGCTTGAACGATGTGTGCGTGATCTACATGGATTCCATTGCAGGTGGATTGTCCGACACGTATTCGATCAACGATTTGGGAGGCGGATTCGACCGAGGCAGAGCGGCTATTTCTGGAATTGGCATCAACGGAGGCAGTTCGAAGCTGACCTTCGCAAGCAGTTTCAAGCCCGATTTTGCAATCGCAATTGAGTCATCTGCGGCAAATTTGTTCCGCATCAACATGGATGGAACACTCACCTACATCAAGTCACTTCAGCTTCTCCCGGCTGCCGGTTCTGGGAATCAACAGCGCGAAATGGAACTGACTGTTGGCGATATCGGTTTGCCGAGTGGCGGGGCAGTTAGATGGGTAGCCACGTTGATCAATCCATCAAACGCTTACCGGGCCAACGAACTACACGGTTCTATCTACGCAGGAGCGAACATAGGCTCCAACCCATTTACCTTCGACAACTATAACTTATTTCTAACAAGAACGGTGCAAGGAGGTGAGCCCATATCCTCACCCGTCGTCAGTTTCCAATATCAGGAATCCCTAGCAGCCTGTCGAACTTTTGAGTTTTTGGGTGATGCGTCGATATGCAGGTGTCTACGGTCGAGACGCTACCACAGGTCGTAGGGTTTGGCTTTGT
>JAYVNE010000210.1:0-10026 GCA_043758615.1 Akkermansiaceae bacterium
CCGGGTTCGCTAGTAAAGAGTGAGGATAAGGGATTTGAACAACTGCATAATGCTATCGAGCGTGGACAATTATCGGTTAGTAAAAATCCACCACGATACGAAGTCTTAGGGGGATTTATTGCAGAGCATTTTGAAGACTTCGCCGCGAATCAAACCAGCAATGTTATTGCTCATTTAGGTGGAGCGGTAAAATCAGAAGACGAAAAGGGCTTCGAACTGGCACTGTATTATTGGACGCATCCAGAAAAGCAGCCGACAGAAGAAGAGCTAAAACAAATTTTAGCCTCTAATTTTGTTCCTAAAGATTTTAAGATGCGCAGGGAGAAGCATAAATCTGCCTCATCAAGTGTCGCAGCCGCCACTGGTGAGGCAGCGAAACCAGAGGGGAAAAAACCAGAGGCTGGTCCCGATCTCTCCGGCCTCAAAGACAAGGCAGTGATTGTAGTAACGCGGGATGAATTGCGAAAAGGCGTAGAAGTTGATGTATTAAAAACGCTTTTGAGCGTCGTCGCGGGAGATAAACTCCTCAACGAGGGACTTGAAATTTTAGTTGATGGAAAAAAAATTAATAACCTTTCTAAGGTTACCGGCCAAGAATATTTCTCGGAAAACTATTTGGAAAAGCCCGATGACAGCAACGTCAAGATTTATAGTAATGGGAAAATTTCACTGAATCTGCCAGAGGTGAACACAATTACGGTTACTTATAACCAAGGTAAGACGGTTAAAAAATCGCAGATCGCGATCGATGATAAAAATGCCCCGGCCTTTGAGGCAAATTTGAGTTTTGCGGTGTCTTCGATAGAAAACAACAGTGCGACGCTTATCGGAGATTTGGCCCAAGCCTTGAAAAATACTCTTCCTGAAGGTAAAGAGTTGAAAGTTAGATCGAATCTTGAGAAGGAAATTAATTTTACAATCAAAAACGCAGAAGTTTTGATCAGTAAAATTCCTACGGGACCCGCTAGAATGCATTTTCATGAAAATGATTTCGAGAAGATCAACCAATCATTTTTGAAATTTAAGGACGCTGATACGATACCTAAAAACGGTAATGCTACCAAAAACGCTATAGAAAGAAATAAGGAGAAAGATGCTCGATTGGAATGGATAAAGTCAGTTAACATGGCTATCGGGGGAGCTATGATTTTGGAGGACCCTTCCCTCAAAGGCGAAAAGACAATTAATGTCGGAAATATCAAAATGGCAAATAATGTTGCTAGAAAGTTAGGTTATGCTTGGAACCTAAAAGATTATCCGGCTATCGAAAATAAAAAGAGCGACGAGAACGGGAAGAAAACAGAAAACGGGAAAACTCCCGAACAAATCCATCAAGAGATCGACGAAGAAAATATTATGGGAATGAAGAAAGGTGTTGGTGAAAAAAACGAGGAAACTTTTTTCCAAAATCATATTAAAGAAAAGGTTGATTTAAATGCTCTCCAAACTCTTGATGGGATCGAAAAATTAATGACTAAGTTGCGACAATACGCCAAACCTCCGGAACCAGAGAATTACTTTGAACAGATAATTTCTAAGTTGGATGTTGTAGAAATACAAACGTCGTCCGGACGCGTCCTCTTCAAGGCCACAAAAAGTAAATAAATCACCCTATCAACATGATTCTAACTGAATTAACTGATTCTATCCGCGGGTTGCTTGACGGGCGTCCATGCAGCGCGGCGGCCGAGGTGCTGGCCTTGGAATACGCGAGGCAATGCCGTGAGGTAAATGAACGTTTGGGCAAGATCGGGCTGATGTTGGAAGGCGGCGGTGAAATTCAGGCTTTGCAACTCGCCGAACAGCCGCCAGGGGTGGTGGACACGGCGCTGGGCTTGAGTTTCGGTGGCGAGTCCGCTTGGCAGGAATTCTGCCGGGATCATGGTCATGAGGTTGCGCCATTGATCGACGTCCGCACCTTGGAATCTTTGCTCGCGATGCAGGGGAAAGGACTGGCATCTAACCATCCACTGTATCGGGATTACCGTGCCGCTGTTTCCTCCCGCGATGATGAACGGGCGCACGGCTTGATCCGGATCATCGCCAAAATGAATCCTGGGGATGACAACGCGGTGAAAGAGCTCAAACGCCTGCAACGCAAAGCCTTGCAGGCTGCATTGACCCATTTGCGTGCGAATCTAGAACAAGGTGATGATCCGCTGCTGGTCGCAATGGATCAAGTAGAAGCAGCAGGTATGGCTGAGGACTACGAAGAATCCCCCGAGTGGAAGCAGGCAGTGGGCGTGCGCAATCGGGTCCGGCGCACCGCTGCCCGCCTCCGCATGCCTGGTGCGCTGCAACAGGCCGAGGAGAATCTTAATGTTGGTGAATGGCGGCAGGCGGCTGTGCTGCATGGAGAATATAGCATTTTAGCATCAACTTACGGCCTGGGTGATGAACAAGCTGATTTGGAAGAACGTGCCCGCTGTATTGAGGTTGCATTGGAACAGCACCGCGCAGAGGCGGAACGGGTGGCCAAGTGCAGGCATCTGGTCAAGGAAATGGAAGGGATCGCCGACGATGTGGAGACCCGCATGGTCACGCCGCTCGGCCTTTCTACAGATTTTGCTGGCCCCCTAGTCGAGGATTTGGCGCGCAAGCTGAGGTTGTTTGAAAGCATGCGCGGCGAGTTCCCAAACAGTTCGCGGATGCGCATTGAGGCGGCGCGGGCACAGTTGACGCAGGCGGTGGAACGGGCGGAGCGCTCCAAGCGCTTTCGACTCGTCGGCGGATTGGCCGCTGCGGTGGTTTTCCTGCTGGCCGTAACTGGAACTGGCGTCCTTGCCTTTCGAGCATCGGGTGATGCTGATTCGTTAGTATCGTTGCGTGATAAACAATCTGCCAGTGGCGTAAGGGATCTGGTAAAGCGGATCAAAAATGAGGAACCGATTTTATTGAAGTTTCCCCGCTTGGCCACGGAAGTTGCCCAATCTAGCCAATGGTTAACAGCGGTGGATGCCAATCGCTTACTCGTGGATCGCGAATTGGAGGCTTTGGAGCTTGCTCGCGGTGCTGACTTCGGGGCGTTTCTCTCGCCTGACCTTTTTGATCGCCTTGAGGAAACAGGTGCTCTGGTCTCAAAGCTGCCGCCAGATCTCGCTGCCGATGCGTCAGCCCGGCTCACCGTGCTTCGCAATGATGGTGAACGAGTGTTAATGAAAAGGCAGGAGGAGAACGACAAGCTGGCCCGGGCTATCTGGCCCAAATGGTCAGGGATATTGGAATCCCTCGCTCTTGATGGCCCTGCTGCCGAAACAGGGAGGCTTCTTGAGCCCGCAGAGGGCGAATTGGCACCTTTTCTGAAACTCGCCTCGCTAAAGCATCCTCTCTTGCAACTGCCTGTGTCCACCGCATCCCTGATCGCAGATATCGATTCGCGTATCCGGCAGATGCAGGATCGCGTCGAAGCCAGCAACCGCGCCCTCGCGTTGTTGGAGGGGGCCGAAACAGCACCTGCCTACCATGATGCTGTTGCGCAGTTAGCAAGTTGCAGTTTCAGCGAAGGTGCTGCCGCACAGCGCATCATTGACACTTGGCCGGATGATGAGCGGTTAAAAGCATATCTGGTTTTCAGAGGTGACCTTGTCGCTCTTAAGGCAGCAGCCAACGATATGGTGGGAGTGATGCCGGTGCCAGAAGCCGCCGTCGCACAAGATAGGGAAGTTATTTCAACTCTTTCATCTAATGACGTGCTAAATAATCTCTGGGGAGTGGAGTGGAAGAACAGCAAAGGTGTTCATTTAAAATGTCTCAGCCAAGGAGCGCTGGTGCGGGATGTGAATGGCGGATTAAAGGGCAAGGTCGCAAACTATCCAAAGCTTACGTCCGAGTCATTGAAGTTTTTTGACGCCGACATTGCCACCTATGATGGGAATGTTGTGCTTTCCAATCAACCGACTGAAACCGCAGAGATGATGGCGCGCCTTGGTCTCAAGAGCTTGTTGGACGATACCGGCACAAAATTCAAATCAAGCGTCCTCCCATTGTTAGATTTTGTTAGCAATGATCCCAAAGCAAAACCACTCGCAAAAGCTTATGTTTGGCGACAGTTGCTCCGCTTGGTTCGCAACCATCAGAAGGAGGAATGGGGACTGCATTATTGCCCTGATCTGATGGACGATATCAGACAGTTTGAGGAGCTCGAAACGAAAGCCCCGCTAACGGATTCTACATGGCTTCTTGAAAAGACGCCGGACGATGCATCTATCTGGGAGCAGTATTTCGTCACCCGTGCAAAGCGATCATCCTTCAGCGAGTTGCGAAAAACCCATGCAGCAGCCGCGGCCGTCATCCCGGGTTCTGTGGATCTCGCTGGTCATGTCTCTGCCGACGGAACCATCGTTGTGCGACCTTCCGCTGTTGGGCGTCTGCTTCTTGCCGTGTGCGATCTGGGAGATGGTGTTCATAAATTGAAAGTCTGCGGAATGATCGATGCCCGATCTCCCCAGTTTACTCCAATGCTTAAGGTTTCACCGCTTAGTCCGTTGTTGGCAATCAACCTTCCGGAGGACAGCCTGAAATTTCTCATGGCCATACACAGAAATAGCGCAGAAAAAGCCCCCAACCTCAAACAACCTTGAATCAGGAAGCAGATCAACACATGTCGTTTCTCTCATGGCAGGGGCAGGTCACTGGGCCGCATACCATGCGCGAGATTCAGACGCTATTGAAACTTGGCCGAATCCACTCGCTCTACAAGATCCAGGTCGAAGGTGAATGGATATTGCTGCGGGACCAGCTTGCAGAATTGGAACAGAAAGCCCGCAATTCGGCCAAGGCGCGTACTACGAGCCCCGGACTTGATTCCAGACAACATGGATTGAGTACGGTGCCAGTGCCAAAAGTGATTCCCGATGAGCCATTCTTGGATTCAACGGACGCTGCAACAACAGGACATTCAGGCGCTGAAGGTGACGCGGAGGAAGATCACAAATCCGAAGGCATCGGCATAACTTCCTTTGTGCTTTCACTGTTCTTTTTTGTGCCTTTTCTCAATGGAATTACTTGGCTCTTGTCATTGATATTCGGGCATCTGGCACTCTCGCAGGTTGATGATGAAAGGCGAAGCAAATCCGCCTCTTTGGCATGGGTAGGTCTTTGGATTTCTTATGTCGAACTTAGCTTCTTCCTGCTGGGGTTCGCATGGTTTGCGATCATGGGGTTTTCGCGCACGCCCATGATGTTAGCTTATCTCTTCTTGCACACGCAAATGTTATATACCGTTGTAGCCGCGTTGATAGGCGCTGGTGTACTAATGTTAGCCGTCAAGATAAGTTCTGGTAGCCTGATCAGTTACCGGATAAGTTTTGTGGGCGCATTGGCTCCTTCCGCTTTAGGTAACTTTGGCACACTTCTAATTCAGACAGCGGTTACTAGTCTTGAACTACAGAGCGTGACGGGAATCCTTTTAATTGCCACCCAGTATTTAATTCTATTCGTCGCCCAGATGTTTTTCTGGGCTCGGTTTATTCGATTGCCGGATGATAGCGAACTTGGGATTGGCAGGGCTGCCCTTAGCAGTCTGTTTTACACGGTCATCTTTGTTGTTATAGGAATCGCTTATCTGATTCTCTTTGCTACTTTATCCCGCGATTTCTTTAAGTTCTGAAGCATCCCTACATGGAAACCGGCGGAAAATACCCCGAAGCCAGCGAGGCAGTCCTTCTACACTGGCATAAGCACGATCCTGAACAACGAGTTGGCTTTCGCGGTGGTCGATTCACATCGCCCAACAAACTGCTCGGCTTCCTGATAGCGTGCCTTCTTACCGTTGCGTTTTTCGCAGCGCTGGTATTCATCTCGGGGTCATGGGATCTTGCAAAACCGTATGGGAGGATTTTCTTGGAGTGATCATTGTTGATGTGGGGGAGATACGTCTGAAAATTATGCG
Organism: Akkermansiaceae bacterium; assembly: GCA_043758615.1. Lineage (GTDB taxonomy): Bacteria > Verrucomicrobiota > Verrucomicrobiia > Verrucomicrobiales > Akkermansiaceae > Luteolibacter. The sequence continues at coordinate 5,891 of JAYVNE010000210.1, forward strand.
TTTTGACAAGCCACAACCAATTGAACTTAAGTCACTTCAGGATTTCTATGCGCAGGTTAAAAATTTCCGAAAGCAGGATCAATATTTTGTTCTTTATTTCCGCCCATCGGGAGCTGCCCGGTTTGAAGAGCTCCGACAAGCAGTTAAGAACTCCGGATTCGAAATAGGATATGATGCGATAGACGAGGACGCGGAGCTTTCGCTAGGGAAGAGGGGCGGCTAATGAAACGTAGATTTCAAGGTGCTTCTGACTCTGACAGTCTTGAACTACTGCTAGACACGCTCTGCAATGTGTTTGGTGGGATCGTGCTCATTGCCTGTTTGCTTGCGATTATTCCCCGGCAGACAATTAAATTTCCGCTGGTGCCCTCTGAGACTGCGTCTGCCGCAATGCTTGAGCGCCGCACGATAACGGCTCGCGAGGAGATGATTCGCCTTGAATCGGAAATAGAGCGCCTGGAGATATCGACGGATCCGAAGTTGGCAGAGCTCCAGATGCGTCGCGACTCCTTACGAAAGCTTCATGAGCGCTGGCGGAATGATTACAAGGATCGTCAGAATCAGGAATTCAGTGAAGCAGATGCGCGGGCCTTGGTTGCGCAAGGGAATCCAGAGGCGCTGTCCGAAAGACTCAAGGAGCTCAAACTGCAACGCTCCAGTTCCGAGGGTATTGAGAATGCGGCATCCGAAAAGATCCGCTTCTTGGAACAGCGCAGTGCAAACCTTCATGATGAATGCAAGAACATCGCTAAGGGGAAAGCCCAATTACTTCGCTTCCCAAGGGAGCGACCTTCGGGAAACTCGCCGTCTCCAATTATCCTCCGTTATGATGCCATTTATCCCTTGGCAATCGGCACGGATTTCGGAGCGAATGACTCGGTCCGCCGGGCTGCCAGCTCTGGGAGTGATAGTTTTCGTGCAGAGCCCATACGCGGTCGTGGCATTTCTTTGCCAAGCACGGACAAGCAACTGGCATTGACCCTCAAAGAAGCAGCAGACAAAGGGCTATACGTTACCTTGTATCTCTATCCGGATTCGCATCATGCCCTATCCGGACTGAAGGATGCGCTCGCAAAAGCGGACATCTCTTATGGTTTGGAGTTTGTGAAGTCCGATCGATCCTTGTCCTTTGGATCCGAAGGAACTTCTCCTCCTAAGTTGTAAGTGTGAAAACCTCCCTTCGCCGCAGCACCGCGAGAGGCACGTTGAAGGCTTGTAATCCATTGTCTGCCAATGCCAGTCATCATGTTTCACAATGCGCTCCAAGCCTCCAAAAGAACAGTCAAGGCGTTGAAAAACCAAAAAGCCGGCCATTGGGCGCAGACTTGCAGCTTGACCTATTAGAATCAAGATAGATAGATTTAGAAAAATTTAAATAGCTTTCTATCAAATCTTAATTACACGTATGACTCTAAATTCTATTAGAATCCTGCCCCTCCTCTTTGCATTCCAATCATCGGCTTTGATCGCCAAAGATGAGGTCTCGGTTGATGGCATGAGGATTTGGACGGAAGCGGAGGGCGAGCGAACCATCCGGGGGCGGATCGAGGGAAAGCGGGCTGATGGTAGCGAAGTTAGGATCATGCTTGAAAACCGCACTGCAATCTGGATTCCAGTAACAAAGCTCTCCCAGGAAAATCGGAATTTCATTGCCTCTTGGGAGGTGATTAATCTCCGGCTTGAGGCCAAGACAGTCGCGGTGGGGGTGGATCGCAATCGATGGGCAGCCACTTGGGTAGCGAGCACAAAGGATACGGCTGATATTCTGGCGGCGGCAGGTTCCGAAAAACTTCAAGACCGCACCATCGGAATCACCATCGACAATCGAGGAACAGCACAGAAGATCGTGGTGGATGTATTCTGGTTCGGATTTCCGTTGAACGATAAGAAACGCCGTTACGTTTGCGCTCGGGCATCACAGATCATTCAAGCACCTCCTGAGCAGCGTTACGAAATCAGCTGCGGAATGGGCTACCGTTACAGCGAGAGTTCATTGGCGTATGTCCATGCCGATTTCAGACCGAATGAAATCGCGGGATTGTTTGTGGATTCTTGGAGCGGCCATACCTTTGCCGGATGGGCTGTGAGAATCAGCAATTTAAAAGGTGAAATCCTCGGCGAATCAGCAACTTTAGTTCCGTTGCTTGGTTTGCTGAAAGACGTTCCCGCTCCGGTCCTGAGTGAGAAGGGCAAGATGTGATCATTCCGCCTTTCTTCTTGGCATGTGGCCGTATGCGGCTTGAATGGCGGCACTTTGTTCAAATCCCCATTTTACCCGCCGTTCGAGCATTGGATCTGGCTGATCCCCGCATTCCTGATTGGAGGGTGCATTGGCTCGTTTTTAAACGTCGTGATCTACCGAGTGCCGCTTGGCCTGTCCGTGAATGATCCGAAACGTTCCTTCTGCCCGCTGTGCAAAAAGCCGATCCCGATGTGGCTGAATTTCCCGATGATTAGCTGGCTCTGGCTGCGCGGAAAATGCCGCGAGTGTAAGGCACCGATCGCATTCCGTTACTTCGGCGTGGAGCTGCTGACAGCGATGTTGTTCACGGTGGTCTGGTGGCTTTTTGCCCAGCAAGTTCCGGCCGTGGAGGTGGTGATTTTTATTTGGATCCTAATGGCTTTGTTAGTAGCGATCACTTTCATCGATGCTGAACATTTGATCATCCCGACTTCTCTAACATGGGCTGGCTCCATCATTGGTCTCGGGGCCTGTGCGGCTTATCCAAAACTGCCTGTTCTAGCGGGCGAGGCAGGGAATTGGTTTGCCGGACTGAAACATGGGGTGATCGGCTGGATCGTCGGTTTTGTCGGGCTATGGTTTATCGTGGAGCTTGGGAAAATGGCCTTCGGAAAAAAGGCGCTCAAGTTTGACAAGCCCGTCGAGTGGTCGCTGAAGGAGCCAGAAGGCGATGAGGACCCAATGCTGTTTGTCATCGACGGCGAGGCGATCGCGTGGTGGGACATTTTCTCGCGAAAGACGGATCGCTTGATGGTCGAGACGCGTGACATCCGCGTGGACGGGGAGTCGATGGGCGGCGGTTCATTGACGATCCGTGAGTTTGATATCCAACTTCCGGATGGAACGATTGTGCATCTGACAAAAATGAAATCGCTGGATGGCACCGCGATCTCCGCTGTCATTCCACGCGAGGCGATGGGAATGGGAGATGTGCATTTGTTAGGAATGATTGGTGCGTTTTTCGGTTGGACCGGGGTGTTTTTCTCGTTGTTCGCGGGCTCGATTTTTGCAATCATCGCAGCTCTGATCGGGCGGATCGGTTTCGGCAAGCAACTGCCATTCGGGCCGTTCCTGGCGATGGGCGCTACGGCATGGGTTTTCGGCGCGTGGAGGCTTTGGGAGTGGTATATGAACTCTCTCGGACCTCTCGGGTTGCCTTGAATCCGACAAAACTTCACCATGGCGGATCAGGAACCGGGATCGTGGAATAACAGCACCGACTTGGCGCGGGCGATCCTTCACAACCGTGCGGAACGGCGGAAATGGCTCGGGCGCTTGATGATGGTGCCGGTTTTGATGCTAGCCATCGGGCTGTGGGGGCTCGGTGCTTGGCTCGCGGAAAGCCCGCTGCGTTTTCTACTCTGGTGGGGCGGCTGCGTGTTAGCCACATGCATCGTGATGCTTTTTGCATTGGTTGATGCGCTGGCCGTGATCCGTGAAGAGAGAGCAAAACCCCGTTCCGATGTCGATCCGCAATGATGGTTTAGGAAATTCGGCCGATTTCCTGGAAAAGTTTGTATTCGCATGACTTTGCTTGCGGAGGGGGGGATGGCAACGGATTAGTCTCTGTTTTGGAAAATCTAATACCGTTATGCCACAAAAACCCCGTCTCTCGTTTTGGCAACTTTTTAACATGAGCTTCGGCTTTCTTGGATCCAGGGCGGATTTCGGGCTGCAACTGGCTAACATGAGCGCCATTTACTTGAAACTGGGTGCGGATGCTTCGAAGATTCCTATCCTGTGGTTGGCGGGGCCGATGACCGGATTGCTCATCCAGCCAATCATAGGTTCGATGAGCGATCGTAAGTGGAACCGCTTGGGACGTCGCCGATCCTATTTTCTAACCGGAGCGCTACTCGCCTCGACAGCGTTGTTTTTCATGCCGGACTCGCCT
>JAYVNE010000211.1:0-3233 GCA_043758615.1 Akkermansiaceae bacterium
AACTCGTGAGTCGGCGAGACTCGCCCCCGGAACATCTCCTTTGATGAGCGTTTCCACTTCCTCAAGAAAGCCGCGCAACGTCGGCAAGTCCACTGTCTCCGGGGTCAGTGGCTGGCCACCGATCACGTCATCCAGTGAGAATACCATCTCTGTTAGTTCGTTCGGCATGATGTTCGCAGCGGGAATATCGTCTTTGTTTGCTTGTGCGACAAGCCGATTGTGCAAATCCTTCCGCTCATAGTTCCCCACGGAAGGCGCGGTGCTTGAGCATTCTGAAAATCATTACGGAAGAAAAAACATCAATTCAATAATTCGCATGTCGCTCATCGGATACTGGAAGCCAGCCAGTGCCAAACGCTGCCGGAGAACGTCACAAGCAACTTTCCCGCCAGTGTCAGCCGCAAACGTCTGACACGCCTGAATGAAGTTGCTATAATTAGCCGCCGCCCTCGGACCACTTGGAGGCACTCCCCAAGTCTTTGCAACTTTGCTGTCCCAGATAGGGAAACGATCTGGAGCGAGAAAGTGAAGAATTTTTGATGCCGCGACCACAGAATTACCTCCGGTTGTCTTAAAGGTTGTTGCGAGATGAATGAGATAATTCACAGGGAGATTTTTCTCACCGGTTTGCAGAACACCATTCAGAATGATCAGCGCGTCGCCGAGTTGGCTCATATCTACCCGCAACTGCGTAGGCATCCAGCCAAAGACCGCGTGCGCAGTTAGCAGCAATTTCTGGGAATCCAACGGCAGCAGTGACTGAATAGCCTGCAAGAGTTCCGGATACACCAGCAAATAGTAATCACTGGGATTGATTTGACGAGTATTCGCCAATTGATTGAGTTTTTGAATCTGTTGGTTGAACGATAATTTATGCATGGCCAAAGATTTATAGTTCCCCTTTGAAGGCGCGGTGCTGGAGGGTGGCGAAGAGTGCGTCCAGTTCCGCCAGCGACGCGCGGTGCGACGTTTTCAGTCGCTCAACCGCCGTCACCCGCCGGGCGAATTCACGCTGGAGTGGGAGGGGTGGTAGAGGAACGTCGAGGTCACGAAGAATGGCCAGATTGATGTTCTTCTGGGCGGATTCAGGAGCGGAGTCTTCGAGCGTTTTTTGTAGGAATGAAAGCCAGACGCGGATGAACTCCACGGTAGATTGATCGTCAGCGCGAAAACCGACCACGCTGTCTGGGAAGCAGGCTTCGAAAGTCAGGATTCCAGTTTTAGCGATGTTCGCCGCGATTGTGATGCAAAGCGTGCCGACGGGCCACAACTTGCTTTGTCGGAGGCCAAGTTCGGAATAGGTTCTCTTGTAGGCGGTGATATAACCGCCGCAGTTCGAAACCTCACCTGTTTGCACGAGGGGATAAGGGCCGCCCAATAGCGAAGGCTCATCGCGTGGACGGTGCTTCGAGATGCCACGATCCAGTTTGCCGATATTGCCGAATTTAATGCGCGGCCAACCCATGCGATTGACGACCGGGTCGCCAAAGAGGTCGAGGAAGAGGGATTGGGTGAGGGAGTCGAGTTGGGCGAGGGCGGCGCCGCGCTTCGCCCGCAACGCCTCAGCCCGATCCAGCACCTCCGCAATCCGCCGCTGCTCCGCCAGCGGCGGCAGGGGGATTGAAATCGCAGTCAGGCTCTGCCGCGTGATTTGTGGTTGGGCCGTGCCTGAAATAGCCTGGGCAAGGCTCCCGCTCCGCAGTGCATAGACCAAGTATTCAGCGCTGACTCTCGATTCATCCAAGTCATCAAGCGCCATCGCATTGCCGGTGACGTATGATTTTGGCTCACAGACATTGATGGTTCCGCATGTCGCGCCACGACAGGTAATCAGGACTGTTGGCTTCTCGTGATTGAACTCAGTGTAACGCCCAATCTGCCCGTTTGCGCCATATACCGCGTAACCGTGCTCCACAAAAGCGGTTTGCGGAATCGTTGGCCACTGCTTTGGATTACAGAAGTCGAAGAGTGAAACAACGGGCCATGAGCCAACGATGTTACTCATCGCAGCATCCCCTCCAGTTCCTTCATGCCCTGATGAATCTCCGTCTCCAGATTGGCGAGGCTTTGCAGGATTTCGATCGGTGGGCGGTGCTCGACTTCTTCGTGGACGACTTCCTTGTAGCGGTTGAGCGAGAGGTCGTAGCCCTGCGCTGCGATGTCGGCTTTGGGCACGCAGAAGCTCTGCGCCGTGCGCGGGCGGGTCAGTTCTTTTTGTAGGGCGTCTGTGTCAGACGCCGAAGCTTTGCTGCCTGAAGAAGCTCCCCCGCCTGAAATTCCGCCGTCTGACACAGACGGCCTACAATTCAAGGTGCGCCACCGCGCCAAGACATCCGGCAGGTTGTTCTTCGCGTGGTCGTCGGCGGTGAGCGCGACCTTGGGCACGGGGCCGAGCTTTTCCGGCGGGAGCAGTTCGGTGCGTTTGTCGTCGAGCGACATGCCGTCGGCGTCCACGTCGTAGAACCAGACGTGGTCGGTGCCGCCGGAGTTGGTCTTGGTGAAAATCAGAATGGCGGTGGAGACGCCAGCGTAGGGCTTGAACACGCCGCCGGGCAGCGAGATGACGGCGTCGAGTTTCTGTTCCTCGACGAGCATCTTGCGGATGGTCTTGTGGGCATTGGAACTGCCAAACAAAACTCCATCCGGCACGATGACGGCGGCGCGTCCGCCCGGCTTCAACAGCCGCAAGTAGAGGGCGAGGAAGAGCAGTTCGGTCTTCTTGGTCTTGACGATTTGCAGGAGGTCCTTGGCGCAATTTTCGTAATCAAGCGATCCAGCGAAAGGTGAGTTGGCGAGGAGCAGGGTGTATTTTCCCTCCTCACCCGCATGCTCCTGCGCGAGGGAATCGCGGTAACGGATGTCGGGATTTTCCACGCCATGCAGGAGCATGTTCATGCTGCCGATGCGGAGCATAGTGTTATCGAAGTCGAAGGCATGGAACAGGCCGTGGTGGAAGTGTTCCTTGAGCTTCGCGTCGCGAAAGATTTCCGGGTGATGCCGCCGGAGATATTCGCCGACCGCCACGGGAAAGCCGCAGGTGCCGCTGGCCGGATCGCACATGATGTCGGTGGGCAGCGGGCACAACAGTTCGACCATGAGCTGGATGATGTGGCGCGGGGTGCGGAACTGGCCGTTCGTGCCGGCCTGGGCAATCTTGCCGAGCATGTATTCGTAGAGATCGCCCTTGGTGTCACGATCCTCCATCGGCACGCCATCAATCATATCGACAACTT
>JAYVNE010000212.1:0-10015 GCA_043758615.1 Akkermansiaceae bacterium
CTGGACCCTGCTTTTGACCCGTTTACTCAGGCGCTGGCTGGGCGGAAAGTGGCTTCCAGGCCTACCAGACAAAGCCGAACTCCTCCTCAGCGGATAAAAAACCGACCGCTCCATCACCAACCGAATCAGCCAACCGCCGCCTCGCTCAAAGGCGATGAGCGAACGCGCCTATTTTCCTTTTTAGGGTAAAGACGTGAGCTATCCCCTCAAAAAAATCTAGCGGCCGTATTATATAGGCCGCCAGATTCAAAATTCAACGAAGTGTTTGTTTTGATCAGAGATCCGAGGACGATGAATCTTTAAATTCCACCGTGCTGAGGAAGCCGTCGTCGTTCACATCAAATTTATCGAACTTGCGCATGACGTTCGTGAACGGCACGCGAGGTGATACGAGATAACCGAATTCCACAGGAGAGAGCTTACCGTCCCCGTTGAAGTCGGCTAATTCAAAACGTGGCAGATCTGATTTCGGTTTTTCTTCCAATGCGAGATAGGCGCTCAGCTCAGCCTGCGTGACCAAGCCATCCGGGATTGCGGCTCCGAAAACGAGGTTGCCCGAAATCGGGTCGACTGCTTGCAAGCCTGTGACTGGATCGATCACTATTGCAAAGGCTCCTGAAACATCGATTGCAAGAAAACGCCGACGAATTTCGACCAGCGGAGTGCCTGGACCTTGAGTTGCGGCAAACTCGAAGATCGTCAGGCTGCCATTGTGATCTGCATCTGCCTGCTCAAAAGTCAGATGTTCCTTTGTAGGTTTTACAGGGTGTGTAGGTTTTGCTGATAAATCAGCAGCGAATGCGAAAGCGCTGGCTCCTAAGGATGCGCTGATGATAAGTTTTTTCCATTTGGTGTTTTTCATGACATGTTAACATCCTTGCAGATGTAGCGGCTGTAAAATGGTTTTTTCAAAATTTTGTAAGTTGACGGAATTGGGGAAGTAAGTGGCGCTACGAAATGGAAAAATGGAAATCGGTGTCGCTGACTCATTAGAGGGAAATGGGGCTTGATCTCGACAAAAGAGCGGCACGTGGCAGAGCGCTTACCCTTAATAATACGGTTTCAGCATCCAGTAGCAAATGGGGCCGGTGATGGCGACGTAAAGCCAGAGCGGGAAGACCCATCGCGCGAGTCTGCGGTGGTCACTGAAGCGGTTGGTCCAGCCAGCAATAAAAGTGAAGAGGATGAAAGGCAAACTCACCGCTGCGAAAAGAATGTGACTGATGAGCAGGATGAAATAAACGGCTTTCATCGGACCCTCGCCGCCGTAGCGGGTGGGATCATTTGTCATGTGATAGGCGACGTAGGAGAGCAGAAATAAAACAGATAGAATCATCGCCAGCACCATCGTGGCGCGGTGGAGTTTCACCTGACCGAGCTTGATGAAAATAAGTGAGATCAATAAAACGACGGCGGCGACGGCGTTGATCCCCGCATGGATTGGCGGCAGAAACGAAGTGGACCAGCCATCTGGAAGCGGCAACTTGATTTTTTGCATGGCCACGACGAGCAGCAAGACCACGGTTGATAGAATCCACGCAGCGATGCCGAGTTTTTTCGAGAGCTCTTCCTGGGGTGCGCGGGTGAGCCATTGCTTACGTTCGTCGTTCATCAGATACCGGGAGTTGGCTTTTTAGTAAGTTCAGTGCGGATTCGATTGAGTAGTTCGTCCTTGAGTTTTTGATACATGTTAGGGTCGAGTTTTTTAGCATCTTCGGAGCGGGCATCGGCGAGAGGCCACTTGCCGATCACATGGAAATTGCGATCTACTAAAATGAATCCGAGATCGTGTGCATACTTGCCATTGGTCTCGATATCCAAGGGGTCCTTGCGCTCGCGGATACCAAAAAATTTCAGCTCATGCTCAAGATAGTTATGGGTGGCCTCGGCGGTGCCCGCATTGAGGAACCACCAATTTTTTGTTTCGGCACCGACGGCCTTTGCGTAATCCGCGAGTTGTTCCTGATGATCATTTTCGGGATCGACCGAAATGCAGGTGATGTGGAAATCGGGGTTGCCCTTGAACTCATCGTAAATTTGACGCAATTCCGCGCCATTGCGGACGGCGCAGTTTGGGCAAATGGCGAAAAACTCGGCGACGATCCAGACTTTGCCGCGTAGATCCGAGAGTTTGACGGCTTGGTTATCCTGATTGGTCGCCGGGAGGTCTTTGGTAATTTCGAACCACTCCGGTGCGGTGTCTTTCCCGCTGTTGATGACGAGCGGTGCCTGATAGGGCGCATTCAGTCCCTTGCTCAGATAGATCGAAAGGCTGACGACGCCGATGCAAATGGCGGCGACGCCGGTATAAAATAAGGCAATGGTGGTGTTGCGTTTCATGAGTCTCTAGCAGGTTCAGCGAGGAGTTTGTCGATAGTGTGGTTAAGCAGGACTTCGAGTTCACCGACGTTGTTGCGGTCGGTGCCAGTTTTAACGCCTTTCTCATCCCATGTGGCCGCTTGATCGAAATCAAAAGTGGCGATGAAAGGCGGGCCTCCACGTTTTTGTGGAACGACACCGCGGCGGATGTGGCCGTTTTTATCGATCAACACAATCGAGGCATCGTAGTCCCATTTACCGGAAATTTCATTCGGATAGGTGTTAGCTTTGAGCTCGTTTTTGATGAATTTATGCAGCGTCTTGGGTTCGTTGCTACCCAGCCACCATTGGGGGAGTTTGATGGCTTGGTTGATAGAAGTATCAGTGAGTGTGGTGATCAATTTATCTGAAGGAATCGGATCGATTATCAGTGAAACAAGGATGAAATTCGGGTCCGTTGCGCGTTTTTCGGCGAGGCGCTTCATCACGGCGAAACTGCGTTCGGCAGCTTGTGGGTCTCTGAGGCTGAATACATTTATAGCGATCACTTTACCACGAAGGTCGGCCAAATTGACTTGGGCTCCGTCTTGACGGAGCATTCGTAAGTCGCGCTCCTTTGTAATCCGGTAGATATAGGCGGGACGATTTTCACTGTCGGGGTCCGTGATAGAACCATGCGCTTCGTTAGAGAAACTGGTGTAGGCCTTTCGGGCGGATTCAGCTTGCGAATTTGCATAACGTTTTAACACCAGCCAACCGCCGAGCAACATGATCGCGAAAAGAACCAGCGCTGTGTTTCGCAGCTTTTTGGGATCGCGGATGGCGGGTTCGGAAAAAGGGGGGGGCAAATTCATCGGTGGCGCAAAATAGACGAGAGTGCCCACTTGGCAAGCCGGGGCAGGAACTATCGGAGCTGAGTTACTTTTCGACGACTTTGATTTCAAACATTTGAGGCCAATATTTCCCGGTGATCAGCAGATGGCCGGACGATTTATCATAGGCGATGCCATTAAGAACCTCGGCGCCGTTTGGTTTGGTCAGTTCGTTCCGCAAGCCCGCGAGGTTCAGCCAGCCGGTGACTTGTCCGTCCGCCGGTGAAATTCGCGCGATGCGGTCCGTCATGTAAACATTCGCAAAGATCTCACCATTAACCCATTCAAGCTCGTTGAGGTTTTTCACGGGTGCGCTGCCATCTTTGATCGTGAGGGTTTTGAGAACGGAGAAATCCTTTGGGCTCATAAATTTTAGCTCGCTGCTGCCGTCGCTCATGATCAGTTGGGTGCCATCGTTGGTGAGTCCCCAGCCCTCACCCTTGTAGGTGTGTGAGCGGATCATTTTGAAAGTCTCTGGCTCGAAAACATAGGCGGTGTTTTCCTTCCATGTGAGTACCCACAGTTCCTTTTGAAGCAGGGTGAGCCCCTCCCCGAATACCTGCTTCGCGAGTGGTCGTTTGCGGATGACTTTCCCTGTAGCGAGTTCATTTTCACGGAGGCTTGATTGGCCGTATTGGCCGGCGCTTTCAAACAGACGCCCGTCTGATATTTCAAAACCTTGGGTATAGGCCGCGCTGTCGTGCGGGCGCGTAGAAACAACCTGATAGCCTAACTGCACAGGCGGGGATTTGTGGCAGGAGCCTGGTGCGATGAAGAGCAGGGCCAACGACATCCACGGTTTCAATCGGTTAGTGATGTTCATGAGAGTGGGTAAATTTGTCGTTGAAAAGTTGGCGACCTCAGAGAGTTGTCACCCATTCAAGGGGGGATTTCCCAGAACAGCAAGCCGGATGAGCGCACGTAATTTTGTTAGGTGAATTTCTATGATCCAGCCTCGCGACTGGGTCCGTGGAGACCCGCGGATTCGAGGAGATCGGCCAGCTCCGCTTTTTCCCGCTGGAAACGTTCATGGAGCACGGCACGGTTGGGGGCAGTATCGATTTCCATTGCTGCGCATCGACGGAGATGGGCGGAAAATACCACTTCTTCCGAACCGCGAACTCTCGCCGTATCTACGTTCGGGCGATTGATCGGAAGCAGGTGCATGTGAGTGGTGCAAATGAGTCTTTGATTTGCGACCCATGTGAGAAATGCAAACTCGGTGGTACCCGGTGTCGATTTTTGCTCAAGCCATGAGTGGTGAAAACTGAGGCTGTGGGCGAGATCGGGCGAGACGAGAATCGCTGTATCAACCGTTAGATCTCCCGCGGGTGAAGGCAATCGCTCAATGAGCAAGACCGACCAATCTGGGTGAGCCAAGAGCCAAGATTCAAATTTTTCTCGCAGATTTGGATGGGTTTGATCCGCCGGGATTTCCTTGGCTTCGGTGAAATCAAAACTCTCCCGCTCCAGCCGTTTGGAGCGGAGCAGTTTCATGGTCGCGATAACAAATACGGTGAATGGATTTTTACGTGTTTCACCTAACAAAGAGCGCAGCGGGTATCGATGATAGAAAGTAGTGTGGACCTTGCGTCTGCGGGGGATCTCGAAGGTTGCGTTTTGTTTTAATTCCTCGGCTTCGAGAAGGCGCAATTTCACCATGGCTTCCGGATGGACATTTCGGATGCGTAGCCATCCCTCCGGGCCGGACTCGCTGGGGGTTTTGGGACGATCGATAAATGCCCAAGCGGTGTAAACCACCAGCAGGCCGAAACCCGAAACGAAAAACATGAATCCATGGAAATTGAGTTTGTTAGTAATCTGTGCGGGAAAGACAGTTAGGATCATAACTGCCAATGAAAGAAACAATAACCCGTTCCGCCAACGTTGCCGGAGCTTCCGGCGACGTTCTCTATCAGCTTCTCGGAACTCCCACACGGTGATCATGCCGCCCGTGGTTCCTCTGATGCGGATAAGCCAATTCAGGATCGCCGAGCCACCGATCACGCCCCACAGCAACTCTGGGCTGGCGATATGATAAACATTTCTTGCGATCAAATACATAGCGATCAACGGGCCCACCGTCATGAACCGGCTTACACTCGCGACCTGATAGGTTCTGGCAACTGCGGTCATTTCGCCACCGGATACCCCGGTTTCTAAATCTACTTTTGGCAACATCGCTCCGTTTCTTGCCATCACCCGGGCACCGTAGCACTGCCAGTATCGCAGAGACGCGGATTCCGGCTCGGCGACCTTCGGCGGTGCGTAGGGATTCATTTCGCTCATCCGTAAAGGATACGATGTTGGGATGAATGGATTCGCAAGCCAAATGGAGGGAGGAGATCAAACAAGAATGCACTCGCCCCACTTCGTTGAAAGGAGGATGCAGCTCACTTGTGCAAGCGGATAAGCCCGCTCGATCACACTCCGGTAAGCATTCATTTGGCCTGAATAGCGGGTGGCTAACTGTCCGATGTCATCCACCGCATCGGTTTTGAAATCGATCACCTCAATCGATGTCACTGCGTTTGATGAATCACGGTGGAGATGCAGGCGATCAATGATTCCGCTAAGCCATTTTCCGTCTAACATCGCATTGATCGGTTGCTCACGGAAGAGTTCGATAGAGCGTCCATCACGCTCGAACAGAGTGCGCAGCGTTTGCAGTTTCAAAAGTCCGGCCACCAGATTTCCGACGTCATTCGCTGGTAAGTTAGGGAATCCTTCATCGAGCCATCCGACTTGTTCAAACGCGGCATGCACCTCGGTGCCGAAGATCATGCCCGTTGCAGAGTGGGCAACGGCACCGTCGCTTTTTTTTGCAGCGCTAGGCGTCGTTCTCTCACGGCGGGGGGCTGCACCTCCAAGTGTGAATCGGGTGCTGGGTTTCTCTTTTTGTTCCAGCAGGGGAACGTCGTGCGCCCAGTCCGACTTACCCTCTTGATAGATCACGCCGGGGTCTCCGGTGGACCCTACCGAGGTGGCCAGCCAGTTTGCAAGGGAAGGCTTGTCCACGTCTTGCGTTGAGGATGGCGGTTCCAACAGAATATACAGTCCGCGCTTCGAACGGGTGAGTGCTACATATAATGTGCAAAACGCTTCGTATCGCTGGCACATGCCCCATTTCTCTTCGGCCTCTTTCATTTCCGGCAAAAGATCGCGCGCCCATTTCGGCGGAGGTTCGGTAATCCAGCCTGGACCTTCTGCCATGTCAAAATGCTGGGCGGAGGGCACGCTATCATTCGGTATATCTGGCAGAATCACGACGTCAAATCCAAGACCCTTTGATTTATGAATCGTCATGACCTGCACTGCTGCCACTCCGGGGCTTTGGGAAACTGTTAGTCGCGCCACTCGGTCCGCAGCTTCTCTGGCAGTGGCGCCACCTTGGGCGTCCAGATTGGCGAGAGTCATGATTAGGTCGCCCGCGCGCCGCCGTCCGAAATCCGACCAATCGGCCCAACAGACTTCCGCGGTCACCTCGATCATTCCCGCGAATCCCAGCTCCGATGCATTGCCTAGCAGACCCTCCCAGATTGACTGCCAGTGTTCCCCGAACTTCGCTCGCAGCCCATCCGCCAGGGGAGACATTTCCACAACTTCCCAAGCGAATGCATCCGCCGGATCGGCCAGCCACTTGAGCAAATGCCCGAGCGCGATGCCCACCGGATGATCCTTCGCGGGTTCGCGTTGACCTTCCTCGATCACATCAAATCCCTTCGCCCGCAGATCGTCCGCGATCTCTCGCACCCTAGAATTGCTTCTTACCAACACGCCGCAGGTCATCTCACGCTTTCCAACGCCGAGTTCTACTAACAAATCACCCAGCCGTTCCAATCGCTCCTCCCATTTTCCTTCCACTAACTCCACGCGGGACTCGCCGCGCTTGGCGGGGTCCTTTAAATTTTCCGCTGAAAAATGATCCTGCCAGTCCCAGCGATCCGCCGCATCGCCGAAAAATTCCCGCATCGTGGAAACATCGCCGCAGACCCGGTTTACCAGTGCTAACACCTCCGGGCATGAGCGCCAGGATTCCGTCAGCGTCTCAACTTCCAGCCCGCCCCTGTAACGTTCTATCACCTCATCGAATAAACCTACCTCACCACCGCGCCAAGCGTAGATTGCTTGTTTCTTGTCGCCGACGATGAAGACGCTGCCTTCGCTGTCTCCTGCAGCCTCATCGATCAGTGGCACGAGCCCTGTCCAATCTGCACCGCTAGTGTCCTGATACTCATCTAGCAGCCAATGATCGAACCGCGCATCCAGCCGGAAATCCACCGCCTCGCGGCGCAACCGAGCGTCCTCGTTTTTTGCCCATTGGCCCATTAGGACTTTCACATCATCAAATCCTAACATTCCTCGCCGCCGGAGCTTGTTTTCACAGAGCGAATCGTAAACCGAGACCACCTCGCGCACCGCACGTGTCCGCGTGAGTGCCGCCGCCATCTCGCAGCGGGCTGCTAGAATAACCATTTCCCGCAGTGCATCGCACGATGGTCCGCTGATAAGAAATTCCTTGTAGAGATTCACCGTCATCGGACCGTTAGGTTCGGTTGACGCATTCATGATGCTTTCCATCAGTTTTGAGGCTCCACCTAGGCTGCCGCTGCCGATCGTGTGGTTTGCCAGCGTTTCGATCACCTTTTGCAAGGCCGTGCGCTGTCGCTTGTCCGTGTATTCGATTCCGTCTAGCCCTCGTGAAACACGCGCTTGGATCGCGAACTTCTGTTTTTCCCACTCTGCACGATCTACCCCTGCTAGAAAATCCGGCCCCCACTCCAGATCATGTTTCGCCCGGTAGCAGCCATGCCAAGTTTGCACGAAATTCCGCAAACTCTCCTTCACGCCCCGCGATTCCTTACCAAGGGTCGCCCGCCGGAACGCATGTAAAAATTCCTCTCCACCATCAGCCTCCATCGCCTCGCCCAGAATCACTGCTAGAATTTCATCAGCCGCGGCTTCTGCCCGTGGGCCTTCCAGTAGATCGAATTTTCCGCCGGTCAAACCCAGCTCATACTGAAATCCTCTAACGACACGCGAGAAAAATCCATCCATCGTCCCTAGCGTAAATCGCGGCAAGGCCCTAACCACCCGCTCTAGCACCTCGCCGAAATCCGCCCCCGCTTGGTTCAAATCTTTTTGCAAACTGGCAGCAGCAGCCTCGTCACTCGCCGCCGTTGCCAATTTAGTTAGAACTGAGTCCGCAAATTCGCCTGCCGCCTTGCGCGTGAAAGTCAGTGCGACGATTTTCTCCGGAGCCACCCCGCGCACCACCAGCCCGATCACCCGGTTCCCTAGTTGAAACGTTTTCCCGGATCCCGCAGATGCCAGAATGAGCAGGTTAGGAGCGAGAATGTCCATTGTTGGAGCAAGACTGCTACTAATTTGGTGATATGAAAACCTAGAAGTATTGAAAAGTGATGCTCGCCCTCTTTGCATCAAGAGGTTCTTCGATGACTTTCTTGTTTGGGCAAGCGGCAGTGTCGTCATGGCCAGCTCAATCGCGATGTTGGACGAGCGACCGGATGCTGATTTTAAGTAAGATCCAAGGGAAACCAATGCTCTCAATTACACCTTTGTGGGAAAATGAGTTTTGAAGTACACCGAAAGCAAATTTTTTCAAAATCAGGAAGATTACGCCCGATTCTAAAGCGTTTTTATTGAGTTTTTCAAGCCGGACTCCAATCTAAACTCGATAACTTCTAAAATTTAATCCCAAAACTCAAACATAACTCACTCATTTTAAGTAATTTAAAAATTTATTATGTTTTTTCTAATTTCTCCTTGATGCGAGAGTGTATTTCAGTGTATCTCTTAACTGTTGACGCGATTGTCAGCTTTTCCAATGATCACCGACGACCAACGCTACAAGGGTTTCACGCCCTACAAGATGGACCCGAAATTTCGGGTATCCATCCCGACGGCTTGGCGTCCTGAGGCAAATGTGCCTTTGTTCCTTCAATTCTCGATGGTGCATGACATGCCGGTGGTGAAGGTGCTGAGCACGGAGGCCTACACTGAAAAAGTCGCGTTGATCAAAGCCAGCGACAAAACGCCTGCTGAAAAAGGCAAGCTTCTTGGTAAACTCGCCATGCTCTGCCGCGAGGTGACTTTGAACGACCAAGGCAAGCTGCTCGTTCCTAAAGATCTCAGCGAAAAAGCCGGCATTACTGCTGAATCCGATGTCGTCCTCGCTGGCCGTGGCATTTTCTTCGAAGTCTGGAGCAAGTCAAACCACGACAAGGTTCTCGTCATCGAGACACGCGAAGAGGAAGACGACGATCTCGGAATTTTCTAATTTCCCCAAACACTCACCCACCACACACCCAACAGCAGCAATGTTGTTCACCCCACCAACTCTGGCACTTGAAGCGGTCCGCAATACGGCGGCTTCGGTCGCTCTCGCTCAAGCGTCAGGGTTGGGACTCTTTCTATATGGATGCGCCGAATTCCTCGGGACAGGAGCAAGCGTATCACAACAAACGGATTCCCGCACCGCTCCTGGCTGGTTGTCGGTGCGGGGTCCGGTTACTTTCATGGCTGGGCGCACGAAGTCTCTCGGGACAGAGCTTTTCGCGCTTTTTGAAACGATGGTCCGCACTGCTTCTGGCTGGTTGCCAGTGCGGCCATCGCAAATTTTCTATCAAAGACAGAACCAAGGGCTCGGGACAGCACAAGGTTTTGTCGATCAAACAGATGTACGCACCGCTCCTGGCTGGTTGTCGGTACGTCATCTGATGACTTTCATGGCTGGGCGTAAGAAGTCTCTCGGGACAGAGCTTTTCGCGCTTTTTGAAACGATGTGCCGCACTGCTTCTGGC
>JAYVNE010000213.1:0-3192 GCA_043758615.1 Akkermansiaceae bacterium
ACTGATTCGTTCATTGACCTAGTGTTTGGGCTCCCACGCAGGCGGGCTGGAGACCTCCAAAGTAGGCTCGCCGGTGAACCAGCCAAGCGATGTTAGAAAGCGATCGGAAGTCCGTAGAGCATCCACCACGACAGACTCCGGTGATTTATAATAGGCGACGGCAAAAGCGTGTCCGGTGTTAGGAAGCAGTGTTAGCTCGCAGCGATTGCCAGCGAGCTTCATCGCCTCAGCGAAGCGTTGGGATTGTGCCGCAGGAACGACTTTATCGTCGGCACCGTGCATCAGTAATGTCGGCGGCTGGCCAGGTAGAACGTGGAGTCCGGGCGAAAGGGATCGCGCCACTGCAACTTCTTTCTCCGAAGTCGGCAGAGGTGATTTTTTGTCCGCCAGTGCCACGCCCGCATTGGCAGAACGAATCCAGTTTTGCTCGGTGAGATTGAGGACGGGATTAAAGAGAAGCATCGCATCCGGGCGCGCACTCACTGATAGGTCGTCCCCAGGATTGTCGAAACCATTTAATGTGCCTAAAGCTGCCGCTAAATGTCCGCCCGCAGAGTCGCCTGCAACTGCGATCTTCGCAGGATCGACTCCCAGTTCTTTGGCATGAACGCGGATGTAGCGGATGGCCGATTTACAATCCGCGATGCAATCGCCAATGAATGGCCCGTCTGGCTTCAGCAGACGATATTCGATGTTAAATCCGACTGCTCCGCGTGAGGCCACATAGCGCGCGTGCGGCATGAAACCATCGAGCCCTCCTCCCGTCCAACCGCCGCCGTGAATCCAGACGACTGCGGGGCGCGGACCCGTCGCGAGTTCAACGGGCGAAAACTGAAATAACTTCAATGCGAGACCCTCGGCGGTGGTGAAGTAGGTGCGCTCCACGCCGGGAGGTCCGGCTAAGAGAGTAGCAAGCGCAGTCGCAGCCGTGACGGGTCTTGCGAACAGGGTCAGGCAAAGAAAAACAAGGGGTGAAAATGGGGCGGCTTTCATGGGGAGCTTGATGATTTTATGATACGATACGGTCGCTCGGCAGGCGGACCGTTTGAGTGCCCAGCGTGGGAGCGAGTGAAGGGCATGAGAAACAGCGGGCGAAGGATCAGGGAAGCAACGATGCGGTGGTGAGTTTGAACACATAGGCATGTTCGCAGGGGCGCTGCTGCGGAGCGACAATCTCCAGACCGGTGGCGGTTTGTTTCCACTGCAGCTTTTCCGCAGAGCCCAGCAGATGAACGTCCGAAATCTCGTCTTTGGTGAGCAGGCCCGCGTTGCTGGCGAGCGAGTGGATGGTCCACGCACCGTGCTCCGGCCAACCCAGGGCGGTGGCGTAGAGAATCTTTCCATCCTTCGAGGTGGTGAAGCGGATGTCCGCCGCGCCGTAGGGGGATTCGATCTTGTCGCGGCCCGGTCCCTTGGGTTGGAGTTTCGTCGGGCCCTCGGCGGCGATGGCGGCGGGGCGCGAACCGTAAATGGCCTCGCCGTTGACTTTCAGCCAGGCACCAAAGGCCAGCAGCAGATCGCGGGGTTCATCGGGGATCGTGCCGTCTGCCCGAGGTCCGATGTTGAGCAAATAGGCTCCGTTTTTGCTGACCACATCGACGAATTCGTTGATGAGCTGTTTCGGTGATTTGTAGTCCTCGTCGTTGATGTGGCTCCATGATTTTCGGCCCACGGAGGTGTCGGTCTGCCAAAAGTTAGGGCGGGCTTTTTCGGACACATCGCGTTCGAAATCGAGCACGCCGGTGTTGTCCGGCATGAGACCGGTTTTGTAATTCACGACGGCGCCCCGGTTCAACTGCGCGGACGCATTGTAGTAATGCGCCACGAACTGTTGCAGGTAGGGCTGAAACTCGGGCGACCAACTGCCGACCACGTCGAAGTAAATGAGCTCGGGCTGATATTTGTCCACCAGCTCGGTGCAGCGCGCGAGCCAGTCTTCGAGGAACGCCTTGCCCTCGGGGTTATTCAAATTCTTACGGTTGGACTGCGCGGGGCCGTAGAGGCTGGCGTATTGAGGATCCTGCACGTCGCTGGGGAATTCACGTCCGCCGGAGAAAAACCACCAGTGTTCGGCGCGATGAGAGGAAAGGCCAAAGTGCAAACCTTCCGATAGGATGGCCTTGCGCAGCTCGCCGATGATGTCTCGCTTGGGTCCCATTTTGACGGAGGTCCACGGACTCAGCGCGCTATCATACATTGCAAATCCGTCGTGGTGCTCGGCCACGGGCACGATGTATTGCGCGCCGGAATCTTTGAAGAGTTTCGCCCACACCTCGGGGTTCCACTTTTCGGCTTTAAACAGGGGGATGAAATCCTTGTAGCCGAATTTGTCCTGCGGGCCGTAGGTCTTGACGTGATGGTCGAAGACTCGCTGACGGTTTTTTTCATCGCCCAGATACATCCAGCGTGGATACCACTCATCGTGAAAGGCCGGCACCGAGTAAACTCCCCAGTGGATGAAGATGCCGAACTTGGCGTCGCGATACCATTCTGGCACATGATATTGGGAGGCGATGGATTCCCAGTTCGGCTGGAACGACTCTGCCTTCGATTTCGGGTCGGTGGGCGCGGGGGCAGCGGCAAGGCAAAGCCCAGCACTGAACGTGAATGCAGCGAGTAATGTAAATTTAAAAACTCGGTTTATTTGGCGAATGGCACTGTCTTTAACAACCGGATGGGTTTGCCGGTCATCGCTGGCCGCGTGGAAGGGGCTGCTTGCAATACTGACGAATGAGTTTTTCATACTAAATTTATTTGTAACTGCTCAGGTCTTATGGGTTTTTTAAGCCTTTAATAATGAGATACCTTCTAATGTGAAAGGGTCAAGACTGTATCAGAAATCTGTTGTTTGGGGAATGTTTTAGTAATTTTAGTCTTCATCCGTGAAATCCGTGAAATCCGTGGTTAAATCTCTCTCTTAATCTCACCTCTCAAAAATCCGTGTAATCCGTGTAATCCGTGGTTCAACTTCTTCTCTCCACCCCACCCTCTCAAAAATTCGTGTCCATTCGTGTTCATTCGTGGTTAAATCTCTCTCTTAGTCTCATCTCTCAAAAATCCGTGTAATCCGTGGTTCAACCTCTTCTCTCCACCCCACCTCTCAAAAATTCGTGTCCATTCGTGTTCATTCGTGGTTAAATCTCTCTCTTAATCCGCCCTCTCAAAAATCCGTGTAATCCGTGGTTCAACCTC
>JAYVNE010000214.1:0-9888 GCA_043758615.1 Akkermansiaceae bacterium
GAGGCCTGACCGGTTTTTTCCAAAAGTTTCGGCAACCGGTCCTTGAAGGCCTCCTTGCCCCGATACCAGCCGCGCCGGATCGCGGCCAAGGTCGCCGACGTCACCGCCGATTCAAAAAACAACGGCACGGACGGCTGAGCATCCGCTGGGTCAGCAACGTCGGGAATTTCGATTTCATGAAACCATCAAGCCTAACCCAGCAACAACTTATTCGCCGCATCCGAGAGAGAGCCGCCCGCCGCAAGAGCCTCCAGCCGTCTGCGGGCCTCCGGGCACAAGTTCACCACGGTCTTTATGTAGTCCTTGCCCTTCCGCCCTGCGCCCGCCCTTGCTCCGCCGCGCTTCTTCTTTAAGGAAGCATGCGCGTCCTTCTGTAGCTCCATTTCCCATTCCTCCAGATTTTGATTTGGCAGTTCTTTTTTCATTGGATGTATTCTTTCGTAAATTTCCGGTCATACCACGCCGTCACCATCAGCCACTCGTCGTTTCCCAAAGCCTTGCACGGCACCACCACCGCGTAATCTCCGATCCGCACCACGAGGTATTTCTGATCCTCCCTCGTCGCGCTATCAATGAAGTCCAGAATCTCGGATTTCAGGATCAACTCAAAGCTCAGGCCTCTCTCCTCATGCTTTCCTTGTCGTCCCCCGCGATCAACTTCATGCCCGCAAGATAGCTTTTCCCCGCCCCCTGTCAATGAATAAAGAATCCTTTTTCAAACATGAGTGGGATCAGGCCTCCCAGATTAACACGACTGTGACTTGGAAAAACTGACCCCGTTCATGCTTTGTTGAAATGCCGCATCTGAACCCTGTTATCATTTCATTGAATACGATCAAACTCCGCCAAAGAAATGCCGGAAGCGTGTGTATTCCCACCGGGAACGGCATTCAAAGTCAGTTTGATGACTGTCGTGTAAGTAGTCGTTCCAGTGGTGTCGGATTCTCGCCGTGTCGAATATGTTAGCGGGGCATCATATTGCTGTGCGTTGCGGCCACGGGTGAAATCTTTCACTGTGGAATCCCAACCATATCCGGTACAAAACATGATAACGTAACTTCCATCTGGAATGGTTGAGTAAGTGAAACTCTCACGGCTTTTGACATAGAACGATGCCGCCAATTTATTATTTAACACCACTTTCACATAAGCATCTTCCTCTAACCCATTGCTTAAAGTGAGCTTGCCTTTACCAGAGTAACCGCCAAGACGATCTACCAAGACAGAACCCGTTTCGAGTCTTTGGTCCGTTGCAAGGTGGTGAAGCACGGGTTCGTTTACTTTTTGATAACCCGGGTCTTCAATTTTCTCGCCTCTTGATATGGCGCTCTCCCCAGCAATCCGGTCAACTGCCTCTCTTGCTTGTTTGAAAGTTGCATCACTATCGCTGACTGTGGGACTGTTATCGAGTTGCATGGTCCTTGCCACTCGATCTGCCAGAATTATTGGCCACTCAGGATTTTTCATTTCCTGATCCTTGCCCATTATCGCACTTCGAAAGAATTTTCGGAATTTGTCTCCTAGTGCCGTCTTTGGGTCCAAGATCCCAGGATGCAGTTTTTCTAGCTTTGAGGACGCTTCAGTGTACGCGGAAGCGTAATCGGGAGATGACATCAGTGTCGCAAAGTCATCATTTGCAAATAGCTCTTGGTGTAAAAAGAGTCCTATCAAACCTGCAAAAAGTATCGTTTTCATCTACCCGTTTCTACCAGACAGGGCGGGGCACCGCAATTTTTTTGTAACCAGGATAAATCCTTAGAATTAAATGTTTTCTCATGTTTCTTCAAACTTTTCAACTTCTCGTTGTTCATGGATTAGGTTGGATCGCTAGAACGAGAGGATTTTGACGAAACGATTCAGGCAAGACGGTTAAATCAGCGGGGTCCCAAATAACAGACATTTGGAGTGTTTTCGGAGACTTCGCCAGGATGGATGGAGTGTGCATTTTCATGACGTGCCGCGCTCATCCTCCATCGCTTTCCCAATCTTCCACCCGCAGGCCATTCACGCGTTTGAATTCCTGGGTGTTGTGGGTGACGAGGATCAGGTCGAGCGAGAGAGCTTGGCCGCTGAGTTGCAGATCATAGGGGCCGATCTTCATGCCGCCTTTCTCAAGCGGGTAACGGATTTCCGTCGTTTTGATGGCGGCATCCCAATCGAATGGCAACAGGTGGAATGGCTCCAGAAAGGTGGCGACTTTCCGCCCCTCCCGTTTTCAGGGTCGTTGCAACGGAAAACCCCTGCATACAACTCGAAGATGCTCACCATCGACACGGCGCAATCCTCAGGACTGCAGGCGTCAAGAGCCTGAACAACCTGCGGATTTCCGCGAATGGCGGCAATGCAGACGTTGGTATCGAGAAGGTAGGTCATTCGGTGAAGTCCACGATGGGTGGGAGTTCGCCTTGATCGGGCCGTCCGAAATTGGGGTCATCGATGCGAATGTTGTCGAAGAATCCTTCGGGCCAGGTGGTAGCTTTGACCGGTATTAGAAGCACGCCGTCTCCGAGACGACGGATCGAGACTTCCTTGCCTTCGAATCGGAGTTCCTTGGGGATTCTCACCGCCTGCGAGCGACCATTCGTAAATAAAGTCGTTGTCATAGCTGGTATATTCTCAATCACCGATGATCGGTCAACGAAAGATCTACCGGTGCTGAATGATCAATGCCCGCCGAAGAATGAGATTTCTTGGGCGGTGAGGCGGCGGGAATTGCCGGGTGATAGATCAGGATCGAGCAGCAGCGGGCCGATGCTTTCGCGGTGCAGGCTGAGCACTTTATTCCCCACGGCGTGGAACATCCGCTTCACCTGATGGTAGCGGCCTTCGTGAATCCTGAGCAGTGCTTCGTGAGAGCTGAGGATTTCTAACTGCGCCGGGCGGGTGGTGAGATCCTCGTAAGCGAAATAGATGCCCTGCCCGAAAATCTGGGCAGTTTCCTCCGAAATCGGATCGCGGGTGGTGACTCGATAGGTTTTGGCAATTTCCTCGTCGGGCTCGGTGACCTTGCGCGACCATTTGCCGTCGTTGGTTAGAAGTAGCAGGCCGGTGCTGGCGCGGTCGAGGCGACCGGCGAGGTGAAGTTCGCTGCGGAGGGGGTGATCGATCAGGTCGATGACGGTCGGGTGCTGCGGATCATGGGTGGCGCTGAGGTATCCGCTAGGCTTGTGAAGCATCAGATAGATGGCCTCGCGCTTTTGGAGGATTTCCCCATCCAGTGCCACTTCGGTGAACTCACTGATTTCCCGATGACTATCCTGTTCAATTTCACCAAAGACGGTGACTCGCTTCGAGGAAAGCAGGTGCTTCACCTCGTTGCGGGTGTGAGCGGTGTGACGTGTTAGAAAGCGATCCAGGCGCATCGGAAAGGGCTTGATCCTAGGTAGAAAAATCGAACCGCGAATGGACGCCAATAGACGCGAATCTTAAGTGAGTGATCAAAAAAACATTAAACCACCCGTGGAGTGAATGGTGCAAATGCTACAAGCAGGTGCTTTTCAATATTTGATTCGTGTCGATTGGCGTCAATTCGCGGTTTCCTTCCCGCAGAGCTTTACGCCTCGCGGCCGCAGCACTGCTTGAACTTTTTCCCGGAGCCACAGGGACAGGCGGCGTTGCGGCCGGTGGTCTCGATGGAGAAACTCGGCTTCCGCTTTGGGAGATTGAGTTTCAGCGTGGTGCCTTCGGGTGAGGGCAGGGCGGCGGGATCGAGATTGGCGGAGCTGCCGGAAGTGGAAACATTCGCGCGGGTGAGCGCTTCCTCGCCACCTTGC
Organism: Akkermansiaceae bacterium; assembly: GCA_043758615.1. Taxonomy (GTDB): domain Bacteria; phylum Verrucomicrobiota; class Verrucomicrobiia; order Verrucomicrobiales; family Akkermansiaceae; genus Luteolibacter. Next base: position 3,774 of record JAYVNE010000214.1, read on the forward strand.
AATTGCTGCGGCTGGCTGTGGAGTTGTTTGAGGAATGCTTCGAGGTTCGCGGCGGAGCGGAACAGGTTTTGCAGAGCTTCCTGCTTAATGCCGTCCATGAGAGTGACGAAGAGGTTGTAGGCTTCGTTCTTATACTCGACGAGCGGGTCCTTCTGGCCTTGCGCGCGGAGGCCGACTCCTTCGCGGAGGGCATCCATGTTATAAAGATGCGCTTGCCATTGTTTGTCGATGGCAACGAGCACCATGCGGCGTTCTTCCTGATCGAGAACTTCCAAAGGGAGATCGCCCACGCGGACGGTGTAGGCGTCTTTCACCTTGTCCACGAGCATCGCGGAAATGGCTTCTTCGTTCTGGGTGCTGAGGAAATCCTCTTCGGTCGCGCGCACGGGGAGCGTGGCATTCACCCAGTGCAAAAGTTCGTTGTAATCCGGTGAATCATCGTCGCGGTCACTGAGGTATTCGTGAACTTTCGCAGGGATCGTTTCATCGATGATTTCATTGACGAGATCACGCGGCACTTCGGTGGTTAGAACTTCATTGCGGTAGCCGTAAACCACCTCGCGCTGCATGTTCATCACGTCATCGAAATCAAGCACGCGTTTGCGGCCGGTGTAGTCGCGTTGTTCCACCCGTTTTTGCGCGGTTTCTACTGAGCGATTGAGCCATGAATGCTCGAGGGCTTCACCTTCCTTCATGCCAAAACGCTCCATCATGGAAGTCATGCGATCCGCCGCGGCGAAGTTGCGCATCAGATCATCCTCGAAGGAAATGAAGAATTGCGAGCGGCCGGGATCGCCTTGGCGCGAGCAACGACCGCGCAACTGGCGGTCGATCCGGCGCGACTGGTGGCGCTCCGTGCCGATGACAAAAAGTCCGCCAGCTTCGGGGACGCCGGGTGCGAGTTTGATGTCGGTGCCGCGGCCTGCCATGTTCGTGGAAACGGTGACGGAGCCGAGATGGCCAGCGCGGGAAATGATATCTGCTTCCTGCTCGTGGAACTTTGCATTGAGCACCGCGTGCGGGATTTTCGCCCGTTTCAGCATGCGTGCGAGTGTCTCGGAGGCTTCCACAGACGCGGTGCCGACGAGCACGGGCTGGCCTTTCGCATGGGCTTCTTCGATCTTCGCGATCACTGCATTGAACTTCTCGCGGCGTGTTTTGAAAACCTGATCATTGTCGTCCACGCGGATGTTATCCGTGTTAGTGGGGATCGGTAGAACATCGAGCCGATAGATATCGTGGAACTCGGCGGCTTCCGTTTCGGCGGTGCCGGTCATGCCTGCTAGTTTTTGATAGAGGCGGAAATAGTTCTGAATGGTGATGGTGGCGAAGGTCTGAGTTTCCTTTTCGATGGAAACACTTTCCTTCGCTTCGACGGCTTGATGGAGGCCATCCGACCAACGGCGGCCAGGCATTTCACGGCCGGTATTTTCATCGACGATGATCACCTTGTCATCCTTGACGACGTATTGCACATCCTTCTCGAAAACACAGTAAGCCTTGAGGAGCTGGGAAATGTTATGGATCTTTTCCGCCTGCGCATCCATGCGGACTTGGAGCGCCTCCTTGGCTGCCATCTTTTGCTCGTCCTTGAGTTCGCGGTTCGTATCAATGTCCGCGTAGAGAGTGCCGAGGTCGGGGAGTGTGAAGGATTCCGGATCGCCGGGTGATAGAAACTCACGTCCCATCTCCATCAGATCGGAGTCGTGGCCTTTTTCATCGATCACGAAATAGAGCTCTTCTTTGATTTCGAAGAGTTCCTTTTTCTGCGCGTCTTGGTGGAAGGAAAGCTCGGTTTTTTCTAACAACCTACGCATTTCCGGTTCTTCCATGAAACGCATAAGCTGGCGGTTGCGCGGCTGCCCGAGTTTCACTTTGAAAAGTGCGCGGCCCGCATTCACGGTGTCGCCGGCTTCTAGCAGTTGTTTCGCTTCGGAGGCGAGGTTGTTACAAAGCTCGGTCTGGCGCTTCACGAGTTGCTCGACGAGCGGCTTGTATTTGTCAAACTGATGGGACGATTGCGTGGATGGACCGGAAATGATCAAAGGCGTGCGGGCCTCGTCGATGAGAATGGAGTCCACTTCGTCGATGATGGCGAGGTAGTGGCCGCGTTGGACTTGTTCGTCCTTGGTGGCAGCCATGCCATTGTCGCGCAAGTAATCAAAGCCGAACTCGGCATTCGTTCCGTAGGTAATATCGCACGCGTATTCGGCGCGGCGTTCCCAAGGCGGCATCTGGTTTTGAATGGTGCCCACCGTGAGCCCGAGGTAGCGGAACAGGGAGCCCATCCACTCGGAGTCGCGTTTCGCAAGGTAATCGTTGACCGTGACGACATGCACGCCCAGGCCGGTGAGCGCATTCAGATAGACGGGTAAAGTCGCAACGAGGGTTTTGCCCTCGCCGGTTTGCATTTCCGCGATCATGCCGCGATGCAGAGCGATGCCGCCGATGAGCTGGACATCGAAGTGGATCATTTCCCAAGAAAGCGGGCGATCATTGACGATGATCTCGGTGCCACAGAGGCGGCGGGCGCCATTTTTGACAACCGCGTAGGCTTCCGGCAGGATTTTTTCAAGATACTTGGCGCGGGATTTGGTGAACTCCGGCTCGATTTCATGAAACGCAGATTTGGCTGTTTCGATCGACGATGCCGTGGCGAGAATGCTCGATGGAAGGGAGGGGAATTCTTCGCGCAACGGCGCAAGACGTGCTTCTAAAAGTTCGACGACGTCGCGGAGTTCGGCGTCTTCCATGCGTTGGATCAGCGGCTTCGCGGGGACTTCGAGGGCGTGGTAACGGGCCAAGTGCGACTTCCATTTCTCGGTGAATTCTAGCAGCTTTTCCGCCGATTCACGCTGGAGAGCCTCTTCGATTTCATTGATGCGTGCGACCGTCGGGCGGATGCGTCGCACCTCGCGTTGGTTCTTGCTGCCGACGATTTTTTGGAGAATCCACTTGATCATGAGAGAGATGGGGTAGCGCGGAATTTCCCGCCTGAGCGGACGCAATACAATGGCATTTACCCGGGTGCAAGCGCCCGTTTGCGTCCTCGGGCAGGGCAAGGTCTGCCGTTCGCCCCGCTCTCTAGCGCTGGTCATCCGCTAGCGCAGGCCGTTCCACCATCTCTTTTCATTCACAGCGCGACTCCTTTTTGCCCCTTGTCGGGAAAACGGCCTCTTGATAGGTATCTCCGCAGATGTCTTTGCGTTGATTTCACTCCCGCTGGCTTGAGAAATTCGGACTTCCCGAGACCGGTTGGCTTGAGGTCATTGATGAGAAGTTGCCCGAAAGGGCTTTCTGCAACCACGAGGAGGCCAAGGATTTGCTGAGTTTTCTCTTCAAGGAATTGCCTGGCATTTTACAACAGGACGATAGCGCGGAAACCAAGGCCATGGCCGAAGCCTGTGCCTGGACTTGCTTCTCCTTCTGGCAGTGTGGCTCCGCCTTTCCATCATTCCCGGAGAATTACGCGAACTACCTGCGGATGGCTCTGAAGCAAGCACCGGGCAATCGCCCCGTGGTGGCGAAAATGATCGCAGGCCTCATCGAGATCTCCGAGACCTGGGAAACCGGCAAAGCCTGCCTCTCCCCAACTAACAACAACCAAACCAGAAAACACAGAAACAACCACCTTCAGAAAAAGTCATCAGCCACTTTTACAGAAAAATTTGCGCGGCCTGTGACATTTAAAGTCACATTGACAATGTTGCTCAACCCCTGTTGTTATAATGTCATAAACAAGTCTAAAAACATGCCCCAAATCATTCCCTCTTTGGATCAAATTCACTTTCAAAAACAACGATCAATCCTTTTCCTTGAAATGCAAGACTGTTGGTTCTCGCAAGAATCCGATCCTATTCATTGGACTCAGGTGATCGCGTGGTTGGAACACAATAAAGTCCCCCATGTTATCTGCGGCCCTCCCAACGGTCCCGACGACAGCAGGTACATTTGGATTTCTGGAGGTCCAAAATTCATCTACATCGACCTCCCTTATGACACTCGGTCTGCAGAATGTAACAAGGTCGTTCAATATTTTGAGAATGAAAAAGGAGAGCCCAAAGACCAAAATGCCATCCTTTATCTTTGGATTCCGGAACCCGGAAGCACTCCGCTTGCAATCTACGAGGATTAATATCATGATTTGTCTTATTGTTTCAGGCAGCGGAAGCACCGGAAATTGTACACAATTGGAGACAAGTTCCAGATCTGTATTGATTGATGCAGGATTTCGAGTCCTCTGAGTTAGAACATCGACTAAAACTCCTAGGAAAAAACTTTTCCGACATCCATTCGATATTGATTAAAGTATCCATGACATATACCGCGACACGCGGTAAGCAATCTATAAAAACCTCAACCTCCCACCCTCTTAAAAATCAGTGGTTAACATCTTTCCTTCCAAGCTTGATTCGTAATCCACCCGTGGCAGCGGTTTGCACCTCGTAAGTCACTGAAAATCATCGAAACTTCGCTTAATTCAGTGCCATTCACCCGTGACTCTTTCCAAAATCCGATGCCAATCACCCCACCAAAAATGTTAATCCGTGAGCATTGACCCCATTCATTGACCCCATTCAAGCGCCCGTTTGTGTTCCCGGGCAGGGTCTGCCGTTCGCCCCGCCCGATTGCACGAGGATCCCGATTGCTCTGGCCGTTCCTCCATCTCTTTTTACTCACAGCAGCGCCTTCTTTTTGCCCCTTGTCGGGAAAACGGCCTCTTGATAGGTATCTGTGCAGATGTTTTTGCCTTCATTTCACTCTCGCTGGCTTGAGAAATTCGCACTTCCCGAGACCGGTTGGCTTAAGATCATTGATGAGCAATTGCACGAAAGGGCTTTCTGCGACCACAAGGAGGCCAAGGATTTGCTGAGTTTTGTCTTCAAGGAATTGACTGACATTTTACAACAGGACAATTGCGCGGAAACCAAGGAAATGGCCGAAGCTTGTGCCTGGACTTGCTTCGCCTTTTGGCAGTGTGGCTCCGCCTTTCCATCGTTCCCGGAGAATTACGCAGACTGCCTGCGGAAGGCCCTGCGGCAAACACCGGGCAAACGCCCCGTGGTGGCGAAAATGATCGCCCGTCTCATTGTGTCCGAACAGGGAATATCGGATGGCCAGTGCGGGTTCAACCAACTCTCTCTCCGCCAACCGGAACTCGTCCGCGATTCCGAACGCCTTATCCACGAAGGCCGCTACGAGGACTACCTTAACGCCCACGAAAAGTATGAGGAATTCGAACTCTACTTGCAAAAATCCGCCGAATTTCTAGCCGATTGGCAACAAATCAAAGCCAGTTTTCCCAAACAGTTCCGCTCCAAGACCACGATCCGCAGGACGCTCATACCGGAACGAAATTGGGTAACTGGTCCGGGAGCACAGTTTGAAAAATCCTCCGATAGTTTTCAGGCGGTCTTCGATCTCTTCTGTTGGAAATACTACCTCTGGGCGATGGATGGAGATACCCCGCAACTGCTAAAAGCCTCCGTCGTCTTCACGCCACTTGGCACCCAAATTTTCATCCCCGGATACCTTAGCTTTGATCCCAAACGTGACCTCAATTTTGGCAAGATCGCCAAACTCCACCGCGCCCGCGGGGTTACCCGCCAAGGCAAGGGATTTTCAGTCGGAAGAAAAGAAAACGCAGTGCTTAGCAAAAAGGCGAAGTCCGCCGACAAGGAAGCAAAAAAGCGAGGTCTAACCGGCGACCGTCGTTACGAATTCATCTGCCAACAAATCGGCTTCCACGACGAGCCAGACTATCGAAGAACAAGGAAGCTTCTGGAGTGATCGCTCATACCCCTCGACGAATAAGAAATACACCGGACGCCTGCATCCGCAGATTTGTCCCCAAACTATATCCTGAACAGTTCTCGCATCCTACGGCATGGTGATTGCGTAACAAAGCCCTATCCCTCATGAAAACTTACGAGATCACTTACACACTCAAGAACTCTGCTAACTCAGCCATGCAACGGACCACCATCCAAGCTTCAGACACGACCATGGCAAAACGCATCTGAGGCGGACCCGAAAGTTCGGCCACGGAAAGGCTAAACTAAGCTATGGTGGCGGGGTGCGGGAAAGTGATAGGAGATCGTGGATTGGGGATCAA
>JAYVNE010000215.1:0-9831 GCA_043758615.1 Akkermansiaceae bacterium
GGGTGATGTGCGGCACGCGCTCATAGACTAAGCCGTGGCGGATGTCCCTCTGCCCGGACGGCAGGTGGAACAAAATGACGGCAAACTAAATTACACGAATTTCTCGCGAGAAGCTGCGAATCGAAATCCGTAATGACACACCTCTCAGATCTTCATCGTTTTCCACATATCAGTGACTTCATCGAACTGGTGGATGAATCCCTTGAACGCGATGTAGGTGGTCCAACAGAAACCCATGACTGCCGCAGTAATCGCGAGTTTCCAGAGCAGGTGCAACTTAGGATGCAGCCAAACCAAAGGCAACGCCACCGGAGGCAGGGTGAGGAACATCAAAACGATGAATGAGGTCTTCAAATAAATTGTCACGCGCCCGTCGAAACGCTTTCGTGAAGACACGCCGGGCATCACCCAATCTCAGCGAAACGACTGAGGCTAGGATTGGCGGGCATCGCATCAAATGCCATTTCGCACAAACCGATGAACGCCTCCTCTACCAGACTGGGCTCACGCTTCGGTGAGTAAAAGACCCCCCATTCGCGCTCGATTCCCGGCTCATCGATATCAACGACTTTCAAGCTCCCATCTTCGATTTCACGGATCGCCACCCAGGGTGCCACGATTCCGACACCGATGCCGAGTTTTGCCATTTCCTTGATAGCCTGCATGTCGCCCAGCACCAGCGGCTTTTTCCCGCGGCCCCCTTTTTGCTCCAGCCATTCTTCGATTAGGCGGTGCGTCTCGGTCGCTTTTGCATAAATGATAAACTGATGCTCGTGAATTGATGAAAGGATGTTCGTCTGATCGATGGCCCATGGGTGAAATGGCGAAACAACAAACGCCAAGCGATCCCTAAACATGGGGCGGTATCCTTCGTCGCCCTTGCCACGTGGCTTCAGGCCCACGACTAGGTCTAGATCAGCGGCGGCTAAACGATCTAGCAGAACCGTGGTGTCACCGGCTTCAATGACGGGTTCGCATCTCGGAAAACAATCACGAAATTCCCGCAGAACCGAAGGAATCAAGACATGGCAAAGTGTGTGAGGTGCGCCAATACGGATGCGAGTTTGGCCCCAACGCTTTAAACCATCAAGATCACGGGTTGCTTGCTCCAGTTCGAAAATCACCCGCTTACAACGCTTCAGCAGCATCTCACCCTCGGAGGTGACCGCCACGCGTTTTCCTGTACGGTCCAGTAGCCGACATGAGAGTTGTTCTTCAAGCGTACGCAAGGAATGACTAACAGCCGACTGAGTGACAAATATCCGGCGAGCAGCGAGTGTGAAACTCCCCTCCTCCGCCACGGCAACAAATGCCCTCAATTGCCTCAAGTCGGGAACCCAGTCCATAATAATGAATTGCTTTCATCGAAAGCCCATTTGAGAAAAAGCAGGACTTATGCCAAAGTGTCACCTTTGGCACTCTACGCGCTTAACAGAGCCGCATGGACGCGTTGCAGAGCCTACGAAAACCCTTTCCTATCCGGCTAGGCTTTGTCCCCCTGTGCGACTGCGCACCGATCGCGGTCGCCAAGGAAACTGGCATCTTTGATCGCTATGGCTTGGAAGTGACTCTGTCACGCGAGTTAGGCTGGGCCAGCGTGCGGGATAAAATGTTTTACGGAGATCTAGATGGCGCGCAATCCATCGCAGGCATTGCGTTCGCCCTAGGCATGGGCTTCAGCGAGTTGCGTTGCGAGGTCGCCGTTCCGTTAATTCTCAATCTTCACGGAAACGCGATTACGCTCTCCTCCGAGTTCAAACATTCGGAAATCGGCAGGGGCGAAGGTTTAAAAGACTATCTAACAAATCATTGGAAAAAGGACCGAGCCTTCACGCTCGCCGCGACTCACCGTTTCTCATCCCACCATATTCTGCTGTACCAATGGCTGAAGCGGAACGGCCTGAGCTGCCCCTCGAATGCTGAAATTATTTTCCTGCCACCTCCACTGATGGCTCGCCACCTCAAGGCCGGGCACATCGATGGCTACTGCGTGGGCGAGCCATGGAACTCTGAAGCCATCATGGCTGGCACGGGATGGTGCCCCGCGACGTCGGCAGACCTTTCCTTCGGGCATCCGGAGAAGGTCTTGTTGCTATCAGGAAAATTCATTCATGAGCGGAAAGACGAAACCATCGCCCTCGTGGCCGCCCTCCTCGAGTCTTGCAAACTGTGCCAAGACGCAAATTTCCGAAACGAGCTCATCTCCATTCTAGCAATGAAGGAATACACCGGAGCATCGACAGAGCTCCTTCACAACAGTCTGGGGAGCATGTTCAATACCGGAATAGGATCCATATCAGCATCCTCATTTTACCTGTTCCACGGTGAATCAGTTAACTGTCCGACCGTTGAAAAAGCCTCATGGGTGCTGGCAGGCATGCGCGGCATCGGAATCCTCCCGGACCTTACCTGTGGCTCGATTTCTCGGATCTATCGGGAGGATATTTTTCACGCCGCCGCGCATTGCACTCAAGGCGCATGAGTCAACTTCATCATACGGATGAAATAACATCCGCCAAATCACTGACACGAAAACCCGTGTTGGCACCCTTACCGCTCTATTCCATTCCGACTTAACCACACTCGATCATGGAACCAAATCAATCACTATCCCGCCGGAAATTCCTTTCCGTATCCACTAAGACTTCCGCACTCGGACTGCTCGCCACTGGGCTACCCATCGGTTGGCTCGGTGCCCAAACCGCCAGCGATGCTCCAGAATCACCCAATGTGAATTTCGGCATCATTGCACTGACGGACTGCTCACCCATCATTATCGCGCACGAAAAAGGGCTCTTCAAGAAATATGGAATCAACTCCACGGTAACCAAAGGCGCGAGCTGGGCCGCCATCCGCGATTCACTTTCTAACGGTGACATCCAAGCCACCCACATGCTGCTAGGCATGCCCATCGCCTCTACCATGGGCCTCGGCGGTGCGCCGAAGAAGCCGATGATCGCGCCATGGATTCTCAATCGCAATGGCCAGTCTATCAGTCTTGCCAGCAGCCTCAAAGGCAAAGTCGCAGGCGACCCAAAGGCGCTCAAGCCACTCGTCGATGCCGCCAAAAGTGCAGGCACGCCGATGTCTTTTGCGATGACTTTCCCGCCGGGCACTCACGCCATGTGGCTCCGCTATTGGCTCGCCGCAGGCGGTATCAATCCAGGAAACGCAGCGGGTGCGGAAGCAGACATTTCGCTCATCACCATCCCACCACCGCAAATGGTTGCTAACATGCAGGCTGGAAAAATGGATGGCTTCTGCGTCGGCGAGCCATGGAATGCAAAGACCATCAAGGACGATATCGGATTCACCGCCATTAACACTCAGGACATTTGGAAAGATCACCCGGAAAAAGTCTGTGCCTTTACTGAAGAGTTCGCCGCGAAAAATCCAAAGACCGTCAAAGCCGTACTCAAAGCTCTTCACGAAGCCAGCATCTGGTTAGACGTCATGGCCAATCGCGCGGAACAAGCAAAGATCGTCAGTGCCCCGACTTATATTAACTGCCCACCGGAAGCGATCCTTCCCCGCTTGGAAGGGAAGTATGACATGGGAGATGGCCGTAAAATCCGCGATCCGAACTACATGATCTTCAGTGATCGGAATTGCAACTACCCACAACTCAAATACGGCAAATGGTGGCTCACTCAGCTCCGTCGTTGGGGCTTCACCGATGGGGCACCCGACTACGAAGGCGTGGCAAAACAAGTTATGCGTGCGGACATCTATGAAGAAGCCATGAAGGAAATCGGTTATACTCACGGTGGCAAAAGCACGGCAAAGGAGACCTTTTTCGACGGTTCTGTATTCGATCCAACGGGCGACATGGAAACCTATGCCAAGTCATTCGCTATCAAAACACTCAAAGGCTAACACAACTAGAGCGCGAAATTCATTTCACGCGAATTCCGGGGCGGATCGCAAAAACGGTCCGCCCCACTTCCCTATCAATTTTACGACTTGATCCCATGAAATTCTTCTACCAACTCAAGCTCGACGCCATCCTTCTTCCCGTCATCGCCCTGCTCATCTGCCTGGGTGGATGGGCACTTATCGCTGGTCATGGCAAGACCACCGTTTCCGTGGATGACTGGGGCGACAAAGTGACTAAAACTGAACGCTTCGGGCTTTCTAAAAATCTCCCCTCACCTGCGGAAACTTGGACCGCTAGCAAACCTTACATCGTTGAGCCCTTCGCCAAACGCGGTGAACTCGACCAAGGCATCCTTCGCTTCGCTTGGCTCTCGCTCAAGCTCGTTGCACAAGGCTACGCCATCGCACTTCTGCTAGGCACGCCTATCGGATTTTTCCTCGGCCTTTCCAAGAACTTCACCCGCGCCTTCGACCCGATCATTCAGATTCTGCGTCCAGTCTCCCCGCTCGCGTGGCTGCCCCTCGGCATGGTGCTATTCAGCGGACTCAAGGTGGTCGATTCCACCGGACGCACCACTTTCGGAACTTCCGATGCTGCCGCGCTTTTCACCATCGCGATCTGCGCGATGTGGCCCACTGTTTTGAATACCGCCGTTGGTGTTAGAGCCGTGCCTCAAGACTATCTCAATGTCGCAAAAGTGTTGAAACTTTCCAAGCCCAAGACCTTGTTCAAGATCCTCATCCCCTCCGCGCTGCCCTATATGTTTACGGGTTTCCGCCTCTCACTGGGAATTGCTTGGCTCGTTATCGTTGCCGTGGAAATGCTCATCGGCAAGCCTGGCGTTGGCGGCTTTCTCTGGCAACAATACAATGCAAACAGCTACGCCCACATCATTCTATCAATTCTAACCATCGGTTTTATTGGTTATATTTTGGACCGGGTGATGAGCATCATCGAAGGTCGCTTCCGCTCGGCGTGACACAGGTATTCCTGCCTGTTCTAATTAACTATCACACTCCATGCCACCCATTCTCGAACTCAACGGTGCCTCCAAAAGCTTTGGTCGGCCGCATGAACGCACGACCATTCTGACGGATATCAACCTCACCGTCGAAGAAGGCGATTTCGTCTCGATCATCGGCTACTCCGGCAGCGGCAAAAGCACACTTATTAATCTCATCTCCGGCCTGCTCAAGCCAGACACTGGCACGGCAAAAATGGATGGAGAGCTCATCACCGGCCCCGGACCCGAGCGAGGAATTGTTTTCCAAAACTACTCGCTGCTTCCTTGGCTCACCGTCACCGAAAACGTGCGCCTCGCCGTGGACCAACTTTTCCCCGCCATGTCGGAAAAGGAACGCGCCGATTGCGCCGCCAAGTATATCGACATGGTGAAACTCACTCCAGCATCCGGCAAGCTTCCGCGCGAACTCTCCGGTGGCATGAGGCAGCGCGTTTCCGTGGCCCGCACCTTGGCCGCGAACCCAAAAGTTCTCCTGCTAGATGAACCGCTCTCCGCGCTCGATGCCCTCACCCGCGCCACCTTGCAGGACGAAATCGCCGATATCTGGGAAAAAAACCGCACCACGGTCATTTGGATCACCAACGATCCGGACGAGGCTCTGCTCGTCGCCGACCGCGTCATCCCACTTCTACCTGGCCGCGAGGGCGCGACACTCGGTGCCGAAATAAAGGTGAGCATGACTCGCCCGCGTTTGCGTAGTGAGCTCCTCCACACCCTGGAGTTTAAGGCCCTGAAACTCCAACTCGTGAATACTTTGCTAGACGCCAAACGCGACAGCAACCCCACCATCACGAAACGACTCTCCGCACCGGATATCCTGCCGGAAGATCTATCAATCAAGCGCATCCAATTCGGAAAAGCTGAACCACGTCGCCGCTCCAAGCTTGAGCGGGAAGAACTCAAAATCGAAGCGTCATGACCTCCCACGCACCCATCCTCGAGCTTTTCAAACTCTCCAAAGCCTACCCGACCCCCAAAGGTCCGGCCGTCATCGTTAGAGATTTCAATCTTAACCTCGCCAAAGGGGAGTTCGTCACCCTCATCGGCCACTCGGGCTGCGGAAAATCTACCGTGCTTTCCATGGTCGCCGGGCTAACCGACGCCACCGAAGGCTCGATGATTCTCGCTGGGCGCGAAACCAACGAAGCCGGCCCAGACCGTGGCGTCGTTTTCCAATCCCCTTGCCTACTACCCTGGCTGAGTGCCTTTGAAAATGTGATGCTCGGCGTAAACCAAGTTTATTTCAACGCACCTAAATTAGAACGTCGTGAACTAGCAGAATACTATCTTTCTGTCGTCGGACTCGGAAATGCCATGCACAAGTTCCCCCGTGAGCTTTCCCAAGGCATGTGCCAGCGTGTCGGCATCGCCCGCGCCTTCGCACTTCAACCGAAGATGCTCTTGCTCGACGAACCCTTCGGGATGTTAGACTCTCTAACAAAGGTCGAACTTCAAGAAGTATTGCTGGAACTTTGGCGGCGGAATAAACTCACCACTCTCATGGTCACCCATGATGTGGATGAAGCGATTTTCCTCTCCGACCGCGTCGTCATGATGAGCGATGGCCCGGAGGCCGAAGTCGGCGATATCCTCACGATCCCCTTCGCCCGCCCACGCATCCGCGCGGAAGTCCTGGCGGATCCACGGTATATGGAAATTCGCAATCACCTGCTCACCTTCTTAAACGAGCGATCGCACATCCGCCCCAGCCGCATCAAAACCCCGCGTTCAGAGGAAACAGAAACCGTTGCCTGCACGTATGAATCACCCGTAGCGGCGGTAACTTCCGCGCATTAAAATTTCGAATCACAGCGCATGGCTCAACCACCGAGGTAACTCATTTCCGCCTTTGGCTGATAGACTAGGCCTCTTTCCTCGGAGTATCGGTCTGTGCGAACTTCCCACATTGCACGCACCATCTGCTGAAGCGCCGCCGGAGCCATGCCGCTACGCAACACGCCGCGCAGATCGTGCCCGCTCGTTGCAAACAAGCAGGTGAAAATTTTCCCATCTGCGGAAAGCCTCAGCCGCTGACAATCCCGGCAGAATGGCTGAGTCACTGATTGAATCAAACCGATCTCCCCTACCCCGTCCGCATGGCTCCAGTGGGCAGCCACCTCTCCCCGATAGGCGGAGTCACGCTTCACCAGTCCAAATTCCTTCGAGAGAATTTCTAATATTTCCGCACCGGAAACGACTTCATCGAGCTTCCATCCGTTAGTTTCGCCGACGTCCATGTATTCGATATAACGAAGATCCACGCTCGCCCGCTTGGCCCATCTCGCTAGCGGAAGAATCTCACCTTCATTCACGCCGCGCTGAATCACGGCATTCACTTTGACGGGCAGGCCGAAGGTTTTCGCCACTTCGATTCCAGCCAAAACGCGTTCCACTTTCGCACCGATCCCGTTCATTTTGGCAAAAATTTCAGAATCCATTGCATCCAGACTCACCGTCACCCGGGTCAGCCCGGCCAGTGCAAGGGCCTCCGCATGATGCGCTAACAAAACTCCGTTAGTGGTCATCGCGATGTCCTTTACCCCATTCACCGCAGCAATCATTGCCACCAGATCTTCGAGCCCCCTGCGTAGCAACGGCTCGCCACCCGTTAGTCGAATTTTTTCCACACCCAGCGGAACCAGGATTCTAACTAAACTTAAGATTTCCTCAAATGTTAGCAAGTCCTCGCGTGGCATGAACGCATACCCGGGCCCGAAAACTTCCACAGGCATGCAATAACGACAGCGAAAATTGCACCGATCCGTCACCGAGATTCGTAAATCCCGCAATCCTCGGCCTAATAAATCCATCGGCAAACCCATCGCCGCAATCATGGACGATCTTGTTGGGTTCGCAACCGGAATGACACGAGCCGCATCACCACTCCGCTAACTCCACTTTCCCCATGGAGTAGGCTGCTAGATCCTCGACCTCGCTGATAGAAGAGACGTGACACAGTTTTCCCCGCAGCTCCTTCGCCCCGGGGAATCCCTTGCAATACGCCATCAAGCGCGAACGCATCGCCGTCAGCGTTTGTTTTTCATCACCATTCCGGCGGCTTTCCACGGCGAGGTTGCAGTGACGGATCACCAAGTCCCAGCGCTCTTCCACGCCGATCTCTGGCATCAGTGCGCCCGTTTCCAGAAAATGTTTTGCCTCACGAAAAACCCATGGGTTCTGCATCGCCGCACGGCCGATCATCACGCCGGATACCGCCGTCTCGCTCTTCCGCCGCAGCACATCCGCCCCGCAAGTGATATCGCCATTGCCGATCACCGGGATGGAAACCGCTCGCGCCACGGCATCGATCACGTTCCAGTCCGCCTCGCCGCTGTAGCCCTGCGCCCGCGTGCGGCCATGCACGGCGATGGCTTGCATCCCGCTGTCTTCGAGAATTTTCGCCACTTCCACCGCATTCACCGTGTCCGCATCCCAGCCGATCCGCATCTTCGCCGTCACCGGAACATCAGCGCCCACCGCCCGCGCCACGCCAGACGCCACCTCTGCTAGCATTGGGCAATCCCGCAGCAGCGATGACCCGCCATTGCGCGCCACCACCTTGTTCACCGGGCAGCCGAAATTAATGTCGATGAAATCCGGCGTCCTGCCCGCCAGCCCCTTGTCGATGATCTTGCGCGCTGCTTCCCCCATCCTCACTCCGTCCGCCCCGAAAAGCTGCACCCCCACGGGCCGCTGCTCCTCGGAGAATTCTGTGTATTTCCGCGTCCGCTCGTCCGCCTGCATGATCCCCTCCGCCGAGACAAACTCCGTCACCATCACATCCGCGCCCAGCTCCTTGCAGATCTGACGGAAAATCACATCCGTCACCCCCGCCATCGGCGCGAGGTAAAGTGGAAATGAGTTATTGGAAAACCAAGGAAGCACGCACGGAGATTACAGCCGCGCCGCCCTCCGCGTCCACCCTGCATCTCTCACTTTTTCAGCCTTCACTAGCAGAAGAAAATGATTGTTCCTCAACACCCATGCGCAAGCCTTCCTGCCGTGGCATTCGCCCACCTTGCCCAAGTTACTGGTGTCAGAGTAAACGGCAGAGTTTCTCCGCCATCATCACAGGTCGAAGTTCGCACGAATAGAAGAATTTTGAACCGCCAAGACGCCAAGACGCCAAGAGCGCCAAGTTCGAAAACGATATTGCCAGTTAGCGATGTGCCGACCTCCAAAACTTGTCTTTCTTGGCGTCTTGGCGGTGAAATAATCTTCAGAGGCTGAGATTTTAAAGGCAATTTTTTCCTAATGGAGGCACCCTGGAGTAAATGGATTCACATTTTTATTGCTCAGAAACTGTTTAGTAGTCAGTCTGTTGCAGAGTCATAATCACAATGTTTAGTGAGCCTGTTCGTTACGAACGCAATGGCCGAAAAGGTAATGATCAAATCGGTAAATATCGCAAAAATGTGAACCCGTTTACTCTGACTCTATTCTCTCTACTGACCCTGTTCTCTCCACATTCCATGAAATATTTCTCAATTCTTTTTGCCGCGTTATTACTGGCTTGCAGCGGCTTGGCTTCGGCGGCCCAAGCTTCCATAGAAGAAATCAAGGTGCCTATTGCCGACGGCCCTTGCGAGCCTGACTGGAAATCGCTCGGTGATCATTTCAAAACGCCTTCATGGTGGCGCAAGGCGAAAATCGGGATGTGGCTCCACTGGGGCCCGCAGTCGGTCGCGCAGGATGGCGATTGGTATGCAAAGTGGATCTACATGCCCAAATACGCCTGGGGTAATTACACCGGGGTTTACCAGCATCACCTCGAGCGCTACGGCCACCCGAGTGAGTTTGGCTACAAAGACATGCTCCCGCTATGGAAGGCTGAGAAATGGGACCCGGAAAAACTGATGGCGCTCTACAAACGCGCCGGCGCGCGCTACGTTATCGGTCAGGGAATGCACCACGACAATTTCGACCTGTG
>JAYVNE010000216.1:0-60783 GCA_043758615.1 Akkermansiaceae bacterium
TGCACTCAAGAAGGAATACGATTCACTTCCCGCAAACATGATTCTGCGCCATGTCCGGCTCATCGTATCGGCACGCGGCCACCGCACCCAGACCATCACCTTGGTCACCACTTTGCTAGATCCGGTCGCCTATCCATTGCCGCAACTCGGCGAGCTATACCTCCAGCGCTGGAGCGTCGAACTTCACTTCCGTGAGATCAAAATCACCCTCGGCATGGATGTGCTTCGCTGCCAGACTCCCGCTACGAGATGAAAATTCCAGGTCACAGAAACCGACCCAAAAGCACGTTAAGTTAGTGCCATTCGGATCGAATCCTCCTATTCACAGGGTTCCACTGGTGTTTGTCGTCCGAGGTCACTGAGAAGAGACGAACACGCCTTCACTCCGTATCATTCATTGCCGCTCTGCCGAGAGTCGGCAATCTCTGTTCGTGATTCTTAGCTTTACGACGTTGTATTGAAATTCTCGACGAATCGAATGTCGGACGTCGGACGTCGGACGTCGGACGTCGGATGACTTGCGCCGAGCGTGAGGCTGGGTAACTTCTGCCCATGACCGACTGGGATGAGCGTTATCGGGCGGGGGATACTCCATGGGAAAAAGGCCAAGCTGCGCCGCCGCTGCTCGAATTATTCGGTCGGATAGATTTGGAAACTTGGGGAAACGGTCCTGTTTTGGTCCCGGGATGCGGGTTGGGTCACGACGTGCGAGCTTTGGCAGAGGCGGGGCTGGCTGCGGTGGGTTTGGATCTATCCGAGGTTGCCATCGAGAGGGCGCGCGCCTTTCCGGTAGTGGGTCGTGAAAGTTTTGAAATGGGTAATTTCCTCGATTCTGAATGGCGTTTGGGGCGGAAGTTTACGTCGATTTGGGAGCACACGTGTTTTTGTGCAATCGATCCAAGTGACCGGCAGAGTTACGCGGAATCTGTGGCGAGCTTGCTAGATGATGGAGGCTTGCTTGCCGGAGTGTTTTTTCTAACTCCATTTGATCCGGGCGAGGAGACTGCGGGACCGCCATTCGGCACTTCGCTCGAGGAGTTGGGAAATTTATTTTCACCGTGGTTCGAGCGGATCGATGGTTGGGTGCCGCAGCGTGCTTACCCGGGGCGGGAGGGGCGCGAGTGGATCGGGCTGTTTCGAAAACTTTCAAACGGATCAGTTGCCGGAGAGACATGATCTCATTAGCTTGCCGCCCAGCCACCGTGATGATGACCCGCCTAACATGTTTATTGATCGCCATGCTGCCTTGGAGCGCCATTGCCCAAGACGGGCGGCTTTACGTGAATGATAAAAAGGCCCCCGATAGCAGGAAGGATCTGGAGGCCATCCAAAAATCGCTCATTACCGTTTTGCCGAAGGCCCGCGCGGCGACGGTTTGTATTGAGATCTCGGAAGGCTCCGGCAGCGGCGTGATCGTTACCGCCGATGGGCTCATTCTAACCGCTGCACACGTGGCGACCGGCGTGAGAAAAAAGGTCACGGTCATTCTCGAAGATGGCACGAAGTTAAAAGCGGAGACTCTCGGTGTGGTGGCGGATACCGATGCCGCGATGATTCAAATCACGGAAAAGGGCAACTATCCATTTGTTGAAATTGATCGAGCAGAGTCCACCCGCTTGGGCGACTGGGTTTTCGCACTTGGCCATTCCGGTGGGTTTGATAAAGAGAGGGGCTCGGTGGTTCGCTTGGGGAGATTGGTGCGGATGGCGAACTCGACCTTTCAATCGGACTGCACACTCATTGGGGGCGATTCCGGCGGGCCCTTGTTCGATCTCAGGGGAAAGCTGATAGGAATCCACTCACGGGTGGGCCAGCAATTGCAGTCTAACATGCATGTGCCGATGAGTGAATTCCTCAAGAGTTGGGATGGGCTGATGAAAGCCGAATTCATAGGTGAAGGGCCGTTCGCCAAGAAGCCTGAGAAAGGCAGCGGATTCCTCGGCCTCGCCACCGAAGCGCGCAAGGAAGGCGGACTGCGGGTCATGAAGGTCGGAAGCAAGAGTCCCTCCGAACAGGCAGGCATCAAGGAAGGCGACATATTGCTCAAACTCAATGACGCCGTTTTGGTAAAACGTGAGCAATTCCAAGACCTACTCAAAGAAATGGCGGCGGGCGATGAGGTAAAAATCGACCTACTCCGAGGCGGCAAACCGCAAACCTTTACCCTTAATCTCGGTGAACGCTAACTGGATATTTTCTATCATTTTCAGTGGTCTCATGCTGCCCGTGATGGCGCAGCAGAGCCTTGATTCGAGCTTCCGAACCACGGGAACAGCCGTCGTCGCTGCCTTTGAAACTCAGCGACAGGTCTTGCAAACATCCAGCGCCGTGATGCTCGATGGACGCAAGGAAATCGACTACGGAGTTGTGATTTCCGCAGATGGATATGTGCTGACGAAAGCGAGTGAGATCGCGGAGGTGAAAAATCTATCAGTGACGGTGGATCAGACAAACTACCCCAGCGCGCGGGTCCTGTTAGTGGATGCGGCATGGGACGTGGCGCTAATAAAAATCGAGGCGAGCGGGCTGATCCCTGTCGTTTACGCCCCGACGAGCGCGGTTTCTCAAGGATCGTGGGTCATGGCAAACGGTGCCACAACCCGAACGAGCCGCCGCCTTCTCGCAGGAATTGTTAGTGCAAAGATTCGTGAGATCCCTGCATCGGGCGGTGCGGCTCTGGGGGTGACTTTGAGCACGAAGGTGAAGACTCTCGAAATTGACGAGGTTAGTGAAAAAAGCGGTGCCCACGACGCAGGTTTGCAAAAAGGTGACGTGATTCTATCAATTGACGGCAAGAAGACCAAAACGATTGAGGACATTGGCGAGGCCATCAAGGATGGTAAGGAAGGTAGCATCGTGAAACTCACTTATCGCCGGAATAAGGAGGAGAAAACCGTGGATGTCCGGCTTACTGCCCGGGCTGAGATTTTCACCGAGAAGATGGGCCCCGGCGGCCAAATGAACCGCAATGACCAGATGAGCGGTGAATTTTCTAATCGTCGCAGTGGATTTCCCCGGGTGATGCAGCACGATATTCTGGGCAATAGGCAAGTGGAAGGTGGTCCATTGTTAGATATTGATGGACATTGCATCGGGATGAACATCGCCCGCGCGAGTCGTGCGGAAAATTACGCGATTCCAGTCGAGGACCTTAAGGAAATCGCCACAAGGATGATGAAGCAGGCTGCAGGAAAGTGATTGGATCAGGGCGCTAGGCGGAGTTCCCCATTACTATAGTTAGGAGCATTTGCCTTCCCGTGCAGGATGCTGTTCTCAGTTTAATGGGGACAAGAGAAGGCCGCACCTCTCTGAGGCGCTGGAACCCTTGATTTTACGACATCGGGCATCTAAAAACGGCTGTGGTGGAGACTCCCCCATGGACACGCACCGTCTTACTTCACTTCACACCCATCGAACTTGCCCGCCCCCGCCAAGGGGGCGGCTGCTGGCTCGCCCTAGCTCAAGGTTTTCAAAATCCTCGTGACCCACCTACCGTTAGAGTCCGGTAGCGAATGGCATCTCTACCAACTCCTGCTCGACCCACTCGGCTTCGCCTTCCACGCCCAGCCCACGCCGGAAATCCGAAATCCAAAACCTGTGGTGGAGAACTTTTGAAAAAATGAACGCAGTTTCAACGATCAGCATCCCACCCCCCCCTAACAACGAAAGTTGGACTAAAGCCCATTTCCGGCGAGTGCGCGTACGCTCCCCAACGCCGCGAGCATCATTCGGTAAATGACTCCTTGGTTTCGAGAAGTTATGAACTGATGTTCACTGAGATTCTTCCAACCCTATGATTTCCCGAGTTCTCAAAAACATTCTCCGTACCCTTTTGGCGGTGCCGAGCGCCAATATTAGGGAAGTTGCTAAAGTTTGCTGGAGGGGAATTTTGTTGAAATGCAACACCTGACCCTATCGATAGGCTTCGGTTCGTCAGGCGCGTCGTTTTCGAGATGCGCGGGCCAGGCAAAGCGCACAAGCAGCGCCATGGTCAGCATCGCGAGCACCGAGTAACCGAGGTGGTAAGTCAGCCCCGGCGGCAGCAGGCCGAAGAGCAGCGGGCCGCCTTTCGTCCAGTTCCAAAAATCCTGATGGAGCGCAAAGACGATGAGCACCCAAGCGGTGAGGAGCCAATGTTTGGTTTTCATGAAGGTGTTTGCGAAAGTTTTGCGCGAAGCGCTTCGAGCTGGGAGCGCAAGCCCGCGAGTTGCTGGTCGAGCACGGTCACGTCGCTGAGGACGCAGCCTTTCTCCGCCGTGGCCCGGACGGCTTCCCGCTGCTCGTCCAACTCGGCGTGCATCTCGGCCATGCTATTCATGACGATGCCGCAGGTGCTGAGGTTTCCGCGGACGCGCGCTGGATCAGGATTTTGTCCACGGAGGTGCGATCCATGTCGATGATATCGAAGCGGTGGCCCGCGCGGGTAAAGCAATCGCCCTCTCGCGGATGACCCACGAGTTGCGCGCTGACGAACGCGGCCACGGTCGCGGAGGGATCGGAAGCGGGTGGCATGAGGTTCACGCCGAGCAATGCGCCGAGCTTCGCGAGATCGTAGGGGCCATCGACCAGCCACGAACCATCCGGGCGCTGCCGGGCCTCGGGCCGGAGGCGTTCCTCAAAAGTAGGGATGTCGCCGACGATGGCTTCGAGCACGTCCACGAGCGTGACCAGCCCGACCGCCCGACCATCCGCGGCGCGCACCACGGCGAAATGCACGCCGCTGCGCTTGAAGTGATTCAGCACGTCGAGCACCGGTTCCTCCGGCGCGACGAAAAGCGGCTCCGTGAAAAGATCGGCAACCCGCACCACCACACCCGCCGCGAGGTTTGCATAAATGGCCTTCACCGAGATCATGCCCACGATGTGATCGGGATCCTCGGCGAAAACCGGGTAGTTCGAGTGCCCGGCCACGACGATTTTGTGCCACACCATCTCCTGCGTGTCGGCGGTGCTCACGCAGACGAGTTTCGCCTGCGGCGTCATGATTTCCCGCACCGGCCTGCGGTCAAAGGAGAGCACGGAATCCACCATACGCGGCTCCTCGCGGTGGAAGACTCCGCTCTCGCGGCCTTCGTGCAAAAGCAGGCGCACCTCGTCTTCGGAGACGCCGGTGGGTTTCGCCGGCCGGATGCGCAGGGCGCGCAGCAGTAAATCTGTCGCCCCGCTGAGCAGGCGGATCGCCGGGCTGGCGATGCGCGCGAGACGATCCACCGGACGCGCGAGCAGACAGGCGATCTTTTCCGGCGCGGCGAGCGCGATGCGTTTCGGCGCGAGTTCGCCGATGACGACCGAGAAGAAGGTGAGCGCGGGCACCACGACCGCCACGCCGATGGCTTCCGCGTAGGCCGCCAAAGCAGGCACCGGCTTCAAGACAACGGCGATCTTTTCTGCCAGCGTGATGCCGCTGAACGCCCCGGCGAGCAGCCCGATCAGCGTGATGCCGATTTGCACCGTCGGCAAAAAACGATCCGGCGCCTCAGCCAGCCGCAGCGCGGTGCGGGCGCCTGCCGTCCCCTCGGCGATGAGTTGCTTGAGCCGCGACTTGCGCGACGACACGACGGCCATCTCGCTCATGGCAAAGGCTCCATTGGCGACGAACAGCGCGAGCACGACGAGGATTTCGATCAGGATGAAGTTCATGAAAAAGACGGAGCGGACGCTTCCTGCGGGTCTCTAAAGTGAGGCGGACCCGAAAGTTCGGCCACGGAGGGGCTAAACTAAGTTATGGTGGCGGGGTGCGGGAAAGGGATAGGAGATCATGGATTGGGCATCAAGGGTGGAGTGGCGGAGGCTTCCCAAAATTTCCTAATCCTGATAGAAAGCGGACGAACCGTCCTCATTCTTGGATTCTAGCAGTTTACGGAATCCGGAAAATCTTTTGGTTCGATGGGTCTCTTGCGAGTTGGCCAGTTTTGAATCCTTCCACGTCGATGACGTTAAAGGGTTCGTAGGGGCTGAGAACTTGATTCGGATTCGCGGTGGGCGTGGCGGTCGGGTAGCCACCGATCCCGGGAGGCGTGGGCGCTGGCGATCTCTCTTCGGGCGGCGCGACGTCGCTGGGTTGTCCGTAAGGATCTACCGGAGTCGGCGCAAATGGAGGGTTCGGATGAAAGCGAGCGGGCGGTAAATCGGGTGGAGTGCAAGCCACCAGCGATGAAAAACAGGTGACGACTGCGGCGATTGAAAGTTTCGACATGGGCTGTTGGGACGAGGGTTATTGAACTTCTATTCGACTCAGGAGGATCGTGCAATGAGATGCTTTGAAAGAATCGTCAATTTGCGGGCTTTCGAGACGCTGTAGCGTTTTTTAAAGACCTCAAAATGACCGGTCCGCATTTTTTCTAATAACACATGGTAGATTTCTCCCATGATCTGGGCCGGAACAAGAGCGCCCTGATCGGGGGTTGGTAGAGCTGCGGCAGCTTCTCTGAAATAGCCTTCCGCGCGCTCCGCTTCAAAAGCCATTAGATTCAGGAAACGCTCGTCGCGCACGTGGTCGATCAGGTCATGCTCGGTGTAGTGGAATTGTGCAAGATCTGACAGTGGCAGATAGATGCGCTGCCCGTTCGTGAGATCCTCCGCGATATCGCGGAGGATGTTCGTGAGCTGCAGCGCATGGCCGAGGGCCACTGCGTAACGCTCTGATCCGGGATCTTTACAGCCAAAAAGTCTAATGGAAACGAGCCCCACGGCGCAGGCGACTTTCCAGATATAATCTGATAGATCCTGCCATGTCTCAAAGCGCTGCGGATGGACATCCATCTGGCAGCCATCGATAATCGCAACTAACAAATCATTTGGAATTTGGTGGCGGTCCCGTAGGCTGGTGACTTCGGTTTGAAATTCATCGGGCGCGGCAAAACCGAAAAGCAGGCCGTTTTTCCAACTCTGCAGGAGTTCGATCCGTTTTTCCGAAGGCATGCCCGGATCATCTGCTAGGTCGTCCATCGTTCGGCAGAACGCATAGAAAATCACCATATCTTCCCGCCGTTCGCGCGGCAGGATTTTCAGGGCGAACGCTAGGTTCGACTTCGCCTTGCGGGTGATTTCCGAGGCGACGGACACGGCGTCAATGGATGAAGCCCCAATGACCGGTGGTGATAGGCCAGAGGGAAAAGAGCGCCGGGCCGACGAGGTTGTATTCCTTCACGGTGCCCCAATAGCGCGAGTCTAGCGAGTTTCCTGTGTTGTCGCCAAGTGCTGCGTATTCATTCAGTCCGGGCGGAGCGGTCGCTGATAGAGAAAGTGTCGATCCTGGCTTCGCAAGGTATTGGGGCATCAGCTTACCGTGGTGAAGAGCTTCCCGTGGATCCGCGAGGCCGTAGCCAGTGGGATTGATTTGGTAAGGACCCTGGCCATGGATGACACGCTGGATGCCGAATTCCTGGGCGATTCTTCCATCTACCAGAAGGTTCGGAGACTGGATCGAAAGGGTGTCACCCGGCACCCCACAAAGACGCTTGATGTAGTGCGAGCCGGCACCTTGTTCGCCGCTGCGCTTTTGAATTCCCTCGATGCCGATGGTGTCGAAAACAAAAACTTCGCCGCGCTTGGGATTGCGGAAATGATAGGAAAATTTATCCACTAACACGAGATCGCCGGAGTCCACTGTGCCTTCACAAATCACCGTGCCCTTGGGGAGAAGTCCGCCATTTCGCCCGGCGATTTGGATGGCCCTATTCAAACCGATTTGGGATACCGGATTCGAGGGTGCCGGCAACATGAGCGGCGGGGAATCTGTGAAATGGAGCTCTGCACGACTGAAAAAGTGCATGTATTGAGTGTCCTGGATATCCACGCGGCCATCTTTCGTGATTGCCAGATGGCGGTCCTGGTCATTCACCACGCGGACGTAAGAACGGCCACGAAGGGCTTTTTCTAACATCCTTTGAGGAAGGCTCGGCCATTTTTCGATCGGCAGTGGCGTGGCGATGATGCCATTCAGAGTCGGCTGCATCGATCCCGTGGGAATGCGGAACGGCTGCAAATAATAAGCGCGAAGGCCGAGCGCAATGACGATGGCCACGAACATGACTTCGACATTCTCCTCAAGCCAACCGAGCGGCTTTTCACGCGGCAATGAGTTTTCACAAATGGCGCGAAGTTGCTTGGACGCCTCGGTCACCTTTGGCAGCTCACCGGTTTTGATCGCTGCAGCTAAATCCGCGCGTCGCGAGTCAATCTCCGCCACGCGCTCGGGATTGAGCAGGTCGCGTTTATAGTCCACGAATTTTTTGGCACCCTTGACGAGGTGCAGCGCTTCCTTTTTCCACTTCGGCGTGAACATGGCGGGAGTCTTGTTGGGGAAAGCGGCGACTGCAAGGCTGGAACCAAGAATCCAGAGTCCAGAGTCCAGAGGCATACCGCCAGCTCTTCCTCTTGATTCTGGATTCTTGTCTCTTGATTCTAAAATCTCACTTCACCCCTGCCATGTGGCTGAGCAGGCGCTGGTTGAACTCGTCTGCCATGTTATAGCCGAGGCGGCGGAGCTGTTGGTCGAGCGCGGCAATGGTCACCATCCGTGCGGTGTCGCGGCCGGGGCCGACCGGGATTTCGACGTGGACGACCTGTTGGCCGAGAATTTCATAGGTCTTCTGCTGGAGCCCGATGCGGTCCACTTCGTTGAGATCGGCCTGAGGCTTGAGAGTGATGACGAGGTCGAGGCGTTTGTCCGGGCGGATCGAAGCGAGGCCGTAGAGGTTGGCCACGTTCACGATGCCGATGCCGCGGATTTCCATGTAGCCGCGTGAAAGGTCGGGCGCGGTGGCCACCAAATCACCGCCCACGTATTTGATTCGCACCATGTCGTCGGCCACGAGCGAGGCCCCACGTTCGAGCAGGCCGATGGCGGTTTCCGATTTCCCTGAGCCGCTTTTTCCCACGATGAGAACCCCGACGCCACGCATATCTACCATGCAGCCGTGCAAGGTGACGCTCGGGGCGAATTCATGTTCTAGCCGAATGGTGGCGGCGTTGAGGAAATTCATGGTGACTTGCGAGGTGCCGAACACCGGGATGTTGTGCTCCTTCGTGACTGCCATCAGATTGCCATCGAGCGCCGAACCGCGGGCGACGACGATGCACGGAATTTCCCGGTCACACATCCGCCGGAAACGATCCATGCGCATGACTTCAGGGAGTGTTTTGAGATAGGATAGCTCCGAGTTTCCGAGCACTTGAACGCGCTTTTTGGCGAAGTAGGAAAAGAATCCAGCGAGCGCGAGTCCCGGGCGGTTCATCGCCGGTTCACTGATCAGCCGGTCAAACCCTATCTTTTCGCTCAGCAAGGTCAGGCCGAGGGCGGTAGCATGGGCGTCGAAAAATTTCTCAACGGAAATGGAAGCGACGGTCTTGACGCGAGGAGGCATGGCGATGACTCAAGCAGACGAATCCCGCCACCGCACGCGTAGAATCCAAGAAAGTTGGGTGGCAGAATGGAATTCAATCGTTGCGATCTTCGCCCGAGTGGTATTTGCCAAATTCTACAGGTTGCACCCCGGAGCGAACGTGTTACAACCCCGCCGAGAACCATGCCAAACTACGATTACGAATGTCAAAAATGCGGAAAACGCTTCGAAGTGTTTCAAAGCATGAATGATGCAAAACTCACCGACTGCCCGCTCGCGGAATGTGACGGCACGGTAAAACGCCTGCTCGGCACCGGCGGCGGAATCATTTTCAAAGGCTCCGGCTTTTATCAGACCGATTACCGCTCCACCTCCTATCAAGCCGGAGCGAAGGCGGAAAGCAGTGCAAGCGCACCCGCCGCTCCTGCTGCCCCGGCCCCCGCCGCTGCCACTCCAAAGTCAGCGGATTGACGCTCTGCGAAGCGGGGCTTTGCAAGCAGGTCGCCCCATGCTAAGCACAGCGGCCATGGCAGATCCTACAAAACCCAAATCCGGCGGCGGATGTTTTTCCGTCGTCGTTGTTCTTGTTCTTTTGATCGCAGCCGGTGGCTTGGGGGCAGGAGTTTTTTTCGCGGCGCAACCCCAAGACCTATCAGATCTCGGGATCTCGGCGAGAACGGCACAGGTTCGCGATATGAAGGTAATTTTGAAAAACTCGATGGATCGTGGTTTTCCTGTGACGCTCACCGAGGGGGAAATTAACAACTGGTTAGGCCGCACGCTGGTCACGAAGCAGGGAGGCTTGCTCGCTTCGCAAATTTCCCTCGAACGCGTATGGGTTCGGCTCGAGGAGGGATATGCCGAAGTGATCATGGAGCGCAAGTTCATGAACCAGCCCTTCACCGTCTCGATGTTTTTCAGAGTCGAAAAGATGGAAGGAGCCAAAGGGGTGATCACCGAAGTGAAACTCGACGGTGGCCCCTATCATAAGGACGTGCCGCAACCTCCGCGTGGGGGACGCTTCGGCAAACTGGTGGTGCCACAGGGTTTTCTCATTCTTGTCATGCCCGCTTATGAAAAACTCGCAGCGTTGTTTCCCGAGGAAAAAAATCTAGGGATTGAGGAGATGGCTCGCATTAAAATTGAAAAAGGCCGGATGATCCTCAATTCGCGCGCGCCGGCGGACACGGGCTCCCACCTGCCACAGGTTTTCTAACTTTTTATGCGCACTCGCCTGCTAGTTTTGGGATGGTGTCTAACTGTCATTGCCGGCGCCGAAGAAATTCCCCGGGCAGTCCAGATCACCGAGCCGCCCGGGCAAGAGAAATCTCTCAGCTTGGATAAGGTGATCAGCCGCTCCAAGCAATTCCGCGTCTGCGGAGGAGATGGGCTCGTGCGAGGAACCGTCGCGATTCTCGCAGAAGAGACGAAGGATGAATTGTTGCGCCTCACAGAAGAAAACGACGAATGGAAAATCCCTATCACCATTGTGCTGCATGGAAAAGCCGGCGATCCCTTGCCGCCGCGGACGGTGAACATGCAATTGTTAGTCAGTGAAAGTGGCTATGACCTGCGGATGGATGTACACTTGAGCCGCGGCATCGAACGCGCGCGTTTCAAATACGCTGCGGCTTCCGCTTTGCTTTACGAGCGTTCATTGCGCGGGCGGGTCGCCACTGACGATGAACGACCGCTCAGGGTTCCACCTTGGTTGGCGGATGGATTACTCGAAGCGACCGATTGGAGACTCAACCGCAGCGACCGTCATTTGTATGAGGCTTTATTCAAAACTGGCGGCTTGTTTAAAATCGATGACCTCATGGCGATCGACGAGAATGGTTTTGAGAATCTCGATGGTGCCACCCGTGCCGCTTTCCGCGTGTCCTCCGGGGCACTGGTCATGGCGCTCTTGGAGCAGCCTCAGGGTAAGCAGGGCTTCCGCGCGTTTCTTTCCGATGTCGCGGGCTTCGAAGGTGAAATGCCCACGCTCCTGCGCAAGCATTTCCCCGAACTTAATCTATCAGAAACGAGCCTTGCGAAGTGGTGGGCCCTGCAACTCGCCAGCAAGGGCGCGTTGAACTTGCTGACGGATATTCTAACGATCAACCAGACTGAGGCCGCTCTCGGCGAGGCGCTGCATCTGAATTTTCGCAGTGAGGAAGGCATTTTGCAGCAAAAGGACCTTAGTGCCTGGCCGGAACTTGCAGGCTTGAAAGAGCCCGAGCGCATCGCCGCCATCCGACTCTCTCAGGATGCGCTGGTCCGGCTCAGTTACCGGTGTTTTCCCTCTTACCGCCCGCTTTTATCCGAGTATCAGCTTTTACTAACAGCGGTTGCGAAAAACAAAACAGCCGATGTCGCGGCCCGTCTCGCCGCGCTTCAAGACACCCGCACGACGATGAAGGCAAAAGCGGTGCGCGCCCGGGATTACTTGGATTGGTTTGAAATCACCCGCGCCCGAGAAACCAGCGGAGTTTTCGATGACTACATGCGCCTCAAGGACCGCCTGAAGGCAAACCCCCATCAGCGCAAGGACGAGCTCTCACTCTATCTGGATAAGATGGACAAGATTTTCTACCGGGAGGAAACCCAGAATCGGGCGATGCCGCCACCGTGAGTTCCCACCGCAATGCGCCGAGAGAATGTGTTAGTTTGGTTTTTGGGTTTCTTCTGTGTCCGCACCCTCCGCAGCTTCCTTGGCACGTTGCGCGTCCAATTTTTCCCGGGTTTCTTTGGATACCTCGCTTTGCACGGCCTGTTGCGTCTTCTCTGCGAGTCGCGCTTTTTCGGCCTTTTGATTTTTTTCCAGAAGTTTCTGCTCCTCAGATTTTGCGGCTTCTTTTGCCTCCCTTGCCTTTCTGATTTCCATGAGTTCTTTGGCCTTTTGCGCCTGCCTCACTCCTTCTGCGACTTTAGCTTGTTCCTGTTGGTCTAACTTTTCTGTCACCGCTATTTGCTCTGACTCGGTCGATACTTCTAGCAGTTCTTTGAAAACCCTTTTCTCGCATGGCAGTATCTTGTCCCATGGAAAGTCCTCCATATAAGTATCAGCTTCTTCTTTACGGCCAATCTTCGTGAGCGTGACTGCCCGAATTGCACGACCCGCCGGGATTTGGGAGAACCAATCGATGGTTGTATCACCCGTCAATTTGTCAGCCAAAGCAGTTCGCCCCTCAAGGAGTTCGGCAAGTGCAATGGGTAGATTGAGCGATTGAGAATGGAACTTTTCCTTCACTGGTAAGAGAACGGTCAAAAGCTGTTGGGGAGTGACGCTACCCATCAAGCAAGCAAGATAGAGATGCTGAGTGATCACATCCAGATCCCCAGGATCTGCCGCCCGATAGACGGTGAGCACTTCGAGAAGTTGGCTGTCTTGCTTGTCACGAGCGAGCGTCTCAAAAACCGGAGAAATCGAGGTGAATAGGGGGAGGGGACTGGAGGGGCCTTTACGAATCGCCTTTACCCAGATGCTCACCGCATATTCTTTCATGCCGCGATCCGAAGCGTGACGTGCAAGGCGGATCAGCGAATCGCTATCAAGTTGTTTTTCCGCGCGGATGGACGCTTCTTTTTCAAAATTGATTCTGGCCCTTTCGTCGCCTCTTTGCATGGCTAGGTATGCACGGTCACACAAAATGCCTGGTAGAAATGCACTTTTGGGAGGCGAGCCTAACAAGCGATCCCATTCGTCTAACTTCTGTTGGTTTTCCAAAACTTTAGCCATGAGGGAAAAGGCACCCGAGGCGCCCTTCGACACGAGTGGTTTAAGGAGTTCTTCCGCTCGGTCGAGGCGGTTGAGAAAAACAAATAAGCTGGCCAATTGAAGCGAGGCGCTCGCTGCAAATGTGGTCGTGGTTCGTGTGAGAATGGCTTCGGCGGCTTCGGGTTTCGCCGCCATTTCACAACGGGCGAGGCGCAGTTGATTTTCCGGTGAAGGCTCTCTACCAGAAACTTTCAACCATTCTCCAAGGGCAAAAAACGAGTAAGGTATGAGGGCGGATTGTGGAACCTCGTCGATCAAATCAATTAGCAGGGGACCATCTGCCGGGTGGGATGCGATGCGGTCGTAAAGGCGCGCCTGCAATTCTCGATAGGAATCTTCCGTGCCTCGAGCTGCGAGCATTGAGAGACGGATGCGCTCCATACGCGGGTCGATTACCCCGGTTTGTTTTACAAGTAAGGTTTCGATTTCTTCATCTAGTTTTTCTGTCTTTAGGCGCTCTAGCCAAAGAGATAGGAAATCGGGATCAGCTCTTTCGTTTTCTCGAATGGATGAAAGCCAGATGATCCCGGCTGCTCCCATTGGGGATTCTTTTGAAATGGTTTTCCAAGCGAATACCCGGTCGGACTTATTTTGAGTATCCATTCCCAGATAAGCACGCGCGACAGGTAGTGACAAAGGATCCTTCGCACCCGCTGCCGCACGCATTAACAATGGCACCGGCTCCGTGTTTTTGGGATCCCTGCGCAAAAGGGTGATTGAGAGATCGCGCGCATCGGTATCGCGTCCCTCGGCAAGAGCCTTTTTTGCAGCGCTGAAATCTTGTGCGTAAGTGCGGCTTTTGGTGGCCTTGATAGCCCTGCCATAAAAAGGAATGGCTAGAATTGCTAACACACCAACGACGATCAAGGACTTCCACAAGAGATGGAGATCAATCCATTGATATCGAATCTGATCCTTTAGGCTCACCTTGATGGCCAAGGAATCCCGAAGAGGCTGCTCACGAGAGAAGAATTTCATATCAATTTTTGGAGGATGGTTGGACAGTGGTCCATTGAATCTGAGAGAGAACGTCCCGGGAAAACGATTTCCATGCGAGCTCTTCGGACGGTAAGCCGACCACCCCACCCATCAGAACGCGGGTATGTTCTGGGTTGAAGCGATGCGTGGCTGCGGCAAAACGCAAAGCCCCTAAATCGAGTTGGTTGACCGCCAAGACGTTCTCTCTGAGCTTCGCACCCTGCAATCCCGAGATCCAAACCGCCTTGAAGACGAAAATCGACTGCCCACCGCGGAGAGGACGAAATTGGGTGGAGTCAAACACGAACTGCTTGTCTCCCTCGCCATAGATCCGCTGAGGGTAGATCCGCTCAAGCGTCATTCCGATGCTGCCCAGACATTGTTCCGGCATGTGGCGGAATGCTTCCAAGGTGTTTCGAGCGTTAGTGCGATCCCACTCGATCCAAATAAGGCGCGTGAGGGGAGTGGCATCCCCACCTTGTTTTCCAATCCATCCTCTGCTGCACGTAAGCTCGTCCTTCACCTTGTTAAACTCCTTGTCTGATAGCTCGAATGTGCTGTTTTCCAGAGGCGGCCTGAAAATCGGCAGGATCAGCGATGATTCTGATAGGTTAGGGTTCATCCACTTATAGGAAATGATTTCTGCGGCGAGTCCTGGCAGTAGCGAAACAAGACACCAAAGGACCATTTGCCATCGTTTCATGCGCTGTCGCCTCCCACCTGATGCCGGACTAATCTAATTCCTTTGCGCTTTCCGTCTAACATGAAAGCAAGCCAGAAAACAATCCCCGTGCCGATCACAAATGCTGCGATTCCCACAGGATCATGTGCTTTTTCAAATGCGGATTCCCCTTGATTGAAGCGGATTTCCGCAAGCAGGCAGGCTCTTGCCACATTCATGACCCATGCGATCAAAAGAGCAGCACCTACCAGACAGATCCGCCACTTCGTTTCCAGACCCAGCCACTCACCGAAGCAAAGTGACGCCATTAGAAAGCTCTGTGCCGAGCGAATGCCGCTGCATCCTTCGGTTACCTCGACAATTTTGCCGGCCAGCTCAAGTTGATTGCCCATCACCGTGACTGCGTGTCCGAGGGCTCGGAAAATCCAACTGCTGGCCTCCAATACGCCGTGAGTCATGCCATCTACCAGCAGCTTCTCCACCCGCCCAGGAAGTCTTACGGCTGTCAGCGCAAACAGCATCACAGGAACAATACGGGCAATCGCAAGGTTGCCTGCCTTTTTCCACACGACGTAGCAGGTCATGATGCAGGCAATGATCGCCTGACCCCATCCCGGCCACGGCCACCCCGGATCAGTACGTCCCATGATCCTCAAGGCGGCGAGTGCGGCAGTTAGGATCAGGATCCCGAATGTGATTACCCCGCGTGGCAAGGGGGGGCGTGGAAGGGCCTGCCAAGCACGCCATTTCCGATAGAAAAACCATGCAGCCAAAGGCGGCACGTACCAGCCATAATCGTAATACTCTCCATGCAGCCAACCATAGCTCGCAGAGTAAAATACTTGGATCCACAACGCCCCCATCAGCACGAGCCACGGAGTGTGGTATGGAAAGCGGGTTTGCAACGTCATGGTGGCAGGGGACAGTCGATATGACTCGCCGGGTCGTTTAGATGGGCTCAGGTGCTATTTTTGTCACTCATCAGGTGAAATCGTTTTCGATCTACCTCAAAAATACCAAAATCCCTCCTGCGAAGCAGGAAGGGTTTTACAGAACAGACGGACCATTCTTCTTATGGCTGAGTCACCTTGAGACGACCGAATAGCTTGCCTCCGACAGCAACAGACTTCGGAACGGTAACAGTGATACTGTCTGGGTTTGTGGAATTCTCTGTGACTGCGATGGTTGCGCTCCCCACGATGGCGCTTGCTGCCCCGACCGTCACATCAGTCCAACCCGTCAAGATACTGCCGTATTGAAATAACAGCGGAGTAATTGCTTCGGAATCATCACGGCGTTTAAATGCAAAGATAAAGTCGGAACCATTGGCGTTAAGCGTGGGGACAACCGATGGGCTGTCCGAGATTCCGGGGTTCCCGTTAAGCACGAATTCCATCAGATTGCTCAAGCCATCGTTGTCAGGATCGGCACTGGGAAGCTTGTCCGCTGCCAGAGTAATCGACGAGAAGGTTCCGATCCAGGTGTCGTATGCTGAGGCTGCACCTTGAGCGATGAAGGATACCTGTCCTGTGCTGTTCACCGTGATGGTTCCTTCGTAGGAACCCGTGCGAAGTGGACCGTCAACTTGACCCGTGACAAATGTCTGACCGGTGCCTGAACCGCCGGTTGCACGGGCGAGGATGCGGTAGAGATCGAGATTGAACTCTGCGGTTCCGGCACTACCGAAAGCTCCGAGATTACCGGTGGTACCCTGCTGCGATACGCCTCCTCCGAAGTTGTTAAAGGCCGTACCCTGGAGAATGTCACCGTTGATGACGGTCAGTGGGTTTTGCTCATCGATCAACGAAACACTTGCCGGGGAAACAATCTGAGCAGCGTTGTAGCCGTTAGAGCCTGCGGTGTCGGCAAACGCGCTGTTCTGCGTGGTGATTTTTGTCGATGCATCGGTCATTGCGGTATTGCCAAAACCAGACCATGCGGCGGAGTTTGCCGTCCCGACGGTTCCGCTCGCATTGCGGGATCTAGAGACGTAAAGTGTCCGAGCTGGATCCCCGTTATTGAGAGTGTTTTGGGTATTGCTGGTGTTGAAAACCCCCGCCAAACCTGCAAAAACTGAGGTGTCTACAGCCCAGCCGGAGCCGAAAGCGGATGTCAAAGTTGCATTGATATCGATGAAGTTGATTTGATTTACTCCATCTGCCGCGCCTGCCGCAGTGCCTCGGAATGTGGTGGCCGCGCCAAGGTTAATATAGACGGTATTTCCACCTTGTTTTTGGAAAAAGAGAACCAGATCACCCGGAGCATAAAAACTATTGGTGGCCTTGGCTGTTGAAATCGCTAGGCCAGTTGCCGTTGCGACACATGTTAGCATTCTAGTTATGGGACATTTCATGAGGTGTTTGTTATAGGTTCTAAACTTTAAAATGTATTACTGTACAGGGGAATCCGGTCGTAGATCAGCGAATGCATGTCGGAGATTGCAAGCTACGTAGCGAAAATGATCCAGCAACGCTCGCAATGTGACAAGAGTGTCACATTCGGGTCATTGGAATGACCAATAATCCCCATGACGCAAACAAATTGCCACATTCGTTGTGACGAAATCTTCACGTTAAATTCATGGGCAAGGCGAAGTTTGGGAACATCCTCTCGGAGCCGTGGCACTCTTTGCTGAGTCACAAACCATTCATTTTCTAAGAATTAAATGAGATGGCTTTTTGTTAGCGTTAGATCTCCGTGCACCCAATCTATTAAAAATACAGCTACTATCATGAAAAAAACAAACACGTTTACGAAATATGCACTATTGATGGCAACATCGACAGTAATTGCAACATCCTCTGCCATGGCAGCCAACTCCTTCTATGCACCGGGTGATCTGGTGCTCTTCTTCCAGCAGCAAGGCGGAACTAACACGGTTTATGTTGATCTTGGTGCAGCTACCACATTCCGTGGTGCAGCAGCAGGCGCAGATGCCACGAGTCAGTACGACTTTGTGAATGTCAACACCACTCTGGTTAGTGCGTTTGGCACTGGCTGGGCAAGTGACGCAACGATCTTTGCAGGTATCGCCGGTGTTTTCAATACCAGTAATACCCAAAACACTCTGAACAATGGTGATCCTTCCCGGACGTTGTACGTCTCCAAGGCTCGCGACCTCACCGGAGTAATCGGTTCTGCAAATACCGCTGCTTGGTCTGGTTTTGGCAGCACTGCAATGACCGATGCAGCGGGAAAAATCTCCACGCAGAACAATACGTTTTTGGACAACTCGGGCGCTTTAGGCTACAACGCTGCTCAGATTGTTTCCCCTACCTCCGAGTCCACCATTGATAATCAAAACCCACTCAGCGTAGTGAGTGGTCAAATCATCCAAGGTACTGCCTTTAACAATTTCGGAGGAGGCGTATCGCAGCAGGGAACCACCGGTAATCTCGGAGCTTTCGGCAGTGCTGGAACCGCTGAGTTCAACCTCGATCTCTACCGCATCCTCGCCCGTGCAACTGGCGGCACCGGCACCGGTAACACATTTGTGACGGGTCAAGTTGACGGTCCACTCCGCGCGGGTTCCTACGAAGGAACCTTCACAGTGAATGGCACCGGCGGTGTCTCGTTCACTTCCACCATCTCTGCAGTTCCAGAGCCTTCCGGTGCACTCGCATTGGGCCTCATCGGCACCTTCGCGGGTCTCGGCTATCGCCGCCGCCGTTCCGCTTGAACTAACCTGAAATCATCTCCTACTGCACACAAGCAACCTCATCCAACTGAAACAAACATTATGAAATCAAAAGCATTGCTCTTCGGCCTCAGCGCCATCTCCCTCGTTTCATCCGCTTCTGCTGATGTTACTGTCAATATCACTGGTGCCACTGCCTTCCGTGCGGCTGCTCTGGATTCCATCAAAGCAAGTTACCTTGCTGAACCATTGGCAACAAGAACCTTCAAATACGCTCACGATTCAGCAAACAGTGGTGCTTTCAACGGCTCTACCCGTGCCATCTTTATCGGCAAGTTCCCTGGCATCACCGGCACCACCACCATTCGTTGCTGCTTCACTGGCTCCGTGGAAGGCGTCAAAGCGCTCGCTGTCCCAGCAGATCCACTTGCCACCTACTACCAGCCTGCATTGCTTAACAGTGTTACTGCGAGTGCTGCTGGCGCAGAACTCGTTAACCAAGGCACCACAGGTGCTGCGAACGCCCCATCGCAGCTCGCGTTCTCGGATGTGACCACTGCCAGCACTCCGTTCAGCAGCGCTCCCGTTACAGGCGCTCAGGCAGGCGTAATCGTTTTCACCATGCTCACCAACGAAGGCTCGGTTATCACGAATGTCACCACCCAACAATTCAATGCATTGTTCGTAAACGGCATTCAGCCACTGAGCCTGTTCACCGGAAATGCTGGAGACGTGACCAACGTGTTTGCTACCGGCCGTAATGACGGATCCGGAACCCGCACCACCTATCTTGCGGAAACCGGTTATGGTATCACCAATACAGTGAAGCAGTACACCACCATCGCTTCCACAAGCACCGCACTGGGCACCATCCAATTGGTTCCTGCCGCTGGCTTGGGCAGCCCGGCGCTTGCTGGTCAGCTTGCTTCGAGTGCTTCTACGGTCTGGGGACAAAGCGTCGCTGGTAACGGTGGCTACAACAGCGGTTCCACCCTCCGCACCGATATGGGCAAAACGGGAACCTCCGTTACCGTCTTGGACGAATTGGGTAATGATGCCTTCGGCAGTCCTGTCCGGGCTGATCTTGTGACTTGGCTCTCCGTGAATGATGCCATCACCGCTCGTGGTCTCGGTGCAGTGTTCTGCGGCTATAATGGCGTGAGACTTGACCAATTGGCTGTCTCCGGCACCAACATTAACTCCGGCGCAGCAACAGATAAAGCCAAAGTCACCAACGGTTCTTACACCGCCTGGGGCTACGAAAACCTCTATCGCCGCAACGACACCACTGCCAACCAAACCACGGTCTTTACAACCCTCCTTGCTGCGGTCCCAAGCAACCTCGCGGCTGCGGGCATCGCGCTTACCGACATGGCTGTTAGCCGTTCCGTGGACGGCGGCGTTGTTGCCCCATAATCCGTTCCTTGCGTGCGCTGCCAAATGATGAATGTTCATTTATTCCCATCCCGCGCAAGCAAGACATTCATGAGGCTGGCACTGGGTAATTCCGGTGCCAGCTTTTATTTTTTGACTTATTGACTCGCCCAGTTAGTGGAAAACGTCATGAAAATCAATTTTAAGCTACTCGCAGCAGGTGGACTGCTCATTCTCAGTGCCGTCATCGTCATCCACCAGGCTGGCCAGCCTCCCCATGACTCCGCCCGCAAGGAGCCAGCCCCAGCAAGCAGCGCGCCCAGCGCCCCAAAACTGGCTGATAAGCCGCGTGAGCCCAGCGCCCAGCCCACTCATCCCGCAGCCGGAAATGTGGGCACCGCAGCCAGCAACACTGCTAGAGCCACTCCGCCCCCGCAATCAGGCTCCACCCCATCCTCTTCCGCCGTCAATTTACCCGCTGCTGGTTTCCAACTGGCCGATGATGTCCAGCTCCCTGCCGTGATCTTAGCCCTCAGCGCTGCTGAGAAGAATCCTCAAAAAAAGGTTTCCGAGCCTATCGCCACCGCCATGAGGGGAATTATCGATAGGTTCTACCAAGATCTGGCGGAAAGTGCCCGTGGCACGACCGCAAGTGGGGATCAAGCCACCGCTACGCAGACGGGTACGGATGGCACCATCATCATCCAAAAAGGCCCCGCCGTGGAACGCGCCCGTGCCCGTGCGAATGAAACCTACCGCGCACTCTTCGGGAACGAAGCCTTTAACCAAATGACGAGAGACGCCTTGCTCGAGTCCCAGCTCCCTGCGGATGCAGGCACCTCCAGTAAATAAGCTCTCATGAAGTGCGGATTGAAATTGTAAGCCGGTGTGAATTTCACCTCTCAATAATGTGGCAAAAATGGCTTCACGTTAATCTGGGTGGGTAGGCAAAATCTCTATTTCCGCACAAGGCGGCTGAGGAGTAGATATTTTTCAAACGGAAAGATTGACTTTCAGTGTTGTTGCTTACTTTTTCACTTCCTTTAGCAGCGCAGCAGAACGCAGGCGTGCGGCGTCCATCTCTCCGGCCTTTAAGCCTGGCTTGGCATTCTGTAAGGTCTTAATCGCAGTGATTTCGTTCTGGTCCGAGGCAATCAACAACCAAGCCAAGGCTTCAATCCTTGATTCTCTATTGTCACCTTCTGGATTGAGCACCCGGCCCAGATTGGCTTGCGCCTTAAGATGCCCTTGATGCGCTGCCTTCCGGTACCATTGCTCTGCGAGCACCCGGTCCATGGTGCCAACGAGTGCCGAATCATACAATACGCCGATGGCATTTTGCGCGTCTGCATTCCCTGTTTCTGCCGCAATTTTCAAATAGGGCTCTGACTTTTTGTAATCCTGTGCCTGCCCGTGATCTCCAAAGTAGAGAGCCATGCCGTAAAACAAGGCTGCTTCCGGAAGGCCTTGGTCAGCCGCTTTTTTGACCCACTCGATTCCTTCAGTTTGAAGCACTTCAGGCGATTTAGTCGCGCCACTTTTATCATCGAGCAAAGATTTACCGTAGTTGAATTGTGCTTTGGCAGAACCCATTTCTGCACCCTTGCGGAACCAATCGGTAGCTTGTTTCTCGTTCTTCGGCACCCCCAAGCCAACGCTGTAAAAGTATCCCACGCTACCCGTGGCATCCGCGTGGCCTTTCGCTGCTGCAGCATTCATAAGATCGAATGACTTTTTTGGATCCTTTGGCACACCATTCCCGTGCAGGTAAGCACGGGCCAGTTGGAATTGTGCGTCAGCATTTTCTGGATCCGTGGCCGTAATGGGGGTGGCAAGTGATGGCGGGGTCTCATCCGCTAATAACGGCGTATGGACGCTTAGGGAGAGCAGAAACAGGGTGATGAGTGAATAGCGGTGTTTCATGACACTGGGTGCGAAAGAATCCTCAGACTGCTGGCTTGTCCTTGTCCTTTTCCTCCTCTTCATCGGAACTGGAGCTACCGCCATAGCCGATGACATCCACCGTGATAATCGAAAGCGCTTCCTCTGGCACCGCAGACTTCGGCTCCTCTTTTTTGTTATCGTTCACGGTGGTGGTAGTGGCTGCGGCAGTGTTAGCGGCGCCTACCACAGCTCCAATACTCGGTGCGGAAGGGGCTGCCACTGAGGCTCCGGCAGTGGTGCCCCCAGCGGAAATGTTGCCTGTATTCAAGACCACTTGAGCGGCGATGTTGAGATTTCCTGTTACTCGGATGCCAGCGTCGCCTGCATCGACAAATCCTTTTGGCGCGATCAAGTCCACATCTCCTGCCATTACTCCCTCGACTGCGGCTAAGACACCGATTCCGCCACCCGTGGCGAGCCCACCGAGGTCGGTCTCCACGTTTGCGCTGTTAATGTCAATGAGCACCCGCGTAGGCGGTGCAGTGACGACCGTTCGGGCAGCAGTCCCAGCGGCAATGTTACCATTGGAGGACCACATGGTGATATTACCGCCACGAAGGGTGAAAATCCGAGCCTGACCAATGGACACATCGCCATCAGTGAAGGTGGAAATGGAACCACCATATTCAGTTACGATACCAGGAGGTGTCAGTGGGTTACCAAAAATATTCGAGGCCATCGTGATGCCACCACCGAGCGCACCAAGGCTGATGGAACCTCCCGTGACGGTGCGGATTTCTCGGGCACGGGTGAAAATATCGCCTGCGGGTTTGTTTGTTCCAAACAGCGTCGCGACGGCATCATAGCCACCTTTGTATGCTTGGATCTCCGTCGCAGTGAGCCCAGTCTCTTCCAAGAATTTTGTGACCATCGGGTCGGCAAGATTGCCGCCTGATTTAGCCAGCAGCTCGCTGAGCTTGGTTACATCGCGGCCTGATTTTTTGAGCACCATGTAGTATTTTTCCAAAGCTACGATGGCCTTTTGCTCGTCCGTTAGGTTGTCAAAGCTACCGGTCCATTTTATTTTCTTTAGATATTCGGAATCCGTCGCGTCCGCTCCTTTCGGAAGATACTCGGCGATGAAGGCGTCCACGGACATTGAGCTGTTGGCAAGCCCATCTGCGGCACCAAGCCCGCCGCCTCCGGAAAGCCCGCTATACGCAATGATATCCGCTCCCATGAAAGGTAAGGATGGGTTGCGGCTATTGCCAATGCTTGTGATGCCGCTTCCTGTGCCATTCGAGAAATTGGCACCGGTCCCCAGATCGATTTTCCCTCCGCTGAGAACCTCCAACACACCCGGGCCATTGATCTGAATGTCACCGGCCAAGGCGCGGGTGGAAGTCCCTGCCACCGTGGTGAGCGGGCTGTCGCCTACGATATTGGCGAGGGTGAGGTTACCCGCGATGGTGCGCAATTCGCTATTTTCGTTGAACGGGATGATATCGCGGCCTGCGGAAACAAGGCTGATGTCATCCTTCGCGACGTTTTGAAGATAGAAGGAGATGTCCGTAATATCGCGGGCCGCAATGATCCGTGTCTGCTTAGGCGTAAAAAGGTTAATACCAGTAATGTCACCGCCAGTGGCGTAAAGGCGGACGGGATTCAAATCCCCAGCGTGCAGCAAGCCCTGTGCATGGAGCAAGTTCTTAAATGCAGCCGTGCTGGCAACGCCTTTATACGATCCAGTCTCGGTAAGGGCAGAATTCAAATTTTGTAACACGTTGATGTTACTCTTCAGCGCGGTGGTCCGGTCACGACCCGCCGCTGTTTGATAGGCAATTGGCGAGGTGATGCCGGGAAGTGATGACGGCGCTGCATCGGATAGATTGATCGTGGATGCGGTCCAGACCCGCAAGCCAAGGTTGCCAAGTCCCGCATCTTGTAGGCCGATGATGCCTTTACTTGCCACCAGTTCGAGATTGCCCGTCGTGGAAGGGAACAAGGTCCAGCTCCCTACCAGATTGACATCACCCGAGAATGCGGTGGTGCTTAAATTCGGTGCCGCCAAACCAAAGACGGTGGTGAACGAATCCAAAGCTAATTCCGACAAGCGCAACCAAGGCTGATAGTTGGATGGGCTGTTGAGCGCAAGGCCACTGTTATCGAATTTCTGCGTTTCAAACCAAACAGCAAGTATGGATTTTGAGGATGCCTCACCCGGGAGATTCACCGCCATGCGGTGGGTTACGCTCCCGCCGAATGAAGTTACCGCAGCACCAGCGTCTGGAGCAAATGTGTTGAAGTAAGTCTTATACCAGAACTTGTTGCTAGTTCCCTGCGGCAGCAGGAACGGGTTGCTGATGGGGCCGAGAAGGACATCCCCGCGCGCAGCGACATCAAAGTGAGACTTGCCAGCAAACAGCGTGGTGGGCAGCCAGTTGCGTGAGTCGAAAGCGGCGGAGCCATTAAGAATCCCTAGCGAAGGGGAGCGCGATGCATTGGTGGTAATTTCTCCACCTGCAAATAGCGTGCCCTTACCGCGCTCGACGTAATAGACACCGCCATCGATGTTTCTACCAGCGGTCACACTGACGTCACCACCACCCAGTTCGAGGAGCTTGTCTGCATTGGGTGCGAGATTGATGTACTGGGGTGCTCCCGCCACGACTCCAAAGTCAGGATTTAGCTTGCGCCCCGGCATCCGTGCGTTGGTGGGACTTACCGCATCTACATTTACCACATCTTTACCCGCTGACAGCGTCACGTTACCACCGCCCAAAGCACCAACGCCCTCGAAGAAGTTACTGTAATCGATCCACCAGGTGGTGGAGGTGGCGGCGTCAGTAATACGAGTTGCGATTAGATTGGAATCTAGGCCTCCATCATCAGCAAATAATCCTGTTGCAGCGTTTACATAGGCGCGCCGGTAAAGCCAGTTGTTCGGCATCTGGCGGCTTGAATCGGCCGTTAGCACGTTGTTGAGCTGGGTGTAGTGCCCGATATTCGCCTGAGCGCTGATAGAGAGGTTTCCACCAGCCATCGACCAAGTGGTGGGATAGATCTGTTGGGAAATGCCAAGTAGGCCCTGGTTGGGCTGACCGTTGGCTGAAGTTGG
Organism: Akkermansiaceae bacterium; assembly: GCA_043758615.1. Taxonomy (GTDB): domain Bacteria; phylum Verrucomicrobiota; class Verrucomicrobiia; order Verrucomicrobiales; family Akkermansiaceae; genus Luteolibacter. Next base: position 24,784 of record JAYVNE010000216.1, read on the forward strand.
CAAAACGGGCTGCACAAAGTCATTGGCGCTGAAAACAGTAGTAGGAGTGGGCAGCGCGACTCCGGCGGTGTAGATGGTAGAGAATTGGTTGCGCAATTGCACGTCGCGTCCAGCATTAATCGTGATGTCCCCGGTCCCGGTGCGGATGACCTCGAATCGATTGCCGCGATTGGTCGTGCTATTAGAAATGCGGATGGTATCTGCCGTCTGGCCTAAGCTACCAATGCCAGCCGCAAGACCGCTGTTTAGAGAATTCGGTACTGGTGGATAGAACTCACCCACGATTACAGACCCCCTCGAAGGCTGCACTAAGTCCAGCTCGCGGGTGGTAAGCACGTTTTGGAAATTGCTGGCATTGGTATCAGCACCAGCGGTGAGACGATATGACCAAGACTGGGTATTTACCGGAAGACTATTGGTGATGGTCTTGAGCGTCGCCAACCACATCTGGGAATGTCCATTGTCAGCAAAAACCTGCGTCGTGCCTAGCGCGATCGGGGTGAACCCGTCGCTGAGAGTGTTGTTAAATACGATATCGCCAGCGGCTCTCAGCGTCAGGATACCGGCGGCCCTGCGGCTACCATATCGGAATCCTGATAGATCCCAGTCGGCAGCGGCAAGAGCTTCGATGTTTGTTGACCCGGCGGCTGTATTGTTGGCGAGGCCAAGTGTGAGATTTCCAACCATGCTGATCATTTCCACGCCAGGAGCGATGACGAAGAGCGAGTCTAGCGGGTTGGAATCCCCGAGCAGTTTGAATCGCATCGAGGTTTCGTTGGCGGCACCGAGGAAACTGACAGCGTCGTTGTTAATGAGGTTGCGCTGGGCGATGTTGAGCACGCCGTTAGCGGGAATGTAAACTTTGTAACCTTCTGCGACGATGGAGGACGCGCCGGTGATGGTGCTTCCGATAGAGCCGATCAGCACATCCTTGTTGTCTGTGGTGCGGGGCGCGCGGAGGTGAAGGGTGCCGGTGAATTTCCCTTCAAATGCGCTGGAGCCGGGCGTGGTGTAGCTGCCAGCCACGTAGTCATCCACACCTAGCAGCATCACCGATCCGCCCTGTAGATCGAGAAGGGCGTTCTGGTTGGCCACGCCATTGCTCTGGGTGCCGGCTTCGAGGAGGATCGATCCGCCCTTGCCCGCACTGTTGAAGCGCGTAGCGGCGACGGAGAGGACAGCACCGTTCGCCATGGTCAGGCTGTCTCTAGCTGATAGGGAGATGGAGCCGCCGGTGTCGCCCGAGGCGTCAATTTTTCCAGTGGCGAGAATACTGATGCTGCCCTTATCGGCAGAGAGGGTAAAATCGTGACTGCGGTTGTTGTTGGCGATGGTGACGTCTCCGCTGCGGATGCGGAAATTCCGCGAGGCGTAGAACCCGCCATCATCGAGGGTGGTGCTGATCTTCTCAAAGTCGGCTGCGCTGATTTGTTTCGTATCGAGAACGAATTTGCCCGCGTCACCCACGAAGCCACCGAGGCCGCCATTGGATGCTTCGGCGTGGATTTTGCCGTTGCTGGTGAAGATGCCGTTTGGAGTAATCACGCTAAGTGTTCCCGCATTGCCGCCGCCCGAGTTAGCGGCTACGGAGACACTGGCATCCGCGCCGAGGGTGACATTGCCCGTATTCGATTCTAGCGTGATGGTTCCAGCGCTGGAATAGCGGACGAGGTCGTTGAAGGTGTGCGCGGTGCCTGCCGTCGATAGAGTCCCGCCGATGTCCAGCGAACCGCTTGTGGCACGCAAGGTGAGCTGGCCGCTGGGGAGCAGGATGTAAGTGTTAGCGGCGATGCCGGTGCCCTGGATGATCAGGCTGGCACCGAGGTCTCCGGTGGAGGCGGGAGCCTTGCCGCTGCCGTCGAGTGAGACGTTGCCGGAAGCGGTGATGTTGTAAGTAGCGGCTTTCGCGCCAGTGATGAGCGGGGTGTCAGTCTTGAGATTGCCCGCAGTGAAGAAACTTCCGGTGCCCTCGAAGACGATGCGTTCGGTAGCTTTGAGAGAAAGATTCTGATAGCCGGTAACAGAATTCCTGTTGTTGCCAAGATGGATCGTTGCCGCATCAATGGTGAGGTTGCCCGAGAGCGCGGTCGCAGCCGTATGATTGGCGTTTGTTGGATTTTCAAATGAAACGTCATTCGCCCGGATGATGACCTGCCCGGTGCCTTGTTCGTAGCCTCGCAGGCCGCTGCCGGATAGCGTGAGGTTTTCCAACGACGGACGGCCGAAGGTGCCAGTGCCATAGAAGTCGATGCTGCGGTAACTCTGGAGAGTTAGAGTTTTGGATTGTTGGACTTTGTCGAGCGTGACCCCGGCGAGCGTTAGGTGTGGGCTTATGAGAGACCCATCCAAAGAACCGGTCGCATCGTCGAAGACCACACTGATCTGTCCGCTGGCGAGGGTGAGTGTTTCGGCCTCGATTCCAGCGAGTGGAGACAGGGTGGTCCCGTAACTGGAGTCCAAAATCACGGAAGGTCCGGCGATGTTTGCGGAAGCGCCGATGGTCATCATAGGAGCCGTCGAGCCGGTGAGGTCGGTGCGTGAGACCGCCGCTGTCGGATCACTGCTAACGCGGAGAAGGGTGCCGTCTCCATTGATAAGAAGGGTTTCGGCTGAGGATGCTAGTTTTGCGCTGGATGAAATCGAAGAACCTTCGGCGAGTGTGAGCTTGCCGAGGGAGGTGAGGACGATTTCCGGACCTGAGAGAAGGTCGCCGGGATTGTCCAGTGTTACGTTTTGGGTTCTGACGTCCACGTTGGTGCCGGCCGCGCTGCGAGTGCGGATGCCGCCGATGAGCAGACTTTCGCTTTTCCAAGAATTCAAGACGCTGGTTTGCAGCGCGATCTGGGTGTCTGAAAGACTTGCTCCGGTTCCTCCGACCAGATGGATGTCTGAGAAACTGCTGATGTCCACATACGCGCCGCGACCGGACGCAGAACTTAACAGATTTCCTGATAGTTCGAGGGCAGTGTTGCCGTGAAAGGCGACGTAGCCAGCATCCGTGGGCAGCAATTGTTTGCCACCTGCTTTGGAGATGAAATCGTTGGCAGAGTAGAGAGTATATGAATCAGGAAGGTTGAACCATGATTCATTCTCCCCCGGTGGCTTGCCACTGTTCGCATCCTTTGCGGACCAATTTTGGCCATTGTAACTCACGAGCGCACCCTTCTGATAGCCCTCACCTTTCTGCCAAGTCGGGAGATTTTTTTGGATGTCTGCGAAGGTCAGCTCGTAGTGGGATCGCACGTTGGATATCGCCTCGGGCATGTTAAATGCGTTTGAGATGTATCCGGAAACCAAGGTAGTGCCCTCGGCGGTATTGATCGGGCTGATTGCGCCAATGTCTGAAGGGGTGATGAGGAAGGCTCCCTTGAGCGCGGCGTAGGCGCGTGGCAGCAGAGTGTAGGTGCCAGCAGGAAGACCTTTGGAGGCTTCGAGAGTAATCGTATCGCCGACCTTTAAATTCCCACTCACATAACCGGGATTTCCTGCCAGAGAGCTGGCATTGACATCGGTGTTGAAGACTCCGTAGGGTGAGTATTTCGCGTTGTAATCGGGGACGATAGCAAAGGATTCAGGTAATTTGGTCCAATAGAGATTCGCACTAGGTGTTTGACCGCTATGCCGGACCCGTGCGGACCAAGTCTCGCCCTTATAGGTGACCAACGCACCGGGTTGGTATTCGGAACCCGCGCCCCACTCGGTAGAAGCGCTTCCTAGCAGATCAATGCTACCGCCGTTACCGGGTATCCAGCGTGAGGCTAGCAGGTCTCCGCCTCCCTGAATATCGACGGTAGAACCTGCGGCCATCTTCACACTTCCGCCGGAGATGAAAACGGTTTTTTCTGGCAGATTTGATAGTGTGACGTTGACGCCACGCGGATCGATCCAGCTTAATCCATCCGGGCTGATGCCGAAGGGAATAGTGAGGCCCTTCGCGCTGACCGAAGTTAGGCTTCCGTCCGTTAGTGTTGTCTCGCTTGTGATCGGGGTAGTGATAGTGATGCCTGCGATCAGGTTGCGAGGTGCGTCGATGTCAGCATCGCTTTTGTCAAAATCGGTGCCGTCCCAGCCGAGACGGATGGTGCCGAGCGGAGCGCGCAGGACGCCGGACTGGGTTATGTTAGACGAATAGATCGAAAGGCTGCCGCCGGCTGATAGAGGGGCGTCGCTTTTCCCCGCCCCCTGGATGGTCACTGAGCCTTTGATGCCGTTGTGATCGTAGGCGAAGATGTCGAACTTCGCGAGAGTCGGCGGATAGACCTGCGCCGCCTTGATGGTGAGATCGCCCGCCATGCTAAGCGTGCCGTTGCCCCGGACGTCGCCATTGATCGCGGTGAAGCTGGCGCTTCCGATGTTCTGGAGCGAGAGTGTTCCGACATCGATAAGTCCGGCGTTCAGATCGAGACTTCCGGAGCCGAAAGTGGGTGCGAAGTTATATTCAGGGGACGGCAAAGCGGGGTCCCGCTGAAAGGCGAGGAAAACATCGTCTGGATGCTGTGGCGCGCGGAAATCCTGACCAATGTAGAGATAGGACGCGGAAATTTTCACCGCATCGTCCGCGTTGATCACACCACCTGCGGCGAGGCGCACGCTGCCTTTCGCTTCGATGTTAATTTTGCCCTGGAAGTCAATGTTACCGCCGTAAGGAATTGGATTGGCATTGGCGACGTATTTCCCACCCAGGCTGAGAGAGGCGAATGATCCATCGGTGAAGCGGTTGATCGCGAAGAATCCTGATCCGCCGTAGCTGTTGCCGTTCTTATCTTTTAGTGCGATGCCGATGCCGAGATCCGCATCCGGATTCAGGATGAAATTGCCGCTTTGCCTGACCGTTAGATTCGTGTCCGCGCCGGTGCGAGCTTCTCCCTCCGCATAGAATTTTCCGGATGACACCGAAAGCGTTCCGCCTGTGCCTTGTCTTCCACCGGCCGCACCTAGCAGTGTCGCATCGGTCAGCAGCATTTGCGATCCTGTCAGATTGATCACGCCGCCGTTGCTGTCGATGCGGGTGGCAATGCCGAGCTGTTTGAGAGGAGTGGAGGTCAGGCCCGGGGTGCTTGTGAATCCGGCGTTGGCGAGATTCGAAGGGTCCAGATCCAGAATGCCGGAGGTGCCGGAAACGTCCAGAATGGCACCTTTTTCCGCAAGTATGTTACCGGAAACCGAGATTTGCCCGCCGTTGTAAACCTTGCCGATGCGCCGTCCGAAATCATCGGGAACGAGCTGCGAGATGCCAGCCGAGGAAAGCCTCGCCAATTCTCCGATGTGGACAGTGGCAAGGGCCTGGGTGGTGCTAAGCTTTTGTGATGTGGTGAGCGGAAATGATCCCGCACCAGTGACGACAATTTCTCCTCCCGGGGCGATCACGCTTCCTAACAATGTGACGGTGCCGCCTTTGAACGAAACGTTGCCGCCTGCTTCCGTGGTAATGGAAGAGCCCGCGCCCATGAAAATGTCTCCGCGGACTTCGAGTTTATCAAAGGTGAACGGATCATCCGAACCCAGCGCGGTGAAACTCAGGTTGACGGGCGTGCGGACTCCCTCGGCGGCCGTAATTTTCTGCAACGTAAATCCACCGTTATGCGACGGATCCTGAGCGGCTAGATAAGTTCTGGCGATCGGATTAATCTTTACTCCAGCAGCAATGGAAATGGCAGGCTTATAAGTCTCAAATTGTCCTGCTGGGGGCGTGGTGCTGTCCGCTGCGCCGATTCCAGATAACACATACTTCGAGAATCCGCCCATGCGGAAAAAGTCCTCATCCAGATTGAGCGCGTCTGCTTCGAGATTTCCGCCGACGCGGATCATTGTCGCTTGGAGAGTCAGGGTTCCGCCCGATCTACCTCCTGAAAAGCCGCTGAGTTTCGAGTCGAGCACCAGACCGCCTCCGATGACACCGGTAAACGTGGGGTCCTTGCCGGTGAGGACCGAGATCGAACCCGCTTTACCGTAGCTCACCCGCTTACTGGCCGAGACGTAGGCGCCGCCGGAAACATCAAGTTCCGCGCCTATTGCCAGCAGTGCCTGATAGGAATTGATGGAAATGCTGCCGCCGTCGATGGTCCGGGCTTTTGTCAGATCTGCAGTTTCGAGCAGGCTGTCATCGACCAGCAGTCCTGCGGTAGAAAGGCTCGCTCCGTTGGCGAGCGTGAACGATCCCCGGCCGACGTTGGCCTCCGGGAATGAAACGCTGCCGGGCGGATTGAGCAGGCTGTATTCGGCGGCGGCGGACGGCGAGATATTATAGGTGGTGAAGGAAAGGCTGCCGCCTGGCGTTTCTATTTTCCCGTAAACTGAAATGTTCGCGGCTTTGAAAGAGATTGAACCCTTCGGGGTGGCGGACAGGATGACGTCTGCGGGGACGTTGATGGAGCCGTCAGGATTCGAAATGTCTAGTGCTCCGAATCCTGTATCATCCAAGAGACTGGGGGAGAGTTTCACCGTGGCTATGCGGTCCGCAGCCAGCGCGGCGGGTGTGTCATTTGTGAGCGTAAAGACCGGGGTTGACAGGCCAGTGGTATTTTTTGAAAAAATGATCGCTGGGGGAGTGGGAGAATACTTGATATACGTGATGGCCGTGGACCCTAGAATCGAGACGGCTTTGTCGGATTCGAAGCTGATCTTCAACGTGCTCAGTCCGGGAGGAGTTGAACGCTGACGTGATCCTTCCACGGTCAGGCCCCGCAGTTTGCCATCGAGCGCCATGCTTGGCGCGGTGATGGATAGAGTTCCACCAGCGGCTCCCTCGATGAAGCTTTCCTGATAGGCTCCAGTGAAGAGCGGGGTTTCAAATGTGTCAGAGACGCCCCACTTTTCGCTGTTGATGGTGCTGCTGCCGGTGAAAACGCCGTCGTAAATTTGATCGGGCGTCGCTTTGTCTATTGCGACGAGTCTGCCGCCGGAAATTAGCGTCGAGGTTTTGACGATGCCGCCTTCGTGACTGAAATAGCCTCCGGAGACATCGAGCGTAGTGGTTTTGCTAACTACTACCGAGCCACCCGCCTGCAAGTTGATGTTTCCACCCGCTGCGGTGAGTTGCTCGGCGTTCCGTTGGATCAGCCCAGCCAGGCCGGTGACATCTCCAAGCGGAGTGCCAATCCAGTATTTACCTTTATAAACGCCGGTGTTTCGGAGATCGACTGTTAGTTCTTGTCCGCGCAGAGAGGTGTTGCGCTGGAGTGGGGAGTCCGCGAGTTCCGAACCGAGCAGCTTTACTTTGAGGATGCTTTGTTCGATTGGGACAAAAACATCGGTGCTGCCCGCCACACTGATGATGGCGTCGTCATCAAAATAGATTTGTCCACCATCGAAGAAAAAGCGCTGATCAGTACCTGAATAATACTCTGTGATCCCTGCCTCCAGAACTCCTGCGGCATCAAAAATCGTCCGATTATCTCCCGCATCCTTATAAGGCCAAACACCCGCCTTGATAGATACCTCTGCATTCGGAGCAAGCAGGGTCGAATCTCTGTCAAAGTGAATCACATTCCCTTGCACATTGATCTGCGAGCGTTCCGGCAAGGCGGTTCCGGGAGTCGATTTGTTACTCAGGTAATCTGGAAGAATCCGCGAAACGCTATTCGTGCCGAATGTGACGACTCCAGTGTATTGATTTAAAAACAATGGCCCGCCGGCACCGGGGCCACTCACATTGTCAAAATTCGGGTTTGCCACCGCGCCGTAGCTGGCATTTATATCGATGCGTCCGTTTAAACTGACGGAAGTGTTACTGTCGATCACGCCCATTTGATTGAGGTGACGACCGGACATGGAGACACTTCCGGTGAGCGCCTGGATCAGACCGTTGTTCGTCGCTGTTCCAGCATAATCACCTACTGCTCCGATCCACACATCCAGACCGCGCAGACTTGGATCGCTGCCTTGGTGCGCTGCGATGCCAACCTGCAATCCGGCTGCCAGAATCGTCTGGCCGGACTCGGTGGAAATCGTTCCTGCGTTGGTGACGTTGGGCCCGACGAGCATGATGCGCCCGCCGTTGCCGCCACTGCCTGCGGGGCTTTCGAGGACGGCTCCTTCTTGGACGATGACATCTCCGTATTTTCCGCTGGCTGGGAGAGGGCCTGGATCGAAATTTGGTGTACCATCAGCACCGCCGGGGACAGTTAGTCCGCTGAACAGGAATTGTGCGTCGGGGTTATTAAGTAGGCCACGTTGGATCAGATTATCGTTGATCGGCAGGGTAGAAACAGTGAGGCCTCGGGCGTTGACTTGGCTGCTACCGCCGAAAATGATGCCGTTCTGGTTGATGATGTAAACTTGGCCCGTCGCTTTGATCGAGCCGAGAATCTGGGTGGGGTTGCCGGTGGGATCGCTGATTTTGTTGAATGCGATCCACTGGGCGGCGTTTTCTCCACCCGAGGTTTGATCAAAGGTCAGGGTGGTGTCTTTACCGACGTTGAAGGTTTGCCAGCCTAGCAGGGCTTGCTGGGTAGTTTGTTTGATAGATACTTCGGTCCGCCCGTCTTTGATGATTTGCGTGGGCGTATTGGCCCCCGTCCATTGAGTAGGGTCGGCGGTGGGGTGAAGGCCACCTACGCCAAGGCCGTTAGGAACATTCGGGAGGGGAACTGTTAAATTGTTAGATATTCTTGCGAGGTGGTTGACTCCATTGGCGAGGGCAACATTTCGAGCAGTGTTCTGCATCGCCCGCATGGCGTCGAGGGTGCGGGTGGTGCGGGCGAGCGTGTCGCGGGCATTCGTGCGAGCGGCGTCGGTGGCATCGGGGGTGTCGGCGGCGGCAAGGGTGTTAGCGCCAGGTTTGGGGCGGGCTGAGGAGGAGCCGCCGCGGAGGATGTCCCCGGCATTTGCGGTGAGGCCGGTGATGAGGAAGGTGAAGCCGATGAAAACGGGGGCGCCATACCGCAGCGGGGTGCTGAAGAGGTAAGGGGCGCGGAAGAGGCGGCGGCTGGGTTTCATGGGTAGGAGATGTTAGAATCAAGAGTCAAGAATCAAGAGGTGGAGGCTTCTTGCTTGATTCTGGATTCTTGATTCTTGGATCTATCAGTCTTTTTTCGCAGCGATGCGGTTGTCGAGGATCTTGTTTTTATAGCCTTGGACTTGGTTTTCAATTTTGACGCGGGTGGTGCCGATGAAGGGTTCGCGGGCACCGAGAGCCTTGCCTAACGCGTATCCTTCGTAGCGATCAAGAATTTCATTAGAGGTGTTGAAGAGATTGATGTTCTTGGTTTCCCGGTCGGCGATGGTGCGTTTGAGGACGATGATTTCAGAGGCGAGTTTGGCGCGTTCGTCTTCTTTGGTGCGGGCGACTTCCGCCACTTTCTGATAGCCTGCTTTCCATTTCTCATTGGCTTCGGTGAAAAGGACGAGGCGCTTTTCGCGTTCGGCGAGTTTGTTGTTAAGAGTGGCGATGGATTCGTCTGAGGCGACTTTAGCGGTATTGCTTTCTTTGTTGAGGGTGTCGATGCGCTTGGTGAGGGTATCGACCTTGGTCGTTAGCTCTTTGTTTTTGGCTTCAGCGGCAGCTTGAGCGGCTTGGGCATTGGCGCTCTCGGTCTGGGCGGTGCGCAGTTGGAGCAGCACGCTGCGGAGCTGTTCGCGAAGCTTGACGGAGGGGTCCACGGGTTCAGCCGCACGAAGGGAGGTGACGCTGAGGGCAGCGATGAGGAGGAGTCGGAAGAGTTTCATAAGAATGTTAGAACTTTGCGTTGAGGTCCAGTTGGAGGGTGTCGGTGCTCAGGGGAGCGCCGATGATTTCATCGGAGCTCATCCAGCGGAGACCGATGCGAACGGCAGAGGATAGAGCCATATTGCCGCCGAGGGTGAAGCCTTGGACGTTGGTGCCGCCGCCGCCGAAGTCGGAGTCGGTGAAGCCGTCCACGACCGCGTCGCTCTCGACGTAACGGTAGCCGAAGCCGGCTTGCCAATCGCCGAAGGTTTGAAGCGCGGGCTTGCCAAATTGCACAGTTAGGTTCCATGCACTATCTCCGCCTTCAAAGCCGCCGGGGGTGGTGGTGCTGCCTGCACCGCGGTTATTGACTGCTTTTTTTGCAATGCCGCTTTCGTCGAATGCGATGTTCTTGGTGGCCTCTCCTAACATCGTTAGGCGGTAAGGGTCCCAGTGGTCGTAGTCGAGGCGGCCGGTGATCGTTAGATTTCGGAATTGCGAGGCAAGGCCGTAGTATTGGTATTGATACTTGTTGCCGAAGTCATTCGCGGCAGTGGTGTTGTCGATGTTGCGCAGCGCCATGTAAGTGTTGCCGCGCTGGGCGAAGCCGGGACGGGTGGTGTCGGTGTTGCCGGCGTCGCTGCTTGTGAGGGGGATGAAGGGATCGGAGAGTTTTCCTTCGATCGCGTTGAAGTCGTAGTAGGCGATGGCGAGCTTGGCGGAGAGGTCGTCCGCGATTTTCCAATCGACGCCGATCTGGGCACCGGTGAGCCATTTGTCGGTGCTTTCGAATTTCGTGGGTTGGTTTGTGGCGAAGTTGAAGTCGGTGTTATAGACGGGGAAATAGCCTGCGGTGAAGAAGGTGCTGGCCTGATCATTGATCCTCACCTTGCCTCGGACTGCTAGACCGTCGAAGCCGAGGTCGTCGTCCCACTGGATGTCGGTGGACAGGAAGGGATTGTCGAAGCGGCCTATCAGGAAGGTGAGTTCTTGTCCGTCACCGAGGCGGGGACCGGCGTCATAGCTGAGGAAAGCGCGGTCGAGCCAAATGGCGTATTTGGAAAAATTTCCTCCGTTCGCACCGAGTGATTGGTTAGGCGAAGTGGGTGAGTTAGACTCGCCGGTTGCGAGACGGATGCCGCCATTGAAACCATCGCCTAACATGATTTCTGTGCCCAGTCGGACGCGGAGACGGGTGCGATTGCGGTCCTGATCGGCATTGTATTGAGGGGAGAACTGGGTACCGGAAGTATCAAACGGGGCTCCTGTGTTGATGGCATTGAAATTGGGGAAGGCCCCGGTGTTGTCGTTGCCGTCGGCGAAGAAGACGCTGTCGTAACGGCCGCGGATGTCGCCGAAAGGTTTGAATTTTGAGGTCCAATCAGGGGAGGATTTGCCACTCCATTTTTCCTCGCGAGCGGCGGCCATGAGTTCCTGTTTGATCTGATCGCGCATTTCGTTTTTGACGACTTCGGGGATGTAGGAGACGCGGGTGTCGTCGGCGCTGATTGCGGCGACGTCGGCTTGGGCACCCGCTGCTTGTGCGGCAGTGGCAGCGTCAGACTCGGCTTGTTTGATCATTTCCGCTGCTTCGACTTGGGTGAGAGTTCCCTTTTGAACGAGGAGATTGATGAGATTGATCGTGACGTTGGTGGACGGCGTGGCGCCTGCGGTGGGGGCAGGTTTGGGCTCGGCGGGGAGGTCGGTGGCGAGTGGCGCGTCGATGGTGGGGTCGAGCGTTTCTGCTAGGTTTTTAGCAGCGGGTTCCTGCGCGTGGAGCGTGGCGGTGAGGATGAATGCGGGAAGCGAGACGCTCCCCCAACGGCCTGGGGCGAGACGCCCGAGCCACTGGATGGCGGGGATGGCGGAGAATGGCATGGGACGGGTGAGGGACGGGTGAGGGACGGGTGAGGGACATGGAGCGAAAGTTAGATAGTCGGCTTGCGGGCGGTGATGCGGATTTTGACGGATGGTGGCATTTCCTTGGGGTTGGCGGCGGGCTGGGCTTGAAGACCTAACAGGACGCGCTTGACGGCTTGGTCTATCGAGGAGCCAGCGGAGCCACCGATCACCTCGGCGCGGATGATGCGGCCATTCGAGTCGGGCCAGAACTCGAGCTTGAGGCCGCTGGCAATGGCGTTGCGGGTGGAGGGATCGCGACGGAGGGCTTCTTCGATGCTGGCTTTGGCGGATAGGGAGTAACGGGCGAAAATGTTAGTGCCGCCGAGGCCGCCGCGGCGACCACCAGAGTTGCCATTGCCACCGCCGTGGGTGAGTCCCATGTCGGGGCCGTTACCGCCGGTGATGTTCGTGCCGAGGTCTTCGGAGGGGGTGTCCACGGGGGCTTCCGGCGGGGTGAGATCGACGGGTTTTTCCTCGACGATTTCCTCCTTCTTGTCGTCCGGCGGGGGCTCGACCTTGGGGGGCTCGATCTTCGGCGGCGGCGGGAGGACGATGGTGACGGTCTGGTCTCTCGGCGCGGACTTGCGGTGGGGCTTGGCGTCCGACATGAGGAAGGAGACGATGCCGCCGAGCAAGACGATGCCTAGCAGGATGCCGATGATGAGGCGGTGTTTGCTTTTCGCAACCGGGGGGGTGGTGGGCGGCGGGGACATAGAGAGAGGGATTTAAAATTTGTGATTTGAGATTTGAGATTTTACTTGGCGGGTTGGGTGGCGAGTCCGATCTGGGTGATGCCGACGCGGCCTAACACATCAAGCACGTCCATAATGCCTTGGTATTGGCTGGCGCGGTCACCTCTAACAACCACGGGGACTTCGGGCGTGGCGGCCTTGAGGGCGGCGAGCTTGGTTTCAAGATCAGTTAGAGTGACGGGGAGGGTGTTGAGACGGATTTTTCCTTCCGGATCGACTGTGATCGCCTGGGTTTTTGGAGCATCGAGCTTGGGCGAGGAGGCTTTGCTGGCGCTGGGAAGATTCACTTTCACGCCCTGCACACCGGCGGTGGTCATGATGATGAAGATGAGCAGTAACACCAGATAGAGATCCACCATCGGGGTGACGTTGATGTCGTCGTAACTTTTATCGTCGGTGGAGGCCATCTGAAGAGGTTGATGGTTGGGAGTTGATGGTTGATAGTAAGAGGAAGAGGAAGAGGAAGAGGAGATTAATGGCCGGAGCCGCTATTCTGGTCGGCTTCTTGAGCGGGGCGATAGAACTCGGCCATTTTGGCGACGAACTCGTCGATGAAGACCTGCATGAGCGCGAGTGAGTTTTTGATACGGCCGTTGAGATAGCTGTAGATGAAGAGCGCGGGGATGGCGACGACGAGGCCCACGACGGTTGCCAAGAGTGCAGAGGCGATGCCGGGGGCGATGGAGTTGACGTTGACCTCGCCGGATTTCGCGATGATGGCAAACGTGATCATGACGCCGACGACGGTGCCTAACAACCCAACGTAGGGGCCGCCGGCGATGCTGATGGTGAGGTAAACGAGGCCGTCGGAGAGACGGTGGCTTTCATGGACGAGGCCGGCATCTAAACTCGCACGAATGGCTTGGATAGAACGACCTGAGAGGCCTTGGATGCGGTTGTTATCCTTATCGAGACGGTGGCGAATTTCCTCGGAGCCAATCTGATAGATATGGAAAAGTGGGGATTTCTCGATGAGTCCCTGCTCGCCCGGATCGACTTGGCCGCCTAGGCTGCTGACGTTGGATTGGTCGTCAGGGTTAAGGGCGGTGAGATCGGTGGAGAGGGATTTCCACTGGTTGAGGAATACTTTGGTGCCTTTTTCAATGGAGTTTAGATAGATGAACTTGCGAATGGCGACGGTCCAGCCGATGACAATCATGATGGCGCAAACGCCGATGGCGATCCAGCCGTCGAACATCATGTTCCCTGCAATATCGCCGAAGAGTGAAAGGTGCTCCATGAGCTTGCTTTGTTCTTTCACTCCGTCGCCTTCGATGGGGCCGAGGTTGATCGGACTCTGGGTGGTTCCTTGGTTAGCGGCGGTGAGCTTAATCCAACCGAGTGATCTTGCTGTGTTAGAGATGGTGAGTTCGTCGATTTCGCCCGCATAGCCTGAGTCAGAGCTACCGAGAGTGATCGGTGTGTTGAGCGCGGGGAGCGCGCCGTCGATGCTCGCATAAAGCGCGCCATTGAGGAAAAGTTGGAGCGTTTTTCCGTCCGCGACGAATGCAAGGTGGCTCCACGTGCCCGCCGCGACTGGAGCTGCGGGGGGGCTGGATTGGGAGCCGAGTTTGATGACAGGAATGCCTTGATCGAGGAGAATTTGAAAGGCGTCCGCGCCCTCTCCACGGCTGAAGAGGATCGTGTTAGGTTGCAGGGCACCGGGCTTGATCCAAGTGGAAAGAGTCAAGGGTTGTGCCGCTTTCCAATCGAGGGATGTGGAAGATTTGATGGTAACCGGCACATTGCCTAACAGTCGTAGTCCGTTGCCGATGAGGGAGCCTTCTGCCGTGGTGGCAGGAGCTTCCGCGTTGTTGCCATTCGCGGTAGAATCGGAAGGTGCAGTGCCGCGTCCGGCGAAATGATAGGCGAGCACGGTTTCAGCGTCATAAGCCTCGGCGGCTTTTGGTCCGGATTCGGACGGTGCGGGATTGCCGAAATAGAGATAGAAGGATTCCTTAGCACTGGGTTTGATGTCAGGGAGTTTCACCCAGACATATCCTTCGTGGAGGAGGTTGTCAAAACTCTCGATCTGATAGGCTAACGGGGTTTTCCCGTCTGCGGCGATGAAGCGGAGGTCGGCGCCGTTTTCGGCGGCAGAGTCGAAGGCGAAATTTCCATCATGCAGACGGACGAGCACAGTGGCGCTACCCACAGGCGTGGTGGCCTCGGCACCGGGATCAAGGGTGATCTTCGAGCGCTGGGTCCAAGCAGGGTTCCACCAAGCGTCTTTGCCTTCTTCGGCATGGGCAAAGGAGGTGAGCAGAAGGGCCGCGGACACGCATGCGACTCGTTTAATAGTTAGATGGTAACTCATCGGGAAAATAAATGTTAGTATTAGAAATCTGCCCAGCCGCGGAAAGTGATGCGGACTTCGCCCGCGTCGGTGTCGAGTTGGTTCGTAAATGGGATGGCTGCATCTACGGAGCCGTTATAGTGTTCCTTAATACGGAAACGGCTGCCGATCCCGGCGCTGGAGAGGTTGTATTGGGATTGTTGCGAGGGCAGGGCATCCCAGATGCCGAGCACCCCTGCATCGGCAAAGGCAAGGAATCGCCATTCGTCGGATTTTGGATTCGCAACATCCGGCTTGCCAATAAGTGAAGGACTGCGGACCTCGACCGTGCCGAAGACCCCGTTATCGCCGAGCGCGGATGCTTCGAGGTAGCCTCTAACGGAGCTTAGGCCGCCACCGGCGATTTGATCGCTATTGATAAGTGGACGATTGGAAACCTGGCCTTGGATTTTACCAAACAACTGAGAGCCACCCTTGAGATCGTGGGTGTGCGCGACATCACTGCGGAGGAATACGAAATTTCCATCCGCGTTGTAGCGTTTGTTAGCGTAGTCCCGCTCTTTACTGCCGATGCCGCGCAGTCCGAAAGTGAGCGAGTGGTTCATTTCGGTGAAGCCATGTTCACCCATCCATGTGGCCGCATAGTTGGCGCTCAGCGGATAGTATTCAATGGGCGAGGAAATGGTGTCTTTACCGATGACGAGGTCTTCATCGAAGTGCTTGTAATCGAAGCCGAAGTTAAAACTTTGATAGAACTTTGCAGTTGTCGGCAAGTCGTAGAGGGCACGCAGACCGACGATTTCGCCGCGTCCGCCAACAGCGGCCCCGCCGAGTGTGGAGACGTCGCTATTTTGTTTTGTGCCGCTGAGCATGAGGCTCACGCCGCTGGAAACGCGGGCGAGGTAGTAGCCTGAAAATACCTTAGCGTCATCTGGGTTTTCAGGAGCGATCTGGAAACTAAGCCCGCCGGTGTGACCTTTTTGAAAAAGATTACCATAGCTGATAGATCCATTGAGCCTGAGGTCGGTCGTATTGGAACTGTAGCGGTTGTTGAGTTCTAACGATCCGTGAAGAGGAAGTTTATCTTCTACGTTGAGATCCACGTCGAAGGTTCCCGGCTCGATTCCCGCGCGTAACGCCGGGGTGACGCGGCGGTCGCCCAAGCGGTTGAGGTCGACGATCTCCTTGCTGACTTGATCGAAGTTCGGGACTTGGCCCTCTGCCAGTGATGGTGACTCGCGCTTGATTTGGCTGGGGAGAAAGAATTTTGCACCGTTCACACGCAGACGGCCAATTTTCCCTTCGACGACTTCTAACCGGATAATGCCACGGCGCGGATCCTGTTGGGGAACGGAGACGGACACGGTTTGATAGCCCTTGTCATGATAGGATTTTTCCAAAGCTGCGCGTGCCTGCTCGACATCATCTGCGCCGCGCTCCGGGCCGAGGTAAGGATAGACGGCACGCTCGACATCGAGGCGGGGGAGACGTTTCGCGCCCGCGATACGGTATTCACGGATGGGGAAGGTGGTGATTTCCTGTGCGGAAACGGGTCCACAATATGCCAGCACTGCGATGAGCTGTAATACGAATGTGGATATGGAGTTTGGACGAAGCATGCCAATGAGCGGAAGTCAGGAGGGAGAGAGTCTCTCCTTGGCACCGATCCCGCCTCAAGGGCTCTTATGTGACTATCCTGTCACACAAATATCGTTTGTTTGGGGCTAATCTGGCGTTTGGGCCGGATTTTTGGCCAAGTTAAGAGTCATTTTCGACACATTGGCCGGTTTCACCCGCTTCTCCGCTTCTCCGCTTTCAGCATACCGCAGCCGGCGGCGACGTCGATTCCGCGGCGTTGGCGGAAAGTGCAGGGAAATCCAGCGGCTTGCAGAATCCGCTGAAACTCGTGTCCGCTGTGGCTTTCAACCCCGGCGAATCCACCGGTCGGGTTAAGAGGAATGAGATTGATGTGTGCATCCATCCCTGTTAGTAACTCGGCCAAACGCAGCGCTGTTTCCGGCGAATCGTTTTTCCCGGCGATCAAAGTCCACTCGAAGAAAATCTTTTTCCCCGTAATCTCACCATATTTCCGGCAGGCATCCATCAACATTGCCAGCGACCAGCGTTTGCTAGCGGGCACGAGGGCCGAGCGCTCCTCTTCGGTGGAACCATGCAAGCTCACTGCCAGACAATACGGTTGCTGTTCTTCCGCCAGCCGCAGAATGGCGGGGACCACACCCACGGTGCTGATGGAGATTTTCGTAGGGCCAATGCCGGCGCCCCGTCTATCAGAAATGGAAGCGAGCGCGTGCATCACGGAATCATAATTGTGCAGCGGCTCGCCCATGCCCATCAGCACCATGTTACGCAGGCGCTTGTTAGGATGTATCGTTTTTAAAATCCGGCGGGCGTGCAATACTTGCGCGACGATTTCTCCGGGCCTTAAATGTCGGACGAAGCCCATTTGCCCGGTCGCGCAGAACACACAGCCCATTGCGCAACCCGCTTGCGTGCTCACGCAAACGGTGTGGCGACCTTGATAGCCCATCAGGACTGTCTCAATCGTTTGCCCATCACGCAGCCGCAGCAGGAATTTTCGCGTAAGACCATCGGAGCTGTGGATTTCATCGGCGACTTCGGGGGCATCGAGAAAAAACGCTTTTCCCTCGCCTACCGATGTCGCGATCCAGCGTCTCAACGGAGGGAGAAAATTCTGTATTGTTAGGTCAAGCGCGCCATCATGATGCACTGCCCGCCACAGGGATTTTACATGGTGGAGGATGATGCCCTCTGTCGCCAATACTTCCACCATTTCAGGGAAACTGAAATCATGCAGGGATCGTGGGGCGGGATGACTCACACGTGAATGCAAACCAGCAGGTGGCCGCATTCAAGCGTCATTTTAAAATGCCAAGCGCCAAATCAAACCCGAAACTGCGCATGCCGCGATGACCGGGATCAGTCCGATTTTAAAACGCTGCATCGCCACGAAGGCCGCGATCGCCATCACTGCGACGAACCCATCCACTCGTTTTGATAAATCCGGCCACAGGGCGTGCTCGGCGAATTTCACCCCGAGATTGAGGATTACGCCGACGACTGCCGCGGTGATGCCGGTGAGCGCCGCTCCGAGACGCGGCTGCGAGCGAAGTTTTTCCACATACGGAGCGCCAAGAAATACGAAGAGGAAACACGGCACAAAAGTCGCCCAAGTCGTGATCAATGCGCCGACGACCGCTCCACTCAAGGGCGAGAGGTTCCCTGGATGCTGCCAGCCGCCGACGAAGCCGACGAATTGTAAAACCATGATCAGCGGTCCAGGCGTGGTCTCCGCCAAGCCCAAGCCGGTCATCATTTGCGGATGTGAAAGCCAACCGTATTTCTCCACCGCCTGTTGGGCGACGTAGGGTAAAACCGCATACGCCCCGCCGAAGGTGACCATCGCCGCCTTGCTGAAAAAGACGCCCTGTTCGAATGCCATCCCATCCCAGCCCAGCCACAGACCAAGCCCGAAAATTGGCACCCACCAGAGAATCAAACAGACGAACAAGATTCTAACGGATCGCTTCCAAGACGGCGTGGCCGGTGGTGGCAGGACGAGGAAACTATCATCGGATAGATCGCCGCCGCCACCATGGCTCTTGCCTGCGGAAAACTGTGAGGGTGCCATCGTTGCACCGACCCATCCGATGAGAGCAGCGGCTGCGATGATGATCACGAACGAGAGATGGAAAAAATAAATCGCAGTAAACGAGAGTGCGGCGATCGCCCACAGCATCGAGCTTTTCAGCGCTTTTTTACCGATCCGCAGCACCGCCTCCGCCACCACCGCGATCACCGCGGGGAGCAAGCCGTAGAAAATCGCCGCCAGCCATGGCAGGTGACCACCCGCCATATAAAGCCAGCTCAGGCCTAGCAGAATGAAGATGGATGGAAGGACAAACAGGACGCCTGCCGCCACCCCGCCGCGCCAGCCGTGCAGCCGCCAGCCGAGGTAAGTCGCGAGTTGTTGGGCTTCTGGACCGGGCAGCAGCATGCAAAAATTCAGTGCATGGAGAAAGTGGCTCTCAGAGATCCATCGGCGTTTCTCCACCAACTCCTTATGCATGATAGAGATCTGTCCGGCTGGGCCGCCAAAGCTAATGCAGCCGAGTTTGAGAAAGTAGCACACCGCTTCGCGAAAACTCGGAAATGGGGGAGGTCGCTCATTCACGTCTGAGAAGGTGGGCGGTCCGGTCAGCGGTTTGCAAGCACAGCGGCAAAAACCGTGTGCGCGGAAATCCATGCAAAACCCACCTTGCCAGAGAGGTGCTTGCTTGCTAGAGAAACTCCCATCATGAGCGAGTGGTATTACGCAAAAGACGGAAAACAAAATGGTCCTGTGGGTTTTGATCAGCTCGTAGCATTGGCCCGCAGTGGTGGTCTTGATCCAGTGAAGGACCTCGTATGGAACTCGACCATGAAGGATTGGATTCCGGCCGGACAAGTGCCAGATATTTTCGCGTCGCCTTCTACTCCGCTTGGTCCTGCCACGGACCCCAATAATCCTTACGCCGCTCCCGCAAGCTCATGGAATCCCGTCGCGCAAATCACGAGCGGGGAGGCACTCGAAGAAATTATTCCAGGCAGCGAGCCTATCGATGTGATGGCCTGCGTGAAACGCGGCTTTGATCTAACGGTGAGAAATTTTGGGATGATCCTGGTTGTGGGCCTCGTGTATTTCGCGGTGTCGATTGGTGTTAGCGTGATTGTTGGTTTGATAGATGTGGCACTCGGTTATGGCCATGGTTCTGTCACTCACTTTCAGTCGGGAGTTAGCGCTGGCATTTCCGCCTCGCGGCAAAACGCCAGCCCGCTTGGCAATTTTTTCAATCAACTCACTTCAATTTTCCTCTCCCTTGGCGCGACACGTATCGGACTCAACTTGATTTCCGGTAAGGAAGTTTCCGTCGCCATGTTATTCGGCGGAGGGAGAAAATTCCTTTCCGCGCTCGGGGCCACGATCCTCTACATGTTGATGGTGACCATCGGGATCGTCTTTCTGATCGCCCCCGGGATCTACCTGGCCATGCGATACGGGCAATATCTCACCGCAATGGTGGATCGGGATCTGGGGGTCATGGACTCGTTCAAATACAGCTCGTCGATCACGACTAACAATCGCATGAATCTCTTCCTGCTCGCTCTTATGGCGATCTTTGTCGCGCTTGCGGGGTGCCTCGTCTTGTGTGTGGGATTGTTTTTCGCCGTTCCCGTCATCTGGCTCGGCTGGCTGGTCGCCTACCGCTGGATGCAATACGGCCACCGCGCCGCCCTCGATCATTCGGGCACGACCACTCCCATGCTGTCGAACGTTTAATTGGCGGACTTTCCGTGCGTTTTGGATTTTCTCCTTAGCCTCCGCTTGCCGTCGCCCTTCAGAGCGCTAGGCTGATGCCGCCCGATGTCTGATTCCTTCGTTCACCTTCACCTTCACACTGAATTTTCCCTGCTTGATGGCATGATCCGCACCAAGGATCTGGCCAAACGCGCTGCTGATCTGGGAATGCCCGCCGTGGCGATGACCGACCACGGCAATCTTTACGGCGCGATCGAATTCTATCAAAGCTGCCTGAAAAATAAAGTGAAGCCGATTTTCGGTTGCGAAATCTATCTCTCGCCGTTCGCGATGGAGGACAAAAAGGAAGTGGCGGGAAGGAAAAGAGCGACTCACATGACGCTTCTTGCCGAGACGAACCAGGGCTGGCAAAACCTCAGCAAGCTGGTGACGAAGGGACATTTGGAGGGGCTTTATTACGGCCACCCCCGCGTGGACCGGGATGCCCTTCGATTTTATTCCGAAGGCATCATTTGCCTAACGGGGTGTATTTCCGGCCCGGTCAACGAGTGGCTGCTGGCCGGTGACGAGGACAAGGCCCGCGAGACGATGGCTGAACTGGTCGATATCTATGGTGCATCTAACGTTTATGTGGAACTCCACAACCACGGGCTAGAGCCGCAGCGGCGGGTGAATCCGGGACTGCTGAAACTTGCCAAGGAATTCGGACTGAAGCCGGTAGCCTCTAACGACGTGCATTTTCTCAATCGCGAGGATCATGAAGCGCATGACGTGATGATCTGCATCGGCACCGGGCATCTAGTGGTCGATGAAAACCGGATGCACTACACGCCGGAAGTTTATTTTAAGACCGCTGAGGAAATGCGGACGCTGTTTGAAGACGTGCCGGGTGCCTGCGATGCTACGTTAGAAATCGCCGAGCGCTGCAACGTCTCGATCACGCTGGATGCTACATCATCGGAAAAGTATCCGCAGTTCGGCACGCCGGACGGCAGTCCGCGCGAGGAATACATGATGAAAATTTGCCGTGAGGGCTTGGTGAAACGCTACGGAGTTGAAAAAGCCGAGTCGCCGGAAATCGCGGACCGCTTGAAATACGAGGTGGATATTATCAACCAACTCGGGTTCGCATCGTACTTCCTCATCACCGCAGATTTCATTCAATGGGCGCGTGATCATCACATTCCTGTTGGGCCGGGCCGGGGCTCTGCGGCGGGCTCGCTGGCGTCTTATGCGATGGGTATCACGGACATCTGTCCCATGCGCTTCGGTCTGTTATTCGAGCGGTTTCTCAACCCGGAGCGCGTCAGCCCACCCGACGTCGATATTGACTTCTGCCAGAGTCGCCGCGTAGAGGTGATTGACTACGTTAGAAAAAAATATGGTGAGCGCAGTGTTTCTCATATCATCACTTACGGCACGATGGGCGCGAAGAGCGTGCTGCGCGATGTTTCGCGGGTGATGGGAATTTCCTATGGTGAGGCGGATCGGATTGCAAAAATGATCGAAGCGAAACCGGGCGTCACTCTGAAAAGCGAGTGGGACAGCAAGCCGGAGCTCAAGGAACTCATTGAAAGCAGTTCGACTTATCGGGATCTCTGGAACTACGCGCTCAAGCTGGAAGGTATCAATCGCAACGTCGGCGTACACGCGGCGGGGGTGGTGATCGGCGACCGTCCGCTAGATGAACACGTTCCGCTGACACGCGGCAACGAGGGCGAAGTCGTCACTCAGTATGATATGGGTGCGATCACCGAAGTGGGTCTGCTGAAGATGGATTTCCTCGGGCTGAAGAACTTAACGGTCATTCAGGATGCGGTGGAACACATTCGCAAACACACGCCGGATTTCACGATAGAAAAGGTTCCGTTGGACGATGCGGAAACTTTTAAAATCCTGAACCGTGGCGAGACCATGGGCGTGTTCCAGTTAGAGTCCGGCGGTATGGTCGAGACTTGTCGTAAGTATGACATCAACAGCATCGACGATATCATCGACTTGATCGCCGTCTATCGGCCGGGTGCGATGCAGTTCATCGATCAGATGCTCGACGTGAAAAAGGGCAAGAAGCCGTTTTATGAACATCCTCTGCTGGAAGAAGTCTGTGGCAAAACTTATGGCGTGATGATCTATCAGGAGCAGGTGCAGAACGCCGCCAAGTTGCTCGCCGGTTACACACTTGGTGGTGCCGACCTTCTGCGTCGCGCGATGGGGAAGAAGGATCCGAAAAAAATGGCCGAGGAGCGCTCCAAGTTTGTCGAGGGCGCACTGCGCACGAACGGCATCGGCGAAAAGCTGGCGAATCAGATTTTCGAAAAGATCGAGATGTTTGCCGGTTACGGATTCAACAAATCCCACTCGGCGTGTTACGGTCACATTTCATATTGGACGGCCTATCTGAAAGCGAACCATGGGGTAGAATTCCTCGCTGGCTTGCTTTCAAATGAGATTCACAACACCGACAAGATCGGTGTGTTTGTTTCCGAATGCCATCGGATGAATATCGAGATCCTGGCGCCGGATCTGAATGCTTCCCTGTTGCGCTTCTCTCCAGAAATCACACCTAACGGAAGTAGGGGGGTGCGCTACGGTCTCGCCGCGATTAAAAACTGTGGTGAGGGCGCGATGGCTGCCACAATCGCCGAGCGTGAGAAGAATGGCAAATTTACTTCGCTCGATGACTTTTCCTCACGTCTCGACTCGAAGGTCGTGAACAAGCGGATTCTCGAAAACTTGGTGAAAGCCGGTGCGCTTGATTGGACCGGTGAGACACGCGCGGGTATGTTTGCTAGATTAGAACAGGTCGTGGCGTCCGCCTCGTCCGCGCAGAGGGATCGGGCATCCGGGCAAGTTTCGATGTTTGATTCTATCGAGTTCGCGCCGCCTGCGCCGATTGAAAAGAAGCGCCGCAGTGAGGCCGCCATCACGGAATGGACGAAGGATGAGCGACTGGCTCACGAAAAAGAGTTGCTAGGGTTTTATGTCACAGGTCACCCGTTAGACAAGTTTCGCAAGGTGATCGATTCGGATCGCTACCGCCGCCTTGGTTTGGTGGATGATCTGGACTTGGGCAACCCCCGAGACCGATATCCGTTTGCAGGAATGGTTCGTAGCCTAGAATCAAAAATGACCAAAACTGGTAAGCCCTTTGGCGTCCTTGTCATGGAAGATTTTACGGGTAGCAGTGAAATTATGCTGTGGGGCGAAACGTTCGTCCCTGCACGTGATGCGGGGTTGTTAGAGGTTGGGAAAATCATCAAGCTCAAGTGCGCAGTGCAAGTGGACGACCGCACTGGCGGTCGCCGCCTCACGGGTTATGAAGTCGGCGAACTTAAACAAACACGGGCTGCAGCGAATCAAAAAGGCCCGCTGGAGCTGATGCTCTGGACGACCCGACACTGCGAGCGGGATTTGAACGAAATTCTCCACACGATTCGCGGCTATCCGGGCGATACTCCTGTGTTACTGCATTTCCAAAACAGCGCCGGTCGTCGCATCACCGTCGCTGCCTGCGAGTCACTCAACGTGAAGCGCAGCGATGAGCTGGAAGATGAATTGGACCGCTGGTTGGAAGAATGATGAAATTTTTGCACAATGCGGTTTTAATGCTAAGATCTCGTCATGCTTCATCGAATCATCATCCCCGCTATGGTTATGGCTGCTAATGCCTACGCCGCCGACCTTACTTCAATTCCCTTCGCAGACGCAGCGGGGAAGGAAACATCGCTCAAAGCTTATTCGGGGAAGGTAGTGCTCGTGGTGAACGTCGCCTCAAAGTGCGGTCTCACGCCGCAATATGAGGCGCTCGAAGCACTCTACAAGAAGCACCAAGATCAGGAGTTCGTCGTGCTGGGTTTCCCCTGCAATGATTTCGGCAATCAAGAGCCGGGCTCGATCGAGGAGATTCAGAAATTTTGCAAAGCCAGCTATGACGTGACGTTCCCAATCATGGGGAAACTCAGCGTGAAAGGGACGGAGCAGCACCCACTCTATCAAGCGCTAACAGGAAAAGACGGAGCGTTTCCCGGCGATGTGCGTTGGAATTTCGGAAAATTTCTCATTGGGAAAGATGGCAAGCCTATTGTTCGTTTTGAGCCCACCACAAAACCTGATAGTGAGGAAGTTACGAAGGCGGTGGAAAAAGCCATCGCGCAGCCGAAGCCTTGATAGAGATTGCACGAGCAGTGCTAACGATCAGCTCTGCAGTTTTTCACTGATCGCCGCGAGTCTGCCCGCAGGCAGCACTGGCTTTGCAGATTCTTTACAATCTAGCGGAGACTCGGGCAGATCCACCCAGCTCCGACAACCGCCGTGATTTTTCTGATAGGGAAACGCCCATGGCTGGGCGAGCTTCTTCACCCGCACCAGAGCGACGTGGATGCTGCTAGATGCCATGCCTTTGCCTTCCCAATCGAAGCGATCGCGGACGGTTTGTTCTGAATAAATATGATAGGGCGCGAGTGCAGCGACTTTTTTCCATTCTGTCACGGTGATCGCCCACAGCGCTTCGACATGGTGGGTGATCCGGATGAGGTCGCCGGGCTGCCATTCGGGCATTACATCCACCTTACCTTCGCGGACTTGTTCGGCTTGGGCATGGAAGCGAGTCGGGAAGAGAAAAAACGATTCGTGAGCGAAGGAAAATCCCTCGCGTCCTTCGTGAATGCCACCCTTGCGCAGGATGATGGATTGTCGCCCGCTGCCCAGTGCCTCGCAAACGACCTGCCACTCTTTGAAGCCAATGGTTACCATCCGGGGAATTGAGATCTGAGATTTCAAATTATCCCAAGTCATCCGCCGTGACGGACGTTTGTTCGCGCGAGCCGAGGATGCGGGCTTGGAGGACCACGCGCTCAGGAGCTGGGTCGAAACGGTAGCTATGGCAGTTCGGGCAGAGCGCTGCTGCGCTGCCAATGATCGAATCGCAACCTTCACAAACCTTGTAGCCTGAAGGGTTACTGGCGATCTTTGCGGCGGCGGCAGCGCGGTTAGGTGGAGGTGAATCTGACATGGCGATGTTAAAAAAGCGGCACCGGTAAACCGGCCCGCTTGTTTCGTTGAGTTTCAGGAAACTGGCTGACAGGTCAATCAGGCGATGGCGGCAATCGCCTTTGCAGTCTTGCTCTTCAAGTTAGCAGCCTTATTCGGGTGAATCAAGTTGCGCTTAGCGGCTTTGTCCGCGACGGACGAAAAAGCGGAGCTAGCAGCAGACGCAGCGGCCTTATCGCCAGCAGCAATGGCACTAAGCACCTTCTTGCGGAGAGTCTTGATACGGCTCTTTTCAGCGCGGTTGCGTTCGGTGCGAACGACAGTTTGACGGGCGCGCTTGATGGAAGATTTGTGATTGGCCATAGTGGTAGTTTAGAAAAAATCAGACGCCTGAAGGCGGGCGGGGGAAAATAGAAATTTAGGTGCGGGTGTCAAGCTCGTGTTTCAAGGAATCACGAGTCATGGGAAAAACTGTCGAATTTCCCGTTGGCTGCGGTCGATTGGCCTGACGATTTAGTCTGGATCGAGCCGCGAATCACGAAGACGTCCGCCCCCGTGCCGATGCGCTTGTAGAGATCCGCCACATCTTTGCTGCCCATGCGGATGCAGCCGAAGGAGGCGGGTGAGCCAAGGCGCCGTTCCTCAGGAGTGCCGTGGATGTAGATGGTGCGGCGGAAAGCGTTTTGATTGCGTGACTCAGTGCCGGTCAGCCAAAGGATGCGGGTCACGACTGGGTCGCGTCCCGGAGCATTGGGCTGGATGACTTCTCCGGTGGGACGGCGGTTCTTGAAGACACTGCCGATCGGAGCGTCGCCACCGATTTTTTTCGCCACTTGCATCCGACCGAGTGGGGTACAGTTGCTATTAGGTCGATCACCGATGCCGAATTTGGAAGTCGAGATTTTGTAGGCTTTCACCGGAGTGCCGTCGTGAACGAGCAACATTTTCTGATCGTTGACACTGACGATCATTTTGTTCCGGTAGTCTTTCCCAAAGACTAGGGAATCGGACCCGCAACTGCTGAGTCCTAAGGCAGCAAGAAGCCCGAGCGACGTGATCAGAAGTAAGCGCTGGAATGAGTGTCCTTTCATGGGTGGATCAGGGTGCTTTGCGATTCACAATCTTGACACTTGAATCCGAAGCCCCGGAAGGCAGCAGTCGAATCAAAGAAGATAAGGATGTATAAAAGAATCCGACAGGGAATGGAAGCAAAAGAATTGCAGATGTCCAACGGGCCCCGGCAGCGGCCTCTACGACGACGAAGAGAAAGAAGAAGCCGAAAAGCAATTCCACGAACGGAGTTAGGGTTTTCATGGCTTTATAACTACTCTTTTTCCAGTCGCTTCGATTGGCTTGGCCGATGCCGTATTTTGGCGTGCGGATGAAGGCGGTCTGGTGATTGAGAAGCGCTTCAATCACAGCCTTGGCATTACTGATAGACATTCCAATTCCCAGTGCAAGAAGCAGCGGAAGGTAAGGGATTTCCTTCCACCATGAGCCTGGACGGAGAGCCTTTTGGGCGACCATATAGAAGACGAGCACGGAAACCGAAGAGAAGAAAAAGATAGGAACGTTGACGATGTAGTAGGAAAATTTCCCGAAGTCCGGCTGCCATTGCTGGTTCGGATAGATCAAGAAGCAAAGGACGATCAGAAGCAGATAAGCAAAGTTAGAGGTGAGGTGAGCAGTGGCCTCCATCTTGATGAAAAGCGGGACATCGCTACGCCAAATGGCGGGGAGAACTTTCTTACAAACTTGGATCGAGCCCTTGGTCCAGCGGTGTTGCTGGCTTTTGAAGCCGTCCATGTCAACGGGGAGCTCGGCGGGAGTTTCCACGTCGTTGAGGAAAATAAAGCGCCAGCCCTTGAGCTGGGCACGGTAGCTGAGGTCCATGTCCTCGGTGAGTGTGTCGTGTTCCCAACCGCCGGCGTCGGCGATGCAGGATTTCCGCCAGATTCCGCCGGTGCCGTTGAAGGTAAAGAAACGGCCGGAGCGGTTGCGGGCGGTTTGTTCGAGTTCAAGGTGGCCGTCGAGGAACATGGCTTGGATGCGTGTCAACACGTTGTAGGTGCGATTGAGGTGGCCCCAACGCGTCTGGATCATGCCGATATTGTCATCCGAAAAGTAGTGGATCGTTTTCTCAAGGAGATCGGGATTTGGCACAAAATCCGCGTCGAGAATCAGCAGGTATTCGCCTTTTGCGAAGCGAGTGCCGTTTTCCAATGCGCCTGCCTTGTAGCCGGTGCGATCCGTGCGGTGGATGTGCTCGGCATCGAAACCGCGAGCTTTTAAGCGCTCGATCCCTGAGCGGCAGATCTCCACCGTCTCATCGGTAGAATCGTCCAATAGCTGGATCTGCATTTTGTCCTGCGGGTAGTCCATCGCGGATACGGCGTCCAGCAGGCGGTCCACCACGTGCATTTCGTTGAAAACCGGCAGTTGAATGGTCACCAGCGGCAGGTCCTTGAAAAGTTCCTTCGGTTTGGGGTGCTCGCGGACATGTTTGAGGTAGAGAAACACGATCGTTAAACGATGCGAGCCATACCCGGCCAAACCGATGAGGACTAAAATATAAGAAGCATACCAAATAGGTGAGGACCAGTCCATAGGAGGTGAGGGGATCGGATTAAGCGGATGTTCCAAGCACTCAGAAGTGAGAACAATACACCCGCAGGCCTAGCAAACGATTCAGCATCAAGCGCCAGACGCCGCAGGCTGGCAGGAATGGGACCCGGCGTCAAGCCTCAAGTCCGGCAAGGGGATTTCCAAAATCGCGTTCCGACCTTTGATTTGGTCGTCAATCAACCTCGACGCCGCTCAAGAAGAATCAGCATCATAAACGAGAGGAATAGGTTCAATTCCTCGCGAGGGGTCAGATTTCCTAGCTTATTGATTTGAAAACGGCCCTCCCAAAATGCCGGTTGCTTGGTGATGCGCATCGCGGGGCTGCCATCCGACCGACTGGCCAGATAGCTCGGGTGGAAAAAATAGCCCGTGAACATGCCTACGATTGGGACCTCTCCAAGCATCGAGTCCAGCACCTTGGTCCAAGGGTTCTCCTCACGAATCGAAAAATCGGGGGTGTTGTCGCCTGGATTGAAAGTTTCGTAATGTGCTTTCCAGATGGAGCGCCACCCCCTCCGGCCGACGCTGCCAATCTCTCCACCGTGCGCATCCGTGGAAAAATAACGCGCTGACCAGTCGATTACCTTGTTTGCTTTAATGTCGGCGAGCCGTGTGGCTTGGGATTTATCGGTCCAAATTTCCACTTGCTCGCGGAATTTGAACATCTTTTGTTTGGTGTAAAGCACTGTGCGACCCGTGGCATCAGTAACCGTCGCTTGCTTTGACAACGCGAAAATTTTGAAGGAGAGCGTCAGCGGATACTGGATACCTTGAAGCTGGCGGGAAATGTCATCGATCGCCTGAATGCCGGGAATCGCAGGCGGGGCGTAAGGATTCGAGGTGTCCATCAGCGGATGCTAGGCAGGCTAACGGAGGATGGCAAGCGCCCGCTCATTTCATCGAGTCTAACCGTCCCACCGCATAAGCTTGAAAAACCTTGGCAATCTCGTCGCGCACGCGACGGAACACCCCTAACTGCTCTTCTTCGGTGCCGGTGGCGTGCGCGGGATCGTCGAAACCCCAGTGGTGGCGATTCATCTGACCGGGGAAAATCGGGCAAAGCTGATCGACATTTCCGCAGACGGTGATGACGGTTTCAATTTCGTCCGTGAGGAACTCATCGAGGTGCTTTGAATGATGGCTGCTGATGTCGATACCGATTTCCTCCATCGCCTTGATTGCGAGCGGATGGACATAGCCCGCGGGTTTTGATCCGGCGCTTGCAACGCGGAAATTTTCATTGAGCGCGGCGCGGAGGATGCCCTCGGCAAGGTGGGAGCGGCAACTGTTACCCGTGCAGAGGATGAGGATGGCGGGTGGTTTCATAGGATGATGTTAGTTTGATTTTCCGCGAACCGCCATGCAGAGCGGCACGGCAATGCATGCTCCGAGAAGGGTGGCGACCGGATAGAGCCAAATGTGTTGGAAATTTCCGCTCATGATGGCGGGCGCGAGCGATCTAGCAGGATTCATGGAAGCCCCGCAAATCGGACCCGCAAACATGGCCTCCAGAGCAACGACGGCACCAATGGCGATGCCTGCGGTGATGCCTTTTTCCTGAGCTCCGCTAGAGACACTGAGAATCACAAACATCAGGATGGCGGTGAGCACGATTTCCAAAATAAAACTCTGTGAGACACTGCCGCTTGGGAGCGTGGCCCCCAACGTAATATCTAGCGGAAAAAGCAGTTTGAGCAGTCCGCTCGCGGCGAATGCTCCACCGAGCTGGGCTGAGACGTAACCGGCGACATCGCCTAACGGAAATCTTCCGGCGACACTGAAGCCGAGGGTGACGGCGGGATTCAGATGGGCTCCACTCACATCGCCAAACGTGTAAATCATCGCAAGAACGATGAGTCCGAAGACGATGGCGATGCCCACGTGGCCGATGACGCCGCCGCTCGCGTGATCGACGACGATGGCTCCGGTCCCCGCAAAGACGAGGGCGAAAGTGCCGAGAAATTCTGCGATGAGGCGTTTCATGATTCACAGCAGCCGATGGGGCCGCAGCAAGGGGACTTTCCGCCGATGGCGAGCAGGCGGTTCAGAGACGGGAGCCCGCAAAGTTCGGGAGCGAGGCACTCGGTGTGTTTGTGGGCGAGGTTTAGGACAATGGCGTCCCCTGTTAGGTCATGTCCTTCAATGGTGTATTGCGAAATGACGCGGTCCTCATATTCGATTTCCACGGGGATGGAATCGTCTGGCAGCAGGGCTTTTCCCTTCTCGAGGATGGACGCCATTTTTCCCGTCTCGATGCGATGCTCATCATCCACACCCACCCAAACTTGGAGCTGGCAGGTGGTAATTTTCCGCAGCTTGCCGCCACAATCGAGGAACGTTTTATCGATTCGGCCGACTTCGGTCACGTGGAAGGAAATCGGCACTGCATTTCCATCAGGTAGAGCGATGCGGAAGCTGCGCTGGGAATGTTCGGTGAGCAGGAATTTGAGTTCAGAGAGTTTCACGCTTTGGTCAGCTTTCTAACGAATAAATTTTTCGGCCTTGGGCAGCAGCTATTTTCGCGTTTGGCGAGACGCTGAACGGAACTCGCGAGATCGGCCTCCAAGATCGCGTCTTCGGCAGTGCTGAAGAATTTCGCGAGGGACTGGATGAGCTTTTGGTAGTCGCGGTGGATTTGAAAATAAGTCCACTTTCCGCAGGTCTCGCTTTCCAATAAGCCTGCCTTGCGAATGATCTGGACATGGCTGGAAACAGACGATTGGGGCATATCCAAAATATCCGCCAGTTCGCAGACACATAATGCGTTATTCATCACTAGTCGGACAATCCGCCAGCGAGTGGCATCCGCCAGGACGCGAGAAAACGTAACGATGTTTTTCATGACGGATTCCATCGTGACGATAAAACTCGTTATGACAACCCATTTTTTTGCCGGGAGTTCCGAATGGTTTTCTGCCTGAGGGCGTAGTCTTGGATGGCTATACCAAATGCAAGCAATCGGTGCCCATTCTGAAGGCGGGATTCAGTTCAATTAGAAGGGGATATCGTCGTCGAAGTCTTCCTCATTGCGCAGATCGTCCAAAGCAGGCTCGGCGCTTGCCGGCGCTTCGCTGTGGCGGGAGCTGCTAGAGCTCTGGTGAGAGGCTACAGGGCTATCGGAAGACTGAATTTTCCAGCAGGAAAGGCTTACATAATACTTGCCGTTATATTCATTTCCACGGATGTCAAAAGTGACCTGAACTTCTTGCCCTTCCTTATAGGAGTCGAGCAGCGAGCACTTGTCTTTCACGATCTCGAATTTGAGATCCTGGGGGTATTTATCGTTCGCGGTGGTGACCACAAACTCCCGCTTGGTGAAACCGCGAGTAAAGCTTTGGACTGCCGAGATCAATTTGATTTTTCCGATTGCTTCGTACATGCGCACCAATGTTTCTTTCCCGGCGGCGATGTCAAACCCCGGATGGGAATTTGAACGGGCGCGAGGGGATTTTCAACGTCTGGAGGCCGAACTTTCCGGGAACGAAATCGACCGGCGGGATCGGCCACGAGATCTCAAGTTTGCACCGTTGCCAGCCTGGAAAGGCTTTTTGGAATGGGCAGCAGGCGTCTTCACACTGGGAAGCGCAAACTGGAAATCCGCATGCAACTCCCCGGCCGGGCAACATCTAGGAAGTTCAATGGCATGCCGGATTTCCCTGGCCATGATCACGATCCAGACCGCTGAGGCGAGTAGAAGACCGCCCGTAATGATCCATCCCGTGGTCACCGCTGTGCCTAGAAAGCATACGACACCCAATAAGATGACGCCGACCCAAATGAAGCACGAGGCAAGCAAGAGGATGAGAACTTTGGAAGGTTGAAACGAAGAAATCAAGATTCGTTAACTATCAATCAACCATCATTTTCACAAGCGCTAAATTCGTACGCGATCACGTGATGTGATCCGTAATCATTTTAGACGACCAATCCCATTTAGGCGGGAAATTACACCGTCACTTTTGTGGGAAGTACCTGCGGATGGGATTTTTTCGGTAGGCAGAGGATGGCTTCCGAGACGAAGAAGAAGAGAACGGCGATGAGGAAAGCGCGCCAGACATCGCGAGAAAGCGAAGGGTCGTTGGCTTGGCCAGCTTGGTCGAGGAGCGTGTAGCCGGTGCCGGAGAGAGCGTTGTCGAGTGAATCGCGGGACAGGATTTCCGGAGCGTCTTCCAAGGTGGGGCGGTTGATGGCGAGCAGTCGTTCGCCGAGGCGGAAGATGCCGGATTGATAGGTTGCGTTTGCAGCATCGGGAGAACCGTAGTCGTCGAGGCGGGTTCGTGTTTCCCCTGCGAGGAGCTGGGTGGCATCGCTGCCGACGGTGGTGAGGTAAGAGGCATCGAAACGGTCAGCACCGGCGGCGATGATGCGTTGGATAGTGGGGAGCAGAACATCAGCGTCGCCTAAGTTAGACCACGCATAATCCGGGGTGGTGCCCATAAACCATGCGGTGCCGTGATCGACGATGCGGCGGGTAATGAAAGGTTCCTCATCCTCCCAGCGGGCAAGCGGCGTGGCGTCTCCAAGCGGAATTTGACGGCGAATCGCGCGGAGGCGGTCGGCGGGGATAGGGTTGCCATCAAGACCATCCCGGAGCGGGCCATCGCTGTGATTCCAATCCTTGAGAATAAAAAATTTCCCGGCAGGCGCTTCTGCGGGATCGGACCAATTGAGATCGGCGAATGAGTTTTCTGATGGGATGCCGGGTGGTAGAAAAAGGATGTGGCCGCCAGATGTTAGAAAGCGGCTAATTGCTTCGTAAGCAGGACCGGCGGGAATCGGCGCGGCCCAAATGATCGAGGCGATGTCTCCGGTTGCGAGCGTGCTAACTTGTCCCGGATCGATCCGGCTGACGCTTTGGTTTCCGAAACCAGGAGGCGCGGCGGCAAGGGTGAGGTAGTCAGCGGCCTCACCGGCGGGAGCGACGACGACCGACTTGATAGGCCGGGCAGGGCCATAGGCGAAAAAGGCCGCGTTGTCGCTAGGGTTTCCATCGGCGGGGATAGTGAGCCAGCCGTAACCCGTAACACTATCAGGTGCGATGGTAATGCGCTTCTGAAAGCGGAGGGACTGGGCGGGGAGTGAAAGGCTTTCAGTGGTGCGGGTGCCATTGAGGTGGGTCGTTAGAGGGACGATGGCGGTGCCGCGAGATTCCTCGGCACGCAGGATTTCCAGGTCGAGCACGACTTCATCCCCGGCTCGGCGAGCACTAAGGAGGCGGATATTAATGTTAGGAGCGGAAGAGCCAGTGAGCGAAAGCACGCGGATGGCCGGTTTTTGCGGGAGCGATGCGAGGCTGGCTCGGGCGGTGGCCCAGCGTTCGTCGTCGGGGTGCCAGTTAGACGATTGGAGATCGGAGGCGAGCCAGATTTCCGAGCGACCGGAAGTTTCCATGAGATACTCAGCCGCGCGGTTCAGGAGAGTGGGGAAATCTGCGGCGGTGTCCGTGGCGGCAGTGGCGGAAAGTTCGGTGAGCGTCTCGGGTGAGGGGACTTCCTGCGGTTTTTTGCTGGCGCTATCGATCAGCACTAAGCGCGGGGAGCCGAGGTTAGTCATCGCATCGCGGACTTTTTCAATGACGATCTGGCGGCGAGGGTTGAGCCCGTCGCCGGGTTTGGATTCCATGGAGGCGGAGCGATCTAGCAGCAAGATGACGGTATCAATCGAGCCGCCTCCCCAACCGATGAGACCGGAGACAATCGGGCGGGCCGCGGCGAAAACAAGCGCGGCGATCCCGAGTGCGCGGCACATGAGAATAAGGATGTGGCGGAGCTTTTTCTTACCACGAGACTCACGCGTGGCTTTGAGTAGGAATTGCATCGCGGCCCATTGGATGGTTTTGTGGCGGCGTCTGTTTAAGAGATGAATGATCACTGGAACGCTCGCGGCGGCCAAGAACCAGAGAAGAAGTGGGTTTAGGAAAAGCATTGGGAAAAATAGGACTTATGGGTCTTATCGGACCTGTGACACTGGATTCCTAGTGTTTGGATTTCGGGAGGCGCGCCGTTAGGAACTCGCGGAGAAGCGGCTCCAGTGGGGTGTCGGTAGGAATAAGCTGATAGTCTGCGGAGGCGTCATGGCACTTGGCGCGGACGGCTGTTAGGAAATCGCGGAGGGCGGTCTTGTATTCGTCGGCAATCAAGTTTGGCTCGGCAACGATGGAAGTGCCGTCTTCCAGATCCACGAAGCGGTGCGGGCGATCAAACTCGAAGCCGATTTCTAGCGGATCCATCAGGTGAAAAACGGAGATGTCGTGTTTGCGATAGCGCAGGTGCTGGAGGGCATCACCGAGTGCAGCGGTGTCGGTGAAGAGATCGGATAGAATGACGATAAACGCGCGCTGACCGATTTTTTCTGCAATAGTATGCAACGCGGCGATCAGACCGGTTTCACCGGAGGGCTGAACTTTTCCGAGTGTGGAAAAAAAGCGCTCAAGGTGCGCAGCGCGGCGGCTGGGGGGGACTTCGAGGTGGAGCTTGTCCGTGCAAATCGAGAGCCCGGCGGCGTCACCCTGATTGACTAACAGATAAGCGAGCGATGCTGCAATACGGCGGGCCACTTGAATCTTCGCCTCGCCCTTTCCTGCGAAATTCATGGAGCCAGATGCATCCACCACAAAATAGGCGCGCAAGTTCGTGTCTGCTTCAAATTCCTTGATGTAGAAACGATCCGAGCGCGCGAACGCTTTCCAATCGAGACGTCGCGTGTCATCACCGGGAACATATTTTCGATACTCCGCAAACTCGACGGATGACCCACGGTGTGGCGACCGGTGTTTGCCAGCCACGTTGCCCATCATCGGCGCACGCGATTCTATGGGCAAGGAGCCGAGGCGGGAGAGCAGCGTGTTGTCGATGAAGGAATGACTCATGGTTTCGGTAAAATTTTTGCCGCCAGCCGTAGCTCATCAAGATCTGCTAGGTCAATGGGTCTGCCTGATGTCGCTTTTGCAATCATCATGTCTTCCCTTCCGATATAATAAACTGGAAATCCCAAAGACTCATCGAGTGACTTATTGCGATAAGCTTCACCAAATGTGAGTCCTGGAATCGTAGTGAGAAAATCAATAGCGCATGGCGGTATTCCAATCGTGTATTGCAGTCCTTCGCTCTCGAAATCAGTTACTGATACTTCAACTAGGGGAATACCGAATTTATGAAATACGAATTGAATGCGCTTTGCGTTATCATGAGTTGGCTTAATCCAAAGGTCCAGATCTTTGGTGAAACGTGGCTGGGTATGGTGCACTACCGCATATCCTCCCGCAACTAGATACTCGACCTCATATTCTGCGAACAGTTGTAACAGTTCTCTGAAGTCTTGGTTCAATTGGTTCGATTTGGTGGTGTTCACGGTAGTATAAAACGAGTTTCCATGCTTCAGTGAAACGGGTTGCGGAATCGAGCATTTGCCAATATTCGATGTGAAACATTCGCTGCTCTTCAAAGGAACTAAATTTCCGCAGGATTTTTACCATTCTTGGCTCCGCGTTCATGGCTCAGTCCTCTCTCATTTCGTTAATCAACCGCTCCACGATCTTCTTTGAAGTCATGCCTTGTGACTCGGCAGAGAAATTCGTGATCACGCGGTGGGTGAGCACAGAGGAGGCGACGGCTTCGAGGTCTTCTAACGAGGCCATGTAAGAACCACGGAGCGCGGCGCGTGATTTTGCGCCGAGAATCAGATACTGCACGGCCCGTGGCCCGGCGCCCCAGCCGACGGTGTCCTTGATCCATTGCGGTGACTCGGGTTCGTGGGGACGGGTTTTACGGACGATTTTCACCGCGTAATCATAGAGGTGCTCAGGAACCGGGACTCGACGAACGAGTTGCTGATAGGCGATGACTTTTTCTCCATCTAGCAGGTGATTGAGCATGTTCCGCGCCGTGCCGGTCGTGGCGCGGGCGATTTCCTTTTCCTCGGCGGCGGATGGATAATCCACCTCAATGAGAAACATGAAACGGTCGAGTTGGGCTTCCGGTAGCGGATAGGTGCCTTCCTGCTCGATCGGGTTCTGTGTCGCGAGCACGAAAAAGGGTGGCGAAAGAGTGTAAGTATTGCCGAGCACGGTGACTTTATTTTCCTGCATCGCCTCTAACATCGCGGACTGGGTTTTCGCAGGAGCGCGGTTGATTTCGTCGGCGAGCACGATGTTCGCAAAAACGGGCCCTTTGATAAATTCAAACTCGCGTCGGCCACCTACGCCGGATTCTTGGATAATGTCGGTGCCGGTAATATCCGCCGGCATCAGGTCGGGCGTGAACTGGATTCTGTTGAACGAAAGATCAAATGTCTGCGCCACCGAGGAAACCAGCAACGTTTTGGCTAAGCCCGGCACGCCCATCAAGAGAGCATGGCCACGGGCAAAAAGGCAGATCGCAAGCTGTTCAATCACCTTATCCTGGCCGACGATGGCCTTGGCGAGTTCCGCACGGAACGCTTGGAAAATTTTACC
>JAYVNE010000217.1:0-9786 GCA_043758615.1 Akkermansiaceae bacterium
TGTCATGATCCACGGAGACGAAACGAACTGCCATGCGTGGAGTGTGATCGAAGGGCGGCGGATTTAGAAGCTTCTTCTAAGTCCGACAGGCTGCTAGAGGTGAAATCAGTGAGCTTGGTGCCCGGCAGATTTGTCCAGACTTCACGGGTCATTTTGCCAGGTTCACCCGCTGAAAGCATACTTGCCAATAAAAGCGCCGCGTAGGTGACGATATGGCGGGCTACTGATGAACGGAAAACGAACATGTCGTTAGAGGGCAGGGGAAGGACTAACAAGTCAACATCTTTTTATTTAAGTGACAGAATCTTCACCTAATCAGATTGATCAAATCAGAAGTTTGAGTCACAAAAACGACAAAAATTCTAACTGTTTTTTGGCATACATCGCGAATCTCTTTTATGTCGTAAGACTTTTCTTACAAACGGAAATTCCCATATTAAAAATTCCATTTTAAACTCGATAGCAACCGCGCATCGGCCACCCTAACTGACAATGTACTGGGCTAAGATCTGAAAAAATGGGAGCACGATTGCTTACCGGCACAAGTCGCCCAACACGAAGCGCAAGGCACGGTCATCCGATCAGATGTCACAACTGATCGGAATTGGCCGACCCGTTTGATCTACAATAGAGGCAAGTCTTTACCGATTCCGTCTTCGTTCCTGCTCTTGGTTCTGGTCCAACTCTTTCTTTTGCTCCTGTTGGCGTGCTTGGCCTTGTTGCTGTTGTCGTTGTTCCTCTTGCTGTTGGCGGGCACGTTCCTGTTGCTGCGCCATTGCTTCCTTCTGGGCTTCGCGGGCTTGGTCCGCCCGCTGATTTTCTTGTTCTTGGCGTGCTCGCTCCTGCTGTTGTTGGGCCAGTTGCTGTTGCTGTGCCATTGCTTCCTTCTGGGCTTCGCGGGCTTGGTCGGCCTGCTGATTTTCCTGTTCTTGGCGTGCTCGTTCTTGCTGTTGTTGGGCGAGTTGCTGTTGCTGTGCCATCGCTTCTTTTTGGACTTCGCGAGCCTGGATTGCCTGCTGACTTTTCAATGCGTCCTGCCTTGCATTTTCGCGCTGCCTGACTTGTTCACGTTGTTGCACCATCGCTTCTTTCTGGGCGTCACGCACTTGCTCGGCCTGCTGTTTTTGCTGATCTAGGCGCAGTTGCTCCTGCTGTTGGAGCAGTCTCTCCTTTTCGCGTTGTGACATCGATTCCCTCACTGAATTCTGTGACGGCAATGCGGGTTGATGAGTCTGTTCTTGCGGCTCGGGTGATCGAACCTGCTTTTCTTCACGCGGTAGTTCAGTTGCCGGAATCGGGCGCTTCATTTCGAGCTGTGGCCTCAAACGCCCCTCAGGAATTTCGCGAGCTTGCGCTGGATCCGATTGTTTCGGCTCCAATCGCTCTTGCGGGCGCGGCTCAGCTCCTTGGGGCGGATTTTCGATACGATTAGAATTTCGTTTGATTGTTTCAGTATTATCGGAAACTCTAACTACTGGCTTCGGCACATCCTCCCGATCATCGGGGCGCGGCGACCGGCCTGCGGATTTCGCGGCATCACGAGCTTTCTCTGGATTGCCGATTGGCGCTTCCCCCTGCATGCGGTTTTGCTCCAAGCGTTCGGCGCGTTGCTGATTGAAGTGTTCACTGCCTCCCATTTCCTGAATGGAACGATCCGCGATCCTCACATTCTCCTCACGGTTTTTCTTGAAACGATCCACGATCTCGGGGCGAAGCGGCTCATTTCGCTCTAGCTCCAGCGTGTCCATGCGACCTTTGATGCGCTTCGGCCTCATCCCTTCATTCCAACCCGCGTCGATGTTAGGTGCAGAGACTAACAGTCGATCACCTTTGATCTGTGGCCGCATCCCGATGACGTTGCCGCCCGTGCGCGGATGCTGGTCAATTTCCAAACGACAAAAAGGAATTGGGCGACCGATTCGGTCACAGACCTCCCGGTATCGAGGTCCACCGCAAATCACTTGGCGATTCTCAATGTGGATGTAGGTAATGTTAGTTGTCTGTTGGAAAAAACTGACGTTGTTTGAAACCGGCAGGCAATGTTGATAGAGAGGACTTCCAAAGTGGCGAATTTCCACGAAATTGAACCACAAGGCGCCGATGCCGAACTGCGCGTCCACCGAAGAATCCCAACGAGAGTTCCGATAAGCGAGGGTTTCTGGCGGCAGCGGTGCCCAGCCGATGTGGCTGCCATTTTCCCGCCATGACACCCAGCAGGGTGCCCACTCGCTGCCCGGCGCCCATACCCAGCCACGGCCTCGGACCAAAGCCCATCGTCCATAATGATAGGTCGCCCAACCGAAAGGTTCATCCGAAACCCATGTCCAGCCTCGATCGCTGCAAATCCAACTCCCCCGGGAATACGGCCGCCAATTCGAATCCCTCACCGCCACCGGTTGCCAGACGTAACCATAGTCCGGTGTTTCAAACCACGAGCCATAAGAAGAAAGTTGATCATAAAACATCCCGTAATCCCCTACTGGCTCCTGTTGCACGGTTGATTGAAACGGCAATGCTTCACGTCCTGCTAGATCACGCTCTTGGTCATTGAGCCGCGCGCCGCGTTGTGATAAATTAGACTGTTTTTCATCAATGCTTGATTGGAGTTGCTCAAGCCGCCCCTCACGGCTGGCCAATGCCTCCTCGCGTTTCCTAACATCCTCCGCCTTATTAGCAGCGGCGTCGCCTTGCTGGCGTGCGAGCTCGTCGCGATCATTTTCAATCTGCATGCGGTCGCGCTCAATTGCTTCGCGTTCGGATGCAAGTTTTTGGTCTTCAATTTGCCGCTCCAGCTCTTTCTGGCGATCAAGCGCTTCGCTCGCCTTGCGCTGAAGTTCTTCGAGCTGTTTGGCGGTATCGGATGATTTTCTATCACAGGCTGGCACCATCAAAAGAGCCATCACGACAGCGGGGATCAAAAAACGATTTTTCATAGCATTAGGAAAACTTTCGGTTCGACGCTCAATCAACGTAAAACATTCAGGCGAATCATTCAACGCACACCGAGGGTTGGAATTTCGAAAATCACCCGCGGCGGCACTGAACCGCTGCCTGGAAGCTCGCGGCGCACCACTTGGGTGCCTAGCAACTGCTCCACCATCCGGTGCTCCATCGCAATTGCTCGCGGGTATTGCTCGAAAATACGCTGCAAGGGATTGTGGTATTCCTCCATGCGAAATCCCGCCTCTGGATCATATTTGCACTGGCCGAAACAGCCGGCCTTCAAACGCAAGGCCGCTAGCTTGGTGGCCTTCTCGACGAGTGACTGGCATTTTTCGAGCTTCTTCCGCCAGACGAGCTCCTGTTTTCCGAAGAAGTGGAAAAGCAATTTGTCTGGAAAACTTTCGCCGTAATTTTGCTTGAGCTCACCTAACAAATCTAAAGTGAAACTCACTCCCGCTTGGGGGAAAAGTGCATCCGCTTTGTCCGTGAGCCGATAGAAAATCTCCGGCCTTCCCACTTCCGTGCGCGGCACCCGCGTGCGTCCGAGGTATCCGAGTTTTTTCAGCTCCTCGCACTGCTGTTTCACCGCCATGTAGGAAGCATCCACGCTCCGCGACAAATCACTCACAGAAAGACTGCCTGCGAGCTTTAGCTCCACCAACACTTTCCGCCACTGCGGTTTGATTAGATCCTGAAATACCGGAAGAAGCATGGCTAATTTCCTGATCCTTAGGAAATCCAACCACGCACGCAACCTGCAATTTCCCGGAATTTCGAGATCTGCCGCGCACTTCACCAGTCACTTGGAAAGCGCACTCGCCGATGCCCACTTAACCTATCCATGTCGAGAAATACTCCTTGATTCCCCTACTCACTTCGTCTCTACATGCTCCACCCATGTCCGAACGCTCCGGCATTCTCCTTGTTGTTTCAGGCCCTTCCGGGTCGGGGAAAACCACGCTTTGCCACCAGCTCGCGAAATCCGGCGAGGTCCGGTATTCGATTTCTTGCACCACCCGCCCCCCTCGCCCCGGCGAGGAAGATGGTAAGGACTACCATTTTCTCACGGAAGAGGAATTTTCCCGCCGACTCGAAACCCATGATTTTTTGGAACATGCCGTGGTTCATGGAAATCTCTATGGCTCACTGAAATCGGAGGTCATCGCCCACCTCAAACAAGGAATCGACGTGGTCATGGACATCGATATCCAAGGCGCAGATCAAATTCGCGCGTGCCCCGACCCTGACATTCAGCGCGCGTTCGTTGACCTTTTCGTCATGCCGCCCAGCGAGCAGGAACTCCACACACGTCTTTCCGAGCGTGGAACCGACAGCGCGGAAACCATCGCCCTACGCATGAGCAATGCCCTCGAGGAAATGCGCCATTGGCACCGCTACAGCTACCGCTTGCTATCATCCACCCGGGAACGGGACTACGCGCAATTCCAAGCACTTATCACCGCAGAACGCTTGCGAGTTTCGAGAATTTCTGGCTCCTAAGCCAGCCGCGATCGCGCGAGTCGATGGGATATCCACGTGGGCAAAGAGACAGGGCCGCGTAAAATTCGTTCATCGTGACTTTCTGATTACTTTCTTGGCAAACGATGGATTTACCCTCCTTAATCGTTTACGCGAGTGCGCTGGTTCTTAGTGCTCCGATGAGCAGGCCTTCAATCCTCACGCTGACCCACGATTCATGAACTCCGAGTCCACGCCCGTTTGTGAATTCACAGCATTTGCGAAAGCTTGGCTCCGCGCACCGCTCAAGGTCGGTTCGATCGTGCCTTCTGGGCCCGTGCTTGCCAAGGCGATCACTTCAGAAATCTCGGCTTCGACCGGCCCCGTCTTGGAACTCGGCCCCGGCACCGGAGTGTTCACCAAAGCCCTGCTCGCAAGAGGCGTGGCTGCGGAAAATCTGACGCTGCTAGAATACGATCCGAAACTCGCAAAACTCCTCAGTGCCAGATTTCCCAACGTCCGGATCGTTTCCGCCTGCGCCACGAAATTAAGCAGCCTCGGGCTCTATGATGAAAATGGGGTGGCCGCGATCGTCAGTGGGTTACCTCTGCTTTCGATGCCGCAAAATGTGATTCACAGCATCCTCGAAGGCTCGTTCGCGCAACTTCGCGAGGGCGGCGCAATCTATCAGTTTACCTATCGCCCGCTGTGCCCTGTGCCGCGCAAAGTGATGAACGATCTCGATCTGAAAAGCGTCTGCACCAGCTTCTCCATGCGGAACCTGCCTCCTGCGTGGGTGTTCGCGATCCGCAAGCGCAGCCAGCGCTCCGAGGTCAGAGCCTAAGGAAATTCTCCAACAGCTTTTTCCCGTCCTGAGTCAGGATGGATTCCGGGTGAAACTGGACACCATGCACCGGATATTCTTTGTGCATCAGACCCATAATCTCCCCTTCCTCCGTCCATGCGGTGATTTCCAAGCAGTCCGGTAAAGTCTCGCGCTTCACAATCAGCGAGTGATAGCGGGTCGCCTCAAACGGGCTCGGCATCCCGCTAAAAACACTTTTTCCCGAGTGATGGATCGGCGAGGTCTTCCCGTGCATCAAGCGGTCCGCCCGCACGACATCGCCACCATAAACCTGGCCGATGGATTGATGTCCGAGACAAACGCCGAGGATCGGAGTCGATGCGCCTAACTTTTCGATCAGCTCGCAGGAAATCCCCGCTTCCGTGGGAGTACACGGACCCGGTGAAATGCAAATGCGCTCCGGCTTCATCGCCATCACATCTTCCACCGTTAGCACATCATTGCGAAAAATTTTCATCTCCGCCCCTAGCTCGCCAAAGTATTGCACGAGATTGTAGGTGAAGGAATCGTAGTTATCTAAAATGAGGAGCATGGGGAAAATTTATATTTAAGATTTTTTAACCACAGATGGACGCAGATACACGCAGATGGAAGATGGGATAATAGGTGCTTTTATTTTTCTTAATCTGACAAACAACTATCAACTCTAGAAACTCAACATTTTCTTATCTGCGTTCATCTGTGTCCATCTGCGGTTCAATTTTTCTTCATAACTTCTCCGCCCAAGGTTCTAGCAAGGGCGATGGCACTCAGTAGCGCCTTCGCCTTGTTGACGGTTTCCACATACTCATAGGTGGGATCGGAATCGGCAACTACCCCAGCACCGGCCTGCACATAAGCCTTGCCATTTTTCAGGAGGCACGTCCGGAGTGTGATGCAGGAATCGTGCGAGCCATCAAAGCCGAAATACCCGACCGCACCTGCATAGGCACAGCGCTTGTTTTTCTCCAGTGAGTTAATGATTTGCATCGCACGGATCTTTGGCGCGCCACTGACGGTTCCTGCGGGAAACGTCGCTCGCAGCACGTCGTAGGCACTGTGCGAGGGGTCCAATTCGCCCGATACGTTAGAAACAATATGCATTACATGGCTATATCTCTCCACAATCATAAAATCATCCACGCTCACCTTCCCATGTTTTGCGATCCGCCCCACGTCGTTCCGCGCGAGGTCCACTAACATCAGATGCTCCGCGCACTCTTTCGGGTCCGCCATTAGATCCGCTGCCAGTGCATCATCCTCTTCCGGTGTCTTTCCGCGCGGCCGCGTCCCGGCGATGGGACGAATGTCAATCCGCCCGTTGATCGAACGCACATGCACCTCGGGGGAACTACCGACTAACGAAAAATCCCCCAGCTCCAAGATAAACATATACGGCGATGGGTTTACAAAACGCAGCGCCCGATAGAGATCCACTGGT
Source organism: Akkermansiaceae bacterium (assembly GCA_043758615.1). Lineage (GTDB taxonomy): Bacteria > Verrucomicrobiota > Verrucomicrobiia > Verrucomicrobiales > Akkermansiaceae > Luteolibacter. Next base: position 6,687 of record JAYVNE010000217.1, read on the forward strand.
GGCTGATCGAAATCGGTTTCGAATCGCTGGCTCGGCACAAATTGAAAAATATCACCCGATGCGATGAACTCCTTGCCATCTAACACCATTGCTTCGTATTCCGCTTGGGTCGTGTTGCTCGTCGCCAAGGCGGGTGTGACTTTTTCCAGTCCGTTCAGCGCCGGGACATGGAACGGTCGGTTTAAAATTTCCACCATCGCCGCGATCCGCCCGCGTGCCGCCGCATATGCTTCCTCATGCGTCGGAAACTCATCGATGAACGCATTCGCAATCACCTGCAATCGCCGCAGCCGATGATCAAAAACTAACAAGGTATCCGCCAGCATGAACATTGCATCGGGAATGCCCAAAACATCAGGCGGCGGGGCCCCTAGCGTCGGCTCGAACTGCCTAACTGCATCATACGAAAGGTAGCCCACCATCCCGCCGGAAAACTGCGGCAGCGCCCCGTGAGTCACCGGTTTGTAAGCCGCCATCTCCCGTTCCAACGCCGCCAGCACATCGTCCTCTGCGGTAAATGTGCGCACCTTCGATCCTTCACGGATCGTGATTTCCTTTTCCCGTGCCTCGAAAACCAAACGCGGGCCGCTGCCCACGATCGACCACCGCCCGCCTTTTTCCGAACTCTCTGCGCTCTCCAAGAGAAACGAATGGCAGTTATCCCGCAATTTCAAATAAGCGGACAATGGGGTCTCGAAATCCGCCGCAAGCTGGGTGTAAACGGGCACGACATTGCCTCGTTTCGCCAGCTCAGCGAAGATTTCCAAAGATGGCTCGACCGGAATAGAACTCACAACGCCGCGAAGCATGCCCGGGAAATCCCGCAGGGCAAGCCCGGACCGCCCACTTTCCGCGCCCCCCTCGATCCCTTTGAAATCACGAAGAGTTGAGAGTTCAGAGTTGATGGAAAGAACCCACCCACCCGCTTCTAATTTCCTCAAATCAACAATCCGAAATCAACAATCATCATTCATCAATCCATCTTCTTCTTTATCTCCTATCCCACCCTATCCAGCGGACTCCGCACTCCCATCCCATTTCCGATTTCCGCTGCATGCGCATAAATCTCCGTCGTCTTCACATCCGCGTGGCCCAGCAGCTCCTGCAGGGTCCGTATATCCGTCCCACTTCGCAAAAGATCCGTGGCGAAGGCATGCCTGAGCGCATGAGTAGTCACGCGCTTTCTGATCCCTGCTTCTTCCGCTGCCCGTCGGATCGCCTCAGCATATACTTTCGGATGGAGATGGTGCCGCCTCACCACTCCGCTTTCCAGATCCTTGGAAAGATGGTCCGCCGGGAAGACCCACATCCAAGCGAGCTTCTCCCCCGCCTTGGGCATTTTCCGCGCGAGGGCTCCCGGCAATGCCACTCCTGGGACTCTGTTACTTCTATCCAGCTCCCACAATACCCGTGCTTCTTCGATTTTTTTCGCTAACGCCTCCTTCAGGCAGTTCGGTATCACGGATTCCCTGTCTTTATCCCCTTTGCCCGCATGAATGGTCACTGCACCCCGCTCTAGATCCACATCCTTGACCCTGAGTTGCACCAGTTCCTTGAGCCTTAAGCCCGCTCCATATTGCAACAATGCCGGTGTCCTATACCGATCCTCCAGTTTGCCGATTAGCCCCATCAATTCCGATTTGTTAAGAATCACCGGCTGCCGTTGTCCCGTCTTTTTCATCTTCACCTGCAAGTCCACCTCCGCGCGCCCGCAGACATCTTTGTAAAAGAACACCAATGCATTCAGTGCCTGCTTTTGCGTGGCAAACGCCACCTTCTCCTTTTCCACTAGAAAAGTCAGCCAATTCCTGCCCACCATTTCATCCATCACCCTTTTCTCCGTGGACGCGAAAGCTCCAAACCGCGCCACCCAGCCGCCGTAGGTTTGCCGAGTCTTCAGTGCAAGGCCGCGCCGGGCCCCAGCATGGTTGACTGCCTCCTTCAACCGTTCCCCAATCGTCCGCGCGTCACCTCCGGCCTTTTCACAAATCTCCAGCCATCCGAGAAACCAACGGATTGCTTCTTCCCATTGCCGTAATTGCCATTCCGGACGCTGCTTCGTTTTGGCGACCTCTACCCACCATCGCCGGGCAGCATCACGGCCTGCGGGCAGGTCCTTCGCTATCCTCCAGCTCTCGATCCAGCCCAGCACATAGCCGTAAGCATCGATCTCGCGCTTGCTGAGATCCCTTGACTTTGCGAGATCCTCCCTCCAGTCGAAACGAGCTTTAGACTGGGCTGTCGGTGCTGTTTGCGTATTCATGCAAACAGGTTTCACATGAACACCTATCAAGCCAAGGAAAATCTACTAGCTTCGTGCATCCTTACTTCTATGTGTTCCAAAAATTTAATCGCCAAGCCACTCGATAACAAGTAACCACTGGATTGCTAATTTCCACCCCATCCGATCCTTCAATCTAGCCAAACAACAGCGACAAGTCCTTTACTATCAGCGATTAGAAAATCAGGCGCTTCTCCTCTTGCCAGAGCTAACTCGAAAAGCCAATATCCCAGTGAACCAATACACTGTTCGTTGAAGAATTAAGACTTATGGAACTGCTCAAAGGTATATCGAGAGACGGAATACAAGACACCGTTTTCACGGCTTTCACGTTGTCCGCCGCCGTGTTTCCTGGCGTCTTGGTCATCTGGGTGTTTGATCCCTCTCTGATAGCCTCCGCGCCCACCTCTAAGCTTTTTCTACTTTCCTGCTCTTTCATGGTTCCCCTCACGCTAGTTAATACGCTCTTGATGATGTTCTTTACCGACAAGCACGGCAAGAATAACCACGAACGAAGACTATTCGGATTTGGAGCAGGTGGCGCTTTCACAATTATGGTGGTGTTCATTCTTATTACAGTTTCTTACTTGTTTAATCTCCCTCTGAAGGTGGCTCTAATTTCTCTTGCGGCGGTTGAGATTCTATTAGTGATACTCCAGATATTCCGGACACCGCTACTAAAAACCAGCGGATCGCCTTAGCACAGCATAATGAAGAGCAACGAATCGGGTCCCGGGGAGTAGTTAGCTCCCCGGTCCCACACCACCCTGCGTACGGCTCCGTACAGGGCGGTTCCAATCAGACTCGGGCCTTTGGCCC
>JAYVNE010000218.1:0-60230 GCA_043758615.1 Akkermansiaceae bacterium
GGCCGGTGAAAGTTGCCCCTGCAGGGCGGGCTTCAGCGCCTCGCGTGCGTGTTCTTCGAGCTTCTTGAGGTGATTCAGCATCTGGAAATTTTCGAGGCAGGTGTTAGGTTTTTGCGATGGGTCAAACACGGCGACCCATGCGGCTGCCGACGCGGGCATAAAGCTCGATTTGCTCGGCTGAATGGCTGACGAGATCGTGCTCTAACTGAACCGTGTTGGGTTCAAAAATCGTAAGAGTCGAGGAGCCGCCGAAGGCAAAGTAGCCCTTCTCCTCGCCTTTTTCCACTGCGATGCCGGGTTGGAAAGTTTGCCTAATGGTGCCCACGCAAGTCGCTCCGATTTCGAGACAAAGCACGGTCCCGAAGTGCTCGGTTTTGAGCTCCGTGATGGTGCGTTTATTCGTCCAGAGATACGCGAGCTTCTGCCGCAATGCGATTGGGTTCACGGAAAATAACGGACCATCGATCAAGCGAACCTCGCCTGGGATACCCGGCACAGGGAAGTGAAACCGATGATAGTCCACAGGGCAAAGCCGCGAAAGCACTAGCGCTCCATCCGCGTAGCGAGCGGCAAGTTTTGCATCGTCGAGTAGGGAAGTTAGATTAAATTTTTGTCCTTTGACGAAAACCCCTGTAATCGCCGACGCTCGCTCGAATCCGAGGTGCCTCCCGTCCGCGGGGAAAACGATGCTCGCTGGATCTTCGTCTATCGGGCGGGCCGCTTTTTTCAACTTCCGATAGAAAAACTCGTTGAAGCTCCCGTAAGATTCGCTGGGCTCCGCGAAATCCGCAGGGTCCAGCCCGTACTGCGCGATAAACGGGGCCACTCGTGCGGCGGACTCCGGTGTGCTCATGCGCCGCCCATACCATTTTGAAAAAAACGGCCTTTTTACAAACGCCTCCAGTGAGATTTTACCTAACGGATTTCCATACGACCAGCGCAGGAAGTCCTCGCCGTAAACTTGTTCGGTTTCGAGAACTCCGGAATGGCGGTTGAAATAGCGAATCACTTCCACGGCGGCGCTTGTAGTGGCGGAGTGGGCTGGGTGCAAGGCTTGCGACCCATCAAGGAGGAGGAGGCTATTTTCAACGATTACTCAGTGTTCTCCGGGATCGATTCGGTGGCTTCTTCTCCCGCGATTTGCTCGCTGGGTGAATCCGGCGAAGCCTCCTTGGGTGCAGGGAGGCGGCCATTGTTTTCCAGTAGGATAAACACTTCGTTTTGCACCGCCTCGACCTCGCTAAGGGGAATATCCGGATCTTTAACGATATAGACTTCGCCCGTTTTGCGGTGTTCATAAACGCGCAGAATTCCGCTGGGCGTACGTTGGCTATCCGTCTCGCGGAGGAGTTTTTGCCGCTCAAGCATCACTGCTAGAATGTAGCGGGTGTTTTCTGTGTGGTCTTCATCTTCTTCTACGAGACGGACGAGGATTTCCTCCGCACTGAGTTTTTCCGCAGGGCTTTGGTTTTCATTTCCCGTCGGGGCTGCGAAGAGAGTTTTCCAGAATGAAAAAGGTTTTTCACCGGCATTCACCCGGTCATCCCAGCCCTCCACGCAATAGTCCCGGCGGATGTAGCCGCTAGATTCTGGGTCAGGGAAAAGTGCGGTGATGATCGGTTCCCCATCGACAAAAGCCCGTTGGGTGGCGGCGCACTCACGCCCGCGGGAGCGGACATGCCAAGATTCAGCAAATGCCATAGGTTTGAAATGAGTGGGTTAGTCGTTGCCGGGAAGAAAGCGAAGAAACGCGCGATAGATCGGGCGGCCGGAAAGACGGCGTTGAAACAGATAGATTCCGAGCAGCGCGAACGTGAAATTCGGCAGCCATGCGGCGTAAACCGGGCGGAGTGCGCCTGCTTCGCCCATGGCCACCGAGATGTTGCTAAACAAAAGCATCAGCGCGGAAAGCACCACGGCGATGAAGACTCCGCCGCCGGAACCCCGCCGCGAAAAGTGAATCGCGAGCGGAGTCGCGAGAAGCACCGTGACCAGACATGTGAATGGTAGCGCCCAGCGATAATGCCACTGGGTGCGGTAGGGCGAGTCGTCAGCAAACTCCTTGTTTTTGACATTCACATTTAGCCAAGTGGTCAAGTCAGGGATCCCCAGATAGGCGGCACTCAGGCCCGGCTTGATCAGTTGCCAAGGCGTTTCTGACCAAAATTTCACTTTGAGCGGCTCATCTAACGTTTGGAATTCAGCAGGTTGGCCGGGTTGGAAATGACCTACTATTGGCTCTTCAAACGTCCATGTCCGCGTCTTCCTGTCCCACAAGGCGCGCTTCGCTGTTAGGCGACTTTCCAGTGTCTCGTCCTTACGCGTCGTCGTGACTTCCACATTGAGAAGCGGTTTCCCCATTTGGTAATTGTGAGGAAACGCCCCAATCATCCAAAGGCGGCGGTTCAAAGGATTGCGATAAAGTACGTTAGACGCTTCCGTGGCTTGTTTCCCCGTGGCTTCAGCGAGGATATCGTCATAAGAACCATCTGCGATCGGCGCCCAATGGTAGTTCAGGCCCATGCAGATCAGGCTGAAAAATACCCCAGCAATGATGAGTGGCCGGGTGATCCGTAAAACTCCTCGGCCTGCTTGAATCATCGCAATGATTTCCCGGTGGGTCGAAAGTTTTCCTAATGCATAGAGCAGAGAAAGCAGCAGGCTATAAGGCAGTAACAGAATAAAGACTGCGGGTGCACGGGCTCCATAAAAGAAGACGAGCGTGTGGAGCACATTCTTGCTTTCCCTGAATTCCGTGATCGATCCCGTCATGTCGATCAGCAGCCAGACTAAAAATAGTGCCATGAAACAAATGCAGAAAATACCGGCAAACTCGCGAGCAATGTAACGATCGAGCGTGCCACCGAAACAATACATCAACCCGGCCAGCGCGGGCAGAAAGCAAAGCACCGTGAGGATCAAGGGCCGCGCTTGATGGGCGCTCACATCGGAATCCGGAAACCCGAGTAACTGCTGTTTTACCGCCAGCGTCTCTGCTGGCACCAGAAAGGCGCAAAGTCCGGCACCCAACACGCCAAGCGCGAGGGGTAATAAAAATCGGGCGATTGGACTGCGTAAAAAAGGCATGAGGCCGGGTGGCGCGGAGAATGGCGGTGGCAGGCCGGGGGTGTCGAGTGCCTTATGGACAAACGCCGAAGTTGCGGCTTGGCAGGAAGCCAATTGCCGGATGCGATGGCCGGGAGATGATTTCGATTGCGGATGGCCAGCCAATGCCCGGATTCAGTGATGCGGTGCGCGAGGCATTTTCGCGGAAGGGCGTCCTAGCGAAATCACGTGATTTCGCTTACCGACCGCAGCAGCAAGAGCTCGCTGTTGCCGTGGCGGAGGCTTTGATCAATGCGTCGCCGCTGGTGGCGGAAGCGGGAACCGGAGTCGGAAAGTCGCTGGCCTATCTGTTACCTGCCGCGCGCTTTGCGATTGAGACCGGGCGCAAGGGGATTATTTCCACGCATACGATCAATTTGCAGGAGCAATTGGTGCGCAAGGACATTCCGATTGTTAGGAAAATTCTTGGAGATGAGCTGCCCGCCGTGCTTTTAAAAGGCCGCCAAAATTACCTTTGCCCGCTGCGACTGCGCCGTGCCCGCGAACAAGCGGCGGATCTCTTTACCGGAACGGAAAATGACGAGCTCGAAGCGATCCGCCAGTGGGCGGAATCAACCCGTGACGGCACCCTCAGTGATTTGAATTTCCAACCGCAGATGAAGGTCTGGTTGCAAGTTTGCAGCGAGGCGCACCTTTGCACGGCGAGGCACTGCGGACCTAAGGGCGATTGTTTTTTCCAAGAAGCTCGGAAAGCCGCTGCGGAAGCGCGATTGATTGTGGTGAATCACACGCTGTTTTTCGCGCTGCTCAATACCGAGGACGAGCCGGCAGAAGAAGATGCGAAAAAAATCGGAGGCTTTCTTTTTCCTAACGATTTTGCAGTGTTAGATGAAGCGCACACGATCGAGCAGGTGGCCGCTGTTCAGTTAGGCTTGCGAGTTTCCCAAGCAGGGTTGCGTTTCGATTTGCAGCGTCTCTATCACCCGCGCACTCGGAAGGGTTTGCTTAAATCGTTTCGCAAGGCCTCCGCGATGATGGCAGTGGAAAACGCGCTGATGGCTGCGGACCGGTTTTTCCACGATATCGGTGGTATTGCCCGCTTCGGGGATTTTTCAAAAGAATGCCGCGTTCGTGAACCTGAACTGGTTTCTAACACGCTTGCCGAACCTCTCCGAAATCTCTGGCAGGAAATCGACGCACTCGCCGCAGATGTGGAATCAGAAAATACCCGGGCGGAACTTCAGGATGCATCGCGACGTCTGCGTGAGACGCACGGCTCCGTCGGGGTTTTTCTCGATCAGGGGTCCGAAGATAGCGTCTATTGGGTCGAGCGAAGTGGTCGCGATGAAACTCAGTATAGTCTCCACGGTGCTCCCGTGAACGTGGCCGATCGACTGCGCCCCTTGCTGTTTTCCGGTAAGAAAAGCCTTGTGCTCACCAGCGCCACGCTCGGCGTCGGCGATCCGAAACTCGGCTACTTCCGGGGCCGTGTGGGCGCGGAAAAAGCGCGGGCCTTATGCATTGGCAGCCCCTTCGACTACCCACGGCAGATGCGTATCCGGATCTATAAATCCGTGCCAGATCCCGGCACGCCGCGCTACGACGAACTGCTGGCGGAAGGTATCCGGCAGTCGGTTTTAGAAAGTGATGGCCGGGCATTTGTGCTGTTTACGAGCTACCGGACGATGCGCGATGCGGCGCAGCGCTTAGAGCATTTTTTCAAGGCCCAGGGCTGGCGGGTTTTGTTACAAGGCGATGGACTGCCGCGCCACCGGATGATTGAGGAATTTCGCAAAGACGTGCACAGTGTTTTGTTTGGAACGGATAGTTTCTGGACCGGGGTGGATGTGCCGGGCGAGGCGCTTTCTAACGTGATTGTCACGCGTCTGCCTTTCGCCGTGCCAGATCACCCGTTAGTCGCGTCCCGCCTCGAAGCCATCCAGGCAGCAGGCGGAAATCCTTTCATGGATTATTCCGTACCGGAGGCGATTCTTAAAATGCGCCAAGGGGTGGGCCGCCTCATCCGGACGGAGAGCGACAAAGGACTGGTCTGCATCCTCGATAACCGAATTCTAACTAAGCGCTACGGTCAGGCGTTTCTCAAAGCGCTGCCGGATGCACCAGTCGAGATCATTGGTTAGTGCCGGATCGGAACTAACCGTGAGATCGCCTGTTTCAGTAGCAGACTGTCCCATTGTCCCGGCGCGGTGGGTGTTTTACCGATATATCCGTAGTTGAGCACGCTGCCGCATTGGGCACAAAGCAAGCGTGAGACCGGCGCCAGAGGCCCCATGCCCATCGTGGCCACCGGGATGCCATGATCTACCAGTTGGAACTCTGCTAGCTGGGCCACGTCGGCGGGGCCGGATAGCATCGCGGCCGTCTTGAAAATCGCGGCACCGGCGTGCTTGGCTCGCTCCGCCGCTTCGTTCAAAATGCGAAAATCAGGGAGCATTTTAAAATCATGGAATGAGGCGATCCATGGGATTTTGAGTGCTTCCAGCTCTTTGATCAAATCGCCCATTTCGCTGATGCTCGCCACCTCAATATCGACCAGTGCGGCCTGTTCCAGCGAAACGCGCAGCAAATCCATCCGTTCTGTGGCACTCAACGCGCGGCCCCCCCCCTCTTCCATGCGCCGAGCGGTGAATAACAGGGGGATTTCTGATAGATGCGACCATTGCGCTGAATCGACTCCTCTCTCTTTCTCTATCACGATGTCGAGGCGGATTTCTGCGAGGTCGCAGGACTCTAGGATGGTCGGAGCCGTCGATGCGCACAAGTCCGCCGCACTGCCAAAGCTTCCGACCGTTTTTGGGTTCCCGGAACTGGGTTGGAATTTCGCAAGTGCCATCGCCAAGTGATGAGGATGAGGCGCTGCGTAGTCAACCGCTTGTGGCGGTTGCAAGCTTTGAGTGTATTTACTTCCCATTAAATTTTAACGAAAATCGTGGTTTTCTCTGGTCAACCCGAAAGCCAATTCCCTAGCTTCCTTCAAACCCCAGACGATATGCACGATTTGTCACGCTATTCATTCTCCATCGCGGCCTCCGCAATCATCGCACTCCTTGCTATTTCTTCCGCTCACGGACAGGCGTCCAAGGTAATCGGACAAAAACCGGCTTTTGATGAACTTCAGTCTCCCGAATTTTCAGGTGGCCGCCAGAAGAGCTTCAAACCCAAGGATTGGCTTGAAATCGAGACCAACCTGAAAATCTCGATCAGCCCGGAGCCGCCTTCCAAGACCTGTGAGAAACTCACGATCAAGTGGTATGTCGCCGTGAAGAATCCTGACAAGCCCGGCACGTTTCTTCTGCTCACTAAGCAAGTCGATCACGTAAATATTCCTTTGGAGGATGATCAGATTTTCTTCTCCATCTATTTGTCGCCCAGCTCGCTCAAGCGGCTTACGGGTTCTGACAAAGGGGGCAAAAACGCGGTTGAGTTTGTCGGCTATGAAGTCCTGCTCAATGGCGAGAAGAAGGCCGAGGGGACCAACAAGGGCCAGCCCGGTTGGTGGAATGCCGCTTCTGACAAGATTTCCCGCAGCGAATCTGTGCCGCTTCTTGCCAAGCACGAAACTCCGTTCGCCAACTCGTGGTGGGATCGTTACGCGGAAGTTGCAGTGGAGCGCCGCTAACAGGAGGGGCGGGCCTAACTACTTCCCCCTCTAAGCTTTTTTAAATTATTTTCGTATCATGGCTGACAATCAGAGCACCGTCGCACTCAACATCGGGTCCCAGCGCATCGGCATGGCCGTTTTCGAAGTTTCGAAAAATGGCGGCCTCGTCCTCAAGGCCTACGATTCCGAATCCATCGTCGCCGACCCAGCGCTGGAGGCCTCGAAAATCTCACAGACCCGGGTGGTCATCGCCGATCTTGCCCAGAGGCTGAAACTTGGCCAGACGAAGGCCCGCTATGCCATCGCCGGACAAGCGGTTTTCACCCGTTTTGTAAAACTCCCGCCGCTGCAAGAGGATAACATCGATCAACTCGTCACTTTTGAGGCACAGCAACATGTGCCTTTTCCTTTGGCTGAGGTCGTATGGGATTACGAACTCATCGAAGGCGCAGATGAAAAAGAAGTGGTGATCGTGGCGATCAAAGCCGATGCCCTTGATGAAATTAACGCCGCGGTGAACGATGGGGGTCTCGGAACTTCCGAGGTCGATGTCGCGCCCATGGCAATTTACAATGCTTTCCGTGCCGCCTACGGAAACCCTGAAGAACCCATTCTGCTGATCGATATTGGGGCGAGAACCAGTAACCTTCTTTACATCGAGGGCCGCCGCTTTTTCACCCGCAGCATTGCGATCGGTGGAGCAGCTGTCACTGCTGCCATCGCCAAAGAATACGGGATTTCATTCCTTGAGGCGGAGCATCAGAAAGTTTCAAACGGACTCGTCGCACTGGGTGGCGGTCACACCGGGCAGATGGATGAGTCCGTCGCGGCGCTGGCGATGGTAATTCGCAATGCTTTGACCCGCCTCCCAGCGGAAATCGCGCGAACTACTAACTACTATCGCAGCCAACACGGCGGCAGTGCACCACGCCGCGTGCTTTTGGCAGGTGGAGGCGCAAACCTTCCCTACACCCTCGAATTTTTCCACGAGAAGCTCAATCTCCCCGTTGAATATTTCAACCCTGTTAGTAACCTGACCATTGGTAAGGGCGTTGATCCCGCAATCGTGCAGCGCGAAGGCCATCTCATGGGTGAACTCGTCGGACTGGGCCTCCGTGGAATCGGGAAATCGACAATCAATATTGATCTAGTCCCCGTGGTGGTAGAGCAATCCCGGGCCGCGGATAAGCGGAAACCCTTTTTCATAGCGGCCGCCGCCGTGCTGGTGGCAGGCGTCGGGGCTTGGGCGGTTTTCCAAAATTTAGCAGCCTCTAAAGCTGAAGAATCATCGAGAAAGATGGCGGAAACTCGCGATACGTTGGCTCCTCTAAAGACTAAAATCGATGGTCTTTTGAAAAATGAGGAGGGCCTGCGCCACATTGCGGATGGTTTCACGGACGCGGAGTTCGCCCATTCGGCTTGGATGGACGTGCTCGCAGAAGTTCGCGGGGCCTTCGCCAGTGACGCCGTCTGGCTGACTGATTTCGAGCTTCTCAGCGGATACGACGTGTCTCTTGCTGGGAAGAAAAGCGGCGCAGGCGCGTCTGAGTCCAAAGTGCAGAACGGCAAACCCGTCATTAAGTCCGAATTCGCTGCCTCGGCCTATGGAACATCGTCGCTGAACGACTTCAAGGTCGACGCCCCCGCGCAAGAGTCTAGGAAGCCCACCCAAGTCTCGGTTTCGGCCGCGCCCACCGCCAATGCAGTCCACATCAGAGGCTTTTGGCGAGAAACCCCGAAGAGCCAAAACGTTGTGCCGGAGTTGCTGAAAAACCTGCGGGATAAATCATCCACCTTTAGTTTTTCCGCTAAGGATGGCAGCGGCGCGCTGATCCAACTGAGCGATAACCAGATTTTGGACAATGCCGTCCAGGGCAAGAGCGGTGAATTAGGTTTTCCTTTCGAAATCACCCTGCCGCTGTCTCACCCGATTGCGATTAAGTAATCATCACCCAATATTTGCCACCTGAGTTATGAGTTGGATCAAGGATAATAAATTTATGGTCGCCCTCGGCGGAGGGACCCTTGTGGGGGTAGCTTTGCTTTATTACGTCGGTGCCGGGGGAGAGAACCGCTACGAGAGCGCGAAGGCCGGGTTTGATGAAGCTGCTAGCCAAGCATCTGGATTTGAGAGCGCGCCGCTCTATCCGACCAATGAAAACCGCGATGGCAAACTCAAAGCGATCGATGAATACCGTAAATCGGTGGAGTCGATTCAAACGTCGTTCGAAAAATTTCGCCCCAAGGACATCAAGGATGTCTCTCCTCAGGACTTCACCAATCAATTGAAGGAAACCAATGCGGAAATTCGCAAGGCTTTTGATGAGGCGGGCACCACGGTTCCTGAAGCATTTTTCGCTGGCTTTGAAGGATATAAAGCGTCCCTCGCCCGACCTAACACAACGGGCATGCTGAACTATCAGCTCAAAGCCATCAAAAACATCCTGCTGGAATTGGCTAAAGCAAAGCCCTCAGAGTTCCGCAATCTCTATCGTCCTAATTTGCCCGAAGAAGACGATCAACCTTACACGCCGCAGCCTAACGCCGTCGTCCGGCCGCTTCCCCTAGAAATTACCTTTGTGGGGCCTGAAAAAAGCGCCCGTGAGTTTCTTTCGGCCATTGTCAAACCGCAGAGCCAATACGTCGTGATTCGTTCCCTGCGCATCACCAATGCAAAAAAAGAACCGCCAAAGGCTTCGGATGCTCAATTCGATAAAGCTGTTACCGCGAAGCCTGCCTCTGCGGATAGTTCATTTGGAGGAGGCATTGTCCTCCCCGGTGGCGATGCCCCAGCCGGAGCCGACTCAGTTGAGAAGGCTGCCGCAGTCACTCCTGCCTCTGGAGATTTTAGCAAAATCTTGGCGCAAGTCCTCGGAAATGAACAAGTGCAAGTTTTCCTTCGTCTCGATATCCTTCAATTTCTTCCGGTGAAGAAACTTCCATAAACCCCCGACAACCGCCCATTTTTCAACCATGTCCTGGTTTTCAAAGAATTACGAAAAAGCTGCTCTTGGCGGAGCCGTTGCACTTGCGTTAGGCACGGTCTATCTCGGCTGGTCCAAGTTTGATTCCGCCCAAGCGGATTTCGGCGCGGGTCTGAAGGGGAAGGGGAACAGCAATACCGCCGTTACCGCAGCAGATCTCATCCCTAAGGCACTGGCATCCGGCAAGCGCGATCAATCTTGGATGCAGGCGGACCTCGCTGGCAGGCCAGTGGACCTGTTTACCGGCATCCCACTGTTCGTTTCCAGCAAGTCCCCGGAGACCCCTATCGATCTTCTCAATAAAACCGAAGCCCCCGTCCACTCACCGATTCCTAACAGTTGGTGGATCGAAAATCGCTTGGACCCGGGCTTTGCGGACTCTCCTAGCCGCGATCCCGATCAGGACGGCTTTTCAAATCTCGACGAGTTTAATGCAAAAACAGATCCCAATAACGCCAAAATGTTTCCTTCGCTGATTGCGAAGCTCATGTATGTGAAAGGAGAAAGTTTGATATGGGTGCTCCGTCCCGGTTATAATGCCGATGGCGCATTTCCTTTCACTTACGAGGATTCGAGTCACCAGACTAACAAAACCGGTGCAGAAGCGGTCGCTCCTAACGCGTTGTTCTTTTTGAAAGCCCCGATGCTCAATCGCTTCAAGCTGCTGGGATCAGAAGTAATTAAGGAACACAATTCGAAGATTAATATCGATGTCGATGTGACGATGGTACGTGTCGAGGATCAACGCCCAAATAAAAAAGGCATCATTTACAAGATTCCTGCACCGCTCGCAGAACAACGGAAGAACGAACACCTCCAGTATGACCGGACCGCCATCCTCTCGCTTGAGGCTCTGGGCTTCAAAGGCAAGGAATTCAAAGTAGAAGAGAATACCACGTTCGCTCTGCCTCCAAGCTCGGACAAGAAGGACTACAAGGTGCTGAAAATCACGGACAACGCCATCGAAGTTGAATACCTGGACGCGTCCGGCGCTAAAAAGACAGTTTCCATCGACAAAGGCACATTATCCACCATCACGCCCGAATAATTCCCGTGAAAAAACACTTTCCAAACCTCGAAAACATCGCCAGAAAACCTCAGCTCACTATGCAAAAAACGCCAATCTACCGATCCAGTCGCACCGCCCTCGCGTTGATGGCCGTGGCATCATCCACTCCTCTTATCGTTTCGGTAGCGACTGCCGGAGAAGGCAGTTCCGGCCTCAGTGGTCTTGCCGAGCGGGAAATGATTCGCCGCCAGAATGCGGTTTCGGAAGGCGATAAGCTTCTCGCTGAAGGCCGGGTGGCTTATGCAAAAGGCGACTATCAGCAAGCCGTCGATAAATATAAACGAGCACTCGACCGGCTTCCCGCCGCGCCGATGGTATCAGATCGTCGCGAAAGCTATGTCGCCCACTTGAGTGACGCCAGCGTGGCACTGGCCATGCAAGATCGGAAAATTGGCAAATACCCTGAAGCACGGACGCTTTTGGAAGGTGTGCTCGCCATAGATCCTGAAAATCCCGAAGCCAAGCGTGAGATCGGCTTCCTAGATGATCCGATCCGTACCAACCCGGCTCTTACCTACGAACACACTCAGAATGTCGATAAAGTCCGCCGTGGCCTCTATACCGCGGAGGGCAATTACAACCTAGGTAAATACGACGATGCCAAGCGTGAGTATGAGAATGTGATTCGTCTCGATCCTTACAACTCCGCTGCTCGCCGTGGGCTTGAGCAACTCAGTCAAGCGAAGTCCGATTATTATCGCGCTGCCTACGACCACACTCGTGCTGAACTTTTGGGCCAAGTGGATGCCGCTTGGGAACTTGCCGTTCCTGCCGAAGCGCCTACTTTTAACGTGGGTCCCAGCGGTCCACCCATTGACTCTGGTGTCGCTTACATCACCGAAAAACTCCGTAGAATCGTAATTCCGCGGATTGATTTTGAAGATACCACCGTAGAGGAAGCGATCGACTTCCTTCGGATGCGTGCGTCCGAATTGGACACCACCGAGCTTGATCCTTCCAAAAAGGGCGTGAATTTCGTGATTCGTCGCCCACGCGCCACTCCCGTTGGTGCGGCCGCTCCAGATGCGGGTCTTGAGGCTGCCGCAGCGGCAGCTCCCGCGTTGTCACTGGGTGGCGGCGACCCTGGCGCCCTCCGCGTGAAGGAGCTTCGCATTCGCAACGTGCCTCTGGCAGTGGCTCTCAAATACATTTGTGACCAAACCAAGCTCCGTTACAAGGTGGACGACTTTGCCGTCACCCTCGTCCCTCAAACCGAGAGTGGTGAAGACATCTTTACCCGCACTTTCCGAGTACCACCGGACTTTATTGCTGGCCTAGATTCAGGCGGAGAAGCAGGTGGCGGCGCAGCCGCTGCGGATCCGTTTGCTGCTGCACCTGCGGGCGATACGGGCAAGAAACTGAGTGCCCGTAAACCGGTCCTCGAGTTACTCAAGCAGTCAGGGATCACCTTTGCAGAAGGCAGTTCCGCGACCTTGAGCAGCTCCGGCGTGTTGTTGGTCACCAATACCCCGACGGAACTCGATAAAGTCGAGCAGCTCGTGCAATCGATCAGCTCGAACAAACCGAAGCAGGTGAAAATCACCACCAAGTTTGTCGAGATTTCCCAGGAAAACAGCGATGAGCTCGGCTTTGATTGGATTATCAGTCCTTTCGGAATCGGTGGACAAACGGTCTTCGGCAGCGGTGGAACCACCGGGAGCGGCACGCCACGGACCGGCAATGACTTCAGCGGCCCGCTTGTTCCCGGCGTTCCACTCGGGGGCACTAGGGCTACGAACATTTCAACCGCTGGTAATCGAAGTGGCGATGCAGCCATCAATCGTAACAACATCGATGCGATCCTCAATAACCCGAACCGCACCGCCCAAACTGCGAATGTGGCACCGGGCATCATGGCGCTCACCGGTTTGTTTTCTGATGGCCAAGTAAAATTAATCATGCGCGGTCTCGCCCAGAAAAAGGGCACAGACCTCATGACAGCTCCTTCCGTGACGGCTCGTTCCGGCCAGAAAGCGACGATCGAGATTGTTCGTGAATTTATTTACCCGACCGAATACGAACCCCCACAACTTCCGAATTCGGTGGGAACAAGCGGCAGTATCACTAGTGGGATCATTCCTGGTATGAGCCAGGCCAGCACCGGTTTCCCCGTGACCCCTGCGACGCCTACGGCCTTCCAAACCCGCAACACCGGAGTTACCCTCGAAATCGAGCCGACGATCGGAGAAAACGACTTCGTGATCGATCTTCGTTTCGTGCCTGAGATCGTCGAATTTGAAGGGTTTATCAACTATGGCAGCCCTATTCAGGCTCCCGGAACGGACGCCTTGGGCAACCCGGTCACTTCGGTCATCACCGAGAACCGCATCGAAATGCCGGTCTTCTCCGTGCGCCGCGTAAACACTGCGCTCACCATTTATGATGGCTACACCGTTGCTGTCGGTGGACTCATGCGCGAAGATGTGCAAAATGTTGAAGACAAAGTGCCAATCTTGGGTGATATACCGATTATTGGTCGTCTGTTCCAGACAAAGTCGGAAAACAAAATCAAAAGTAACCTCATCATCTTCGTCACTGCGCAAATTATTGATGCGACCGGTCGTCCGCTCCGGGGTGCTGATGCAGGCGGTTCGGTCCCAGTGGCTCCTGCCGCGAGCAGCCCCGCGATGGTGGACCCAGGTGTGCTTCCACCCCTCTAAAATCCTTAAAATCACCAGCCCGTCTCACGGCGGGCTGGATTGTTGGCGAAATTACCTGTTTATTTACAATTTATATCATGAAAACCTGTTTTTTTAAACGCCTGCCGTTGGTTGCGGTATCGGCCCTTTTATTTTTACCTACGCTCCACGCTCAGGACTTCGATAACGATCTCCTCTCTGATAGCGAAGAGCTCGTTCTCGGCACCGATCCATTCGATACGGATACCGATGGCGACACGCTTTCCGATCGTGCAGAAGTGTATCCCTACAAGGTAGTTGCCGGCGCTTTCACCTTCCAAGGGGCGATCGCGGATGCAATTTCCAAAGGGGGTCGTGTGGCCGTGATTGATAGTCCTCAAAAACTTTATCAGGTGAAGCGGGGCCTCTTGACCGGCGCCCTTCCAGTGCCATTGCCAAACAATTACGATCCTGCGGTCACTCTTGCCGATGAATTGTGGATCGGTGCACATGACAGCTTGGTGGATGGTCGTTTCCAGTGGATCACCTCCAGTAGTCTCCTCACCGGACCTGAAATTGTCACCTCAGGCTTTGGCACATTAACTCCCGGCAGCAACACGGCGACCAATGTGGTAAACATCAATGCATTTACGGTCGGACGGCCTTTTGTCGCGTCCGGCGTGAAATCAGGTACCACGATTACGGCGATAAATACGGCTTCTCGGACACTTACCCTCACCAATCCGGTTGATGCAATCCTCTCACAGCGGATTGCCTCCGTGGTCATTTCCAATGGTGGCTTCAGCTATACGACTGACCCCACCATTTCATTCACGGGCGGCGCTCCGGGTCTGTCCTCAGTTTCGGTGACAAACGGCACGGGTTACACGGCTCCTCCGACAGTTTCGTTCTCCGGCGGCGGCGCGACGACGCAAGCTACCGCAGTCGCGACTCTCAGTGGCGGCTCCGTCATCGTCACCCTCACCTCGCGAGGTGCAGGTTACACTTCTGCACCGACGGTAACCCTCACAGGCGGGACATTTACCACGGCGGCCTCTGCCACAGCGTCTCTGGGTGTCTCACCCACAGCGATTGTCACCCGAACTGCTGACAATCGTTTGAAATCTATTTCCGTGAACAACGACGGTGAAAGCTATTACACCACGGCACCTACCGTCGTCATCACGGGCGGCAATGGCGGCGGAGCCGTAGCATCCGCAGCGCTCACTCAACTGGCCAGCGCCAATGTAAACACGATAACGGCGACGACCGGCAGCGGCTACACCGTCGCTCCCTCCGTGATCTTAGCTGGCGGCGGTGGAGCGGGTGCAACCGCGACTGCCACGATCAACGGCAGCGGCCAAGTCACCGGCATCGCGGTGGTCAATCCGGGCTCAGGCTACACGTCCGCCCCGACAGCGACTCTCAGCGGCGGGATTGGAGTTACCTCGATTGTCCCAAATGCCTTGGGCAGCTTCTACACGGCGGCACCCACGGTGGCCATCACAGGCGGCGGCGGCACGGGCGCGACTGCCACAGCTACGATTTCAGGTGGGCAAGTCACCGGCTACACCCTCACTAACGCGGGTAAGGATTACACTTCGGTTCCCACGGCGACTCTCACAGGCGGCATCGGTCTTAATACGGTGACGTTGAGCAACACCGGGGGCACAGGCTATACGACCGCCCCTACCGTTAGTTTCACAGGAGGCGGCGGCTCGGGAGCAGCTGCTACCGCCACCATTTCGGCGGGGAAAGTGACTGGCTTTACAATCACGAATTTTGGATCGAACTACACCAGTGCCCCAGCCGTGGTTCTCACGGGTGGAGGCTTTACAACGCCTGCGACGGCGACGGCTACGATTGGCACACCGGCCACCGCCACACTCACCATTGGCACCCCTTCCATTGCTACTGCGACCATTCGTTTGAACTCCGCTCGGGTGGATTCGCCGGTCGTTGGTGCTTATTCGAATTGGGTTAGTCTAGTGCCTGGAAACCGCGTAAACTCCGCAGAAGCGGTCTTCTTGAACACTGGAACGGGTTTCACCTGGAGCGCTGCTGTGGTGACTACCACTCGCGGCTACTTGTTTGAGGGTCTGCCTACTGATCCTACCAAGGCGGATACCGATAGTGATGGACTCGCGGATAATGTCGAAACCAACAGCCGAACTTTCGTCTCCGCGACCGATACTGGCACCAATCCGACGCTCGCTGATACGGATGGCGACGGGCTCAGTGACAAAGTGGAATCCAATACCGGCACGTACGTATCTACGTTAGATACGGGCACGAGTCCACTTTTGGTCGATACAGATGGCGATGGTCTTAGTGACAAGGTTGAAACTAATACAGGCATCTATCTTTCGCTCTTGAATACGGGCACTAATCCACTGAGTGCTGACACTGATGGTGACGGAATCAGCGATTTGATCGAAGTAACGCCCAATGCGGTCACTGGATACACCTCCAGTCCATTTTTGAGCGACACCGATAGTGACGGATTTTCGGACTTTGCCGAGGCAAATGCGGTTCCTCCAACGGACCCGAAGTCCAGTAGCAGCAAGCCGCCGGCGGTAGTCATGGAATCTCGTCTCAATAAATCCCAATTCATTAAAGAGAATTCGGTGACCATTCCAGTTCCCTACACTCCCTTCGGCAATCGTCTCGAATTCAATCGTTATGGCGACGATGGCTCTAAATGCGTGCTGGATGCCAATGGCGTGCTGACCTGGATCGCGAGTGACGGCACCGTGCGCCTGTTGCCAGACACGACTCTCGCGGTGCCAATGTATGTCACTAACACGGAATGTCTTGTCTGGAACAACCGGTTTGTGGATTATAACAATTACCCATCACGTCCTAAGGCGGAAATTAAGTTGTTTCGTGCTGCCACAGGCAGTGATGCGGTTACCGCTCAATCGGTCACCACTCAGGGTACTGAGGTTATTGACACTCCTCCCGTCACAACTACGACAGGTGCACTTACCTTTGTCACGACCGCTAGGTTGGATAATGGCGTGGACAGGTTCCCTACCATTTCCGGCGAAAGACAAGCTGACGATTGTGACATCCGGGTGTATCGTCTCACCTTTGATGGCAGGGTTCAATTTATAAAAAGTACCCCTATCCCCATCCGTGCTGAGTCCGTTGTTTTTAACAACACAGTGGCAGGCCCGGGCGTAACCGGGGGCGGTTATGGGTCGGATGGATCGATTGTGGTTAAAATTCCCGATGTTGGTAAAGCTGCTCTACTTGATAAAAAAGGTGAGCTCCAATCCTATTGGCTCGACAGTCAAGGACGCTCGGTGTTAGTGCTTGATGCTCTCGGTGGGACTGCAAATGTCAGCCAAGTTCTGTTCACCAGTAACAGTCGCTTAGTTTTTGTGGACAGTGTCGGCAACCTGCTGGAGTCCCGGCGCAGCCTCTCTACCGGGAACTTACTCGGGAATACCATCCCCGTAGCGGGAGTTGTCGGAACCGTGTTGGATCTAGCAAATTATGTCCGCGTCGGAGACCAGAAGTATATTTACACACTTGATGCCGATCAGAAAACCGTGCGGACCTATCTTCTAGGCGCTACGGCGGTAATTAAGTCCACCACCACTCTGGCGACTGCGATTACGGCTGCCGCAATCACCGGGACGATCAATCCTACCGATGGGTCTGCGCTGCTTTTCAATGAAGACAGCCCGTCCTTAATTTGGCTGCACTCCGGTGCCGGCACCGGTGGCAATTCGCTCGTGGGAACCAGTGAGTCCAAAGCTCTCTTTGTCACCAATGAGCAAGCCGTCATCTGGGAAAACGCAGGTGCCCAGGCCAATGGAAACGGCATTCTCCCCAATGCAATCGTTAAGCACTTCTCGCGCACCATCGCGGTGCCTTCCGTCCTGACTTCAACTTTGATCGCGAGCACCGGCACTAACCTCCTCAATACTTCCCGCATCACCCCGGATCTCAGTAATTGGTTTTTCACGACCTCCAGTAAGACTTCTCCGACCACCGCGCTGCTGACCACCTACAAGTTGGGAACCGTCGAGATCACCAACCTCGACACCGACGGCGACGGTATATTGGATTACAACGAATTGAATCCTCCGCCTGGTCGAGTGGCCACCGACCCTTTCAACGCTGACACCGACGGAGATGGACTCAGTGATAAAGTGGAAACGAATACCGGGATTTACATATCGCCGCTCGATACAGGCACGAATCCAACCAAGCAAGACACCGATGGTGATGGACTCAAAGATATTGTGGAAACAAATACTGGAATCTATGTATCGGCGGCTAACACCGGGACCAATCCAAACAAGGTTGATAGTGATGGCGATGGCCTTCCCGACGGAGCGGAAACAAATACCCGGATCTACCTATCGGCGACCATGACCGGCACCGATCCAAACAAGATGGATACTGATGGTGATGGTCTCGCAGACGGCGTGGAAACCAATACTGGTATATACGGCTCCCCATTGAATACCGGTACCAATCCAAACAAGAGAGATACCGATAACGATGGCCTCAGCGATGCCGTTGAGACGAACACAGCCGTTTATGTATCGGCGACCAATACCGGCACCAACCCGCTCGTAGTTGATACCGATAGTGACGGGCTTTCTGACGGGTTGGAAGTGAACATATATCGCAGCAATCCGCTCATCATAGACACGGATGGTGATGGGCTGACAGACGGGGACGAGGTCAACATTTATCACACCAATCCCATCCTTGCTGACACGGATGGCGATGGCTTGACGGACGCGGACGAGGTAAGGATTTACCACACGAGCCCATTGCGTGTCGATAGTGACGAGGATGGCTTCAGTGACTTTGATGAAGTGAACGCCGTGCCGCCGACGAATCCGAATAGTAGCACCAGCTTCCCTCCTGGACTTCCAACGCTGGGGCTGATCCATAAACAGGCCGTGCCGACTGTCCTTCCCGTGGCACATGATGTTTCTATCGCAAGCGGCTTCGCGCCCTTCGGTGCAAGGCCTATTACCGACAAAATCGGGGATGATGGTTCTGCAGCGTTCCGTGATCGGAATGGTGTGATTATTTGGTCGAATTCCAACGGCTCTGCCACGACGATTCCAAATAGCAGTCTGGCAAAAACCCTTTATGTGTCCAATACGGAGTGCGTTCTATACAATAATCGATTCGCACAAAACTACAATATATGGGGCTCGGTTTCCGATATCGTGGTCTATAAACGCAGCACAAGCGGAACTGTTACGGTTTCTCCAACGGTCACCGTTCGTGGGACGCTCTTGGACACCAGCATTGTCAGTCCCAACTCCTTCGGATTTACGATTGTATCCGCTTATGGTTGGAATTTCAGAACCGATGAATCGTCTCAGAAAGTCAAAACAGGGGAGACTGCTGCAACAGCCACTGCCCCTGCTAAGATTGATTACACAACCAGCAAAGTGGACCAATGGCATAATATCAATTACGAGATGTATCGTATTACTTGGGATGGAGTTGCCCAATATATTAATTTCAGAACAGTGGATGTTGCTAAGACGAACACCAACCTAGGAGGAACCACAGTTCTCGGCACAGGAGATGATGGATCGCTCATCTTTACTTCTGTGGTTGCTTATGATTACTACGACAGCGAGGATCCTGCCGATGGAGATGCCAATGGCCCTGGTTTTTTTGCCACCGGACAGTCAAGTCTTTGGGCGACCTGGCGGGTCAACTCCGAGAACATATTTGTCACAGCTGCCTCACTTAATGGGGTTCGGGAATCTGCCTACGTTTCGAACAATCGTTTGCTTTTGGAGAGAGATGTCTTGGATTCGTTCGGAAATCCAACTGGGGATTCCTCAATCTCGGATTTCCGCGTGCGGGCAGACGGTTTGGTGACCTTTGCTGGGTCGTCGCTTCTTGACCCTGGGTACAGTTTGCTTCCTGTTTCCGGCTACACCCGGGGTGCTCTTCCTCC
Organism: Akkermansiaceae bacterium; assembly: GCA_043758615.1. Lineage (GTDB taxonomy): Bacteria > Verrucomicrobiota > Verrucomicrobiia > Verrucomicrobiales > Akkermansiaceae > Luteolibacter. Next base: position 19,313 of record JAYVNE010000218.1, read on the forward strand.
CTTTATTTACGCCATTGATTCTACTCGAACCGAGCTAAAACTTTATCGCTATGACGCGACTCTTCTTCCCCTGGGGGGGGCAGTCACGTTGCCAGCGGCAGTGAATGACGGCAGCGAGTATGTAAGGAACCCTCGTGATGCATCGCTTTTGATCAAGTCGAGAGGGTCTGCTGGGTTGCTCTGGATTCCTGCCACCCCAGGAGGAGGGTTGCAACGCCCTGTCAGCCTGCCTGCCAGCAGTGACGGGCTTCCCTTGTTTGTCTCCTCGGTGGAGGCCGTGGCTTGGATGAACAGCAGCGCGCCCGTAGGTGCCGGTGGAGTCCTGCCCCTCGCCCAGCTCACGCATTTTAGCTCGCCGAGCAGTCTTGTTTCTACGACCCTTACCCCGCCAATTTTGGGTCGTTTCGTTGCGACTCCCCAGCCTTTGTGCAATGATCCGGATTCTGAGGGTTGGTTTATCACCACCTTTGAAAAAACCGATACACGGACAGCGACTCTCCGGAATTACCGACTGAAGACATTTTCCGCCGCAGATTCGGATCTCGATGGCGATGGCCTGAGCGATGCTGCTGAACTTCTACTCGGTACCAATCCTACCATTGTTGACACCGATGGAGACGGCGTAAGCGATTACGATGAAGTGATGGTGACCCACACCAATCCAATCGTGCCCTCTTTTGGCGCGGGTGGTTTAGTGACGATTCCTTATACGAGCAGCTCTGTGAACGGCGACTATGAAGGCATTGTATTTGATCCAGTCAATGGAGTTGCCTTCAAGCAAAGCCTGCGTCTGTTGTCCAATGGTTCGTTCACTTCAGGTCTGCTTGGCCTCCCCTCGGATACATCCTACCGTGGAACTTTTTCAAGCACCGGTTCTTACAGCGCAAGTCCGAGCAACTCTGCAGGCTTGGTCTCCGTCCAGATGGCCGTTATCAAGCAGCCAGATAATACCTACCGGATTCAAGGGACTTACGTGACGCGCACGGCTGGCAGGCTCTATTTCGAGTTGCGCCATACGATCAAGTCATACAGCGCACCTGACAAGGTGACCTTCGAAGCCTCGCTCACGGCGAGTTCGACGGGACCGGACGGCAGTGCGGTGGCGACGGGACTGTTGAGCAGCAATGGCATGGTCGCCTTCAACGTGTATCTTCCCGATGGTGGCCGGAGTTCCTACTCGGGATATCAAACCGATGGAAATTTGATTGCCTTCTACGCCCGAAGTTCTTCGACAGTTCGCCAAGTCATGCTCGGAACACTTTCTGTCAGGAATCTGGCAGGCAGCGACATCGACGGAGACGTGAGGTTTTATAGCGGGGCGTCAACGCCTAACGGCAACTTATTCCCAGCCGGTTATGATCAAGCTCGGACATTGGTCGGTGCACGCTACTACCCGGCAGCCAAAGGCACCATGCCCCTCTCGACCTTTGCGGCCACCGATCAGAATGTGGTCTTTAGCTGGCTCACAGGAAATTTCGGCTCCCTCGCGAAGGTAGGAACATGGGCGACAAATAATCTGGTGAAGGCTCCAAGCACCACGACTTTCAAAGCGACCACGACTTTCACTCCGAGCACGGGGCTCTTGTATGTGAGCCCAACCGTAACGAATACTACACTGAACCTTGCTAATGCAGTCGCAAAGGGCTACGCGGTCACCGTTCAAAAAGCCAACACCTGCAAAGGATTTTACACGAGCAATTTGTCTGCCGGTGAATTCGTGGTGCTGCCAAATACCTCTAGCACCGCTGCAGAGTTCACAACAGTATCGCCTTCGAGAAAGTCCGTTTCAGCAGCAACGGCGACTTACACAGTGTCTGTGGGAACCTCGAGTCCTACTGACACTTGGCGTGTCACGATCCCTGCCGGTCTCGTCTGGATCACGGCAAGTGTCAGTAGCGCAGGCAGCACCACCACTGGATCGAGCACCACCGTGACGGGCGTGGGAAATGGCACGGTCGTCATTACCGTGGCGGCAAATGCCACCATGATTCGCCGTGAAGGAATCATTTCGATTGCTGGATTCAACCATAAAATCGAGCAAGACTTCCGTTAATCGCTAGGCGAGTTACGTCGCGATTTTAAAATTAGGATCATTTGCCTCCGCCTTTCTGGCTGTGGGGCAAATGATCTTTTCATTCTCTATCCTCACACGAAATTTCATGAAAAACCGTCGGTGGCTCCATTCGTCCAAGCATCTTTGGGTTGTACTAGGTTTTCTACTGCTAGTCATTGTCTTCGCAGTCGTGCGCAATTTGAAGCAAAGCTCAAGTAAGGAGGCGCAGCGAGATCCTGAGCATAACGTTTCCGGAGGCCCGCCCGGAAATTCCCAGCTTGCAGGACAGCCGCGTGCAGCGGAATCGGGGCCAGCAATCACTCGCTCATCCCGCGCCCGAACGAGAGAATCCGGAAATGCGACAAAACCCGAGTTTCCTCAAGTGCAACGAATTCTATCCGATGATTCTATCCCCGATGGCCAAGCAGCCGTGGCGTTATTTGAAATCGCGAACAACAACGCGGTCCTTGAATCGGAGCGCTTCGAAGCCTTGGCTCATGGACTGAACCTAAATTTTCCGGCCTTTTCTACCCTGAGCCAAGATCCGACACTGCCGGTAGCGATGGCCCAGCGATACTTTGACGAACTCGCCAACCGCAACCAGGCGCCTAAGGAGCAGATTGAGGGTTACCTGGGCTTGATGAATCACAGTGACGAGGAAATCCGCAAGCAGGCGCAGCACCAATTAGCCTTCATGCTTGAGGACGACGCCCAAGCGCTGTCGCCGGAAGAGCTCCGCCAACAAGCCGCGAAACGCCTCGCAAATCTGAGTGCGGCTGCGGTAGGTCAAAGCAGTGCAACTGATGAGCATGGCGGACAGTGAGATGGCCTACCGTTCAGGCGCTGGGAATTTCCATCGCCGGGTTCTTTGCTTGATTCCACAGAGCAATTCTCAGACTTTTTGATCTATGCAAGTGATGGCATTGACAGGCGGGATCGCTTCCGGGAAATCGACGGTTTGCCGGCTTTTGCGCGAGTGGCTGCCTACGATTGTGATTTTCGATTGCGATGCAGCGGTTCACAAAATCTTGGAAAGTGATACGGAAGTGCGTGAAATTGTTTCCGAAACTTTCGGCAAACAGGCGCTCGACTCGCAAGGTCGCATCGATCGGCATTTTTTGCGTGGCCAAGTGTTTGCGGATGAATCCGCCCGCATGCGCCTTGAAGCCATCCTTCATCCGCGGGTTCGGCAGGAATGTCTTGATTCCCTCCAACGGGCTGCTACACGAGGGGCGGAGTTATTCGTAGCAGATGTTCCGCTCTTCTTTGAGAAGGGATTCGATTTCGGCCAAACACAAGTGCTCGTCGTCGCTTCCTCCCGCTCCACTCAAATCCAGCGGCTCAAGGCGCGCAGTGGTTTCGATGATTCATTGATCGAGTTCATCCTTGCTGCGCAGCTTCCCGTCCAAGAAAAAATCTCCCGAGCGGATGTGGTTTTTTGGAACGAAGGTCCGCCCGCCCTGTTATGTTCTCAAGTCCGCCGTTTTGCCCAAGCTTTTCAAATGAATCTTCCCCACGAATCCGAAGCCGCTGAATCACCATCGGAACCCACCGCCATGGTGGCTCCAGTTGTTCCCGCTTCTATCGACATCAATCAATTCCGTCTCAAGTCGCTTGCCGAACTTCAGTCCATGGCGGAGGCCGTGCCCGCAAGAATCCAAGGCGGTATTTCGAAGAGCCAGTTGATTTACGAGCTTCTCAGTTTTTTCGGCCACGAGGGCACGGGATTAATTGGAGAAGGAATCCTCGAAGTGAGCAAAGACAACTTCGCCATGGTGCGCGATCCGCATCGCAGCTTCCGTCCCGGTCCGGATGACATCCACCTGAGCTCTAACTTGATGCGGGATTACGGTTTGCGGGTCGGCCAGTTAGTGAAAGTCCGCGTCCGCGCATCGCGTGAGCGGGATAAATATCTTTCAGGCTACGAGCTGTTGGAGGTCGAGGGAATCCCGGCGGCGGACTATCAGCCGCCGAAGGAATTTGATAAATTAACCCCACTTTTTCCTGACCAGCGGATTCACTTAGAAGGCGAGGGAAATGATTTCTTGGGTGTCCGGGTGATCGATCTTATTGCTCCATTAGGCAAGGGCCAGCGCGGAATCATCGTTGCGCCGCCACGGGGCGGGAAAACCATTTTACTCAAACAGATCGCCCGCTCGATCCGCCTGAATCACCCGGATGCGGTCCTGATCATCCTGCTGCTAGATGAGCGACCTGAGGAAGTCACCGATTTCGAAGAAACCGTCGGTTCACAGGTGTTTGCCTCCACTTTTGATGAATCACCACGCCGTCACTCCCAGGTGGCCGATCTGGTGATCGAGCGCGCCAAGCGCCTCGTCGAGCAAGGCAAGGATGTGATCCTGCTGCTAGATAGTCTCACCCGGCTTGCCCGTGGTCATAACTCGGCGATGCAAGGGGGGCCGATCGGTTCGGGTGGTGTCAGCCCGGTAGCGTTGCAAAAGTCCCGCAAGTTTTTCGGCACCGCCCGCAATGTGGAGGAAGGTGGCTCACTCACGATTCTTGCCACCGCGCTGGTGGAAACGGAAAGCCGCCTCGATGATGTCGTTTTCGAGGAGTTTAAAGGCACCGGGAATATGGAAGTGCGCCTTGACCGGGAGCTCGCAGAGCGACGGGTTTTCCCGGCAATTCACATCCCGCAATCCGGCACCCGCAACGATGACCGCTTGTATCATCCGGACGAATTCTTGAAGGTGGTGGACATCCGTAAGCAGCTCGCTCAACAGCCGATCGGCGATGCCATCGAGACCTTGCTCAAGAATCTCAAAAGCACTAAGACCAACGCGGAATTACTGCTTCGCGGGCTGCGTTGAGCAACCGGCAGTTAGGGCGTTTTTAAGAGCGCGGTGAGTGGGCTTTTTGATGAGCTAGGGAGGGCATATTTGTCGCACTGGTTCATTGACACACACAAGGGTGGATGCTTAGCCTGCCGCGCCTTGCGCCGGGCGGAGAGGATTCATTTCTCCAGAGAATCCGGCACTCGACGCCCTAACTCGAATAATCCACTACGATGGCAACTAAAAAGAAGGCAGCAAAACCTGCCGCCAAGAAAAGCGCTCCAAAAGCCGCCAAGTCCGCAGCTAAAAAATCCGCAGCGACAAAGACCGTTTCTAACAAGAAGGTTAAATATGTTTACAATTGGGGAGCAGGAAAAGCTGACGGAAACGGCAGCATGAAGCCCCTTCTCGGTGGCAAAGGCGCCAACCTTGCCGAGATGACCCGCATCGGTCTTCCTGTGCCTCCCGGATTCACCATCTCCACCGAAGTCTGCACCTACTTCTACGATCACAAGCGCACCTATCCGGTCTCGCTTCAGGCTGAAATGGAAGCCGGCGTGAAGAACATGGAAAAAATCATGGGCAGCAAGTTTGGCGATGCAAAAGGCATGCCGCTGTTAGTGGCCGTCCGCTCCGGCGCGCGTGATTCCATGCCCGGCATGATGGACACCATCCTCAACCTCGGCCTGAATGACGCCACCGTCCTCTCTCTAGCAGCTGTCACCAAGAACGAGCGCTTCGCTTGGGATTGCTATCGCCGCTTCGTCCAGATGTATGGCGACGTTGTGCTCGGCGTTCAAAAAGAAGAAGGTGAAGACCACGAACCATTCGAAGTCGAAATTGAAAATTTCAAACATGCCAAATACGGCAAGGACATCATCGACTCCGACCTCACCGCGGACGACCAAAAGGAACTGGTCAAGCGCTTCAAAGCACTCGTCAAAAAGCGCACCGGCCACAGTTTCCCGAGCGACCCATGGGAACAACTCCGCGGTGCCGCAGGCGCTGTCTTCGGCTCATGGATGAACGACCGCGCGATTGTCTATCGCCGCAAATATAACATTCCCGCCGCATGGGGCACCGCCGTCAACGTGCAGGCGATGGTCTATGGCAACACCGGTGAAACCTCCGGTTCCGGCGTCGCCTTCACCCGCGACCCTGCGAACGGCAAAAACGAATTCTGGGGTGAATACCTTATCAACGCCCAAGGCGAAGACGTCGTCGCTGGGGTGCGCACACCGGAAAATGTTAGCACTCTCAAGGCCGCTTTGCCGAAGCCATACGCCGAGCTGATGAAGGTCCGCAAAATCCTCGAATCCCATTTTAAGGACGTGCAGGACATCGAGTTCACCGTGCAGGAAGGCAAGCTGTTCATGCTGCAAACCCGCAACGGCAAGCGCACCGCCGCCGCCTCGCTCAAGTTCTCGATGGACATGGTGAAGGAAAAACTCATCGACTGGGAAACTGCCATCCTGCGCAACCCGGCCGAGCAGTTAGAGCAATTGCTTGCCCCGATCTTCGACCTCGCCGATGTGGCGAAAGCCAAAGTCCTCGCCACTGGCCTTCCGGCCGGCCCAGGTGCGGCCTCCGGGAAAATCTATCTGAACGCCGATCGCGCTGTTCTAGCAGAAGCACGCGGGGAGAAAGTTCTCCTCGTCCGCACCGAGACCAGCCCGGAAGACCTCCGCGGAATGATCGCGGCAGAAGGGATTCTAACATCCAAAGGAGGCGTCTCCTCCCACGCGGCGCTCGTCGCCCGTCAAATGGGTAAAGTCTGCGTTTGCGGAGCGAGCGGAGTCGATATCAACTACGACAAAAAAACCGTCACCGCCGCGGGCAAGACCTTCAAGGAAGGCGACTTCATGAGCATCGACGGCACCAGTGGCAAGGTCTTCGGCGGCGAGCTGAAAACCGCCCCTTCGGAAATCATTTCCGGCATCGTTAGCGGTGACAAGAAGGCAATGGCGACCGAGAAGTTTAAGGGTTTTCAACAGCTCATGAAATGGTGCGAACAAGCGACCCGCATGTCGGTCCGCACAAACGCCGACACCCCGGAGCAAACCCGCATCGCATTGGCATTCGGCGCACAAGGCATCGGCCTCACACGGACCGAGCACATGTTCTTCGAAGGCGACCGCATCGACGCGATGCGTGAGATGATCCTCGCCACCACCCTCGAAGCGCGTAAAGCCGCTCTTGGAAAACTCCTGCCCTATCAGCGCGAGGATTTCACCGGCATCTTCACCGTGCTCAAGGGACTCCCTGCGACGATCCGCCTGCTCGACCCACCGCTTCACGAGTTCCTTCCTCACAGCAAGGAGCAGCAAATGGACCTCGCCCGCAAGTTGGGCGTGAAGGTGGAAACCATCATCCAGCGCGTTTCCGATCTCCACGAGTTCAATCCGATGCTCGGTCACCGCGGCTGCCGACTCGGCATCGCCTATCCAGAAATCACTGAGATGCAGGCCCGCGCCATCTTCGAGGCCGCCGCTGACGTGGCGAAGAAGAAGATCAAGGTGAAGCCTGAGGTCATGATCCCGCTTGTCGGATTCAAGCGTGAGTTCGATCTCCAAGCAGAAATCGTCCACGCCGTTGCCAAGCAGGTGATGGCCGAGAAAAAGATCAAGTTCGACTATCAGGTCGGCACCATGATCGAAGTCCCACGCGGTGCCCTCACCGCCGATCAGATCGCCGAGAATGCCGAGTTCTTCAGCTTCGGCACCAACGACCTCACCCAGACCGCGCTCGGCATCAGCCGTGACGACATGGGCGCATTCCTGCTGCCATATGTCGAAAACGACGTGTTCGCCAAGAACCCGTTCGCCACTCTCGACACGGTGGGCGTTGGCCAGCTTATCGAAACCGCCGTGGCGAAAGGCCGCAAGACCCGTCCAGACATCAAGCTTGGCATCTGCGGCGAACACGGTGGCGATCCTGATTCCGTGGTTTTCTGCCACAACGTTGGCCTCGCCTATGTTTCCTGCTCGCCTTACCGCGTGCCGGTCGCCCGTCTCGCCGCCGCCCAAGCCGCGATCATGGAAAAGCGTGCTGCTAAGAAAAAGTAACCCGTGGCGGCGGTTTTCAACCGCCAAGCCAATCTAACACCAAAACCGCCCCTCCCGCTCACGCAGGTGGGGCGGTTTTTGCGTGTATCAATCTTGGGTAAAGTTAGGGATAACGAACTTGCCGCAGAAGCAGGGATAATCTATCACTCCTCAATCATGAAATTCCAGATAGTTCGTTTTCTCTGTATTGCAACCGCCCTGCTAACACCCCTGCATGCGGAGTTTCGCAGTTGGACAAACTCGGAAGGCGTGAAAATTGATGCGGAACTCGTCAAGTCTGAGGGCGATAACGTCACTCTCCGTCTCCGCAGTGGCAAACTCGCGACTGTCTCCCAAGTGAAGCTCTCTGAATCCGACCGCGAATTCGTCAAGACAAGCAGCGCATCCCCCACGGCAGCCACGCCCGCTGCTGTCGATGCCGACCGCAAGGCAAAGTGGCTGGATAAAATGGACAAAGCCCAAGAGCAATCCAATCAAACCGGCCTGCCGATTCTGGTGCTTTTCACCGGCACCAGTTGGTGCCCTTACTGCATCAAATTGGAAAAAAACGTCTTTTCCGAAAAGGCGTTTCAAACCTTCGCGAACCAAAACCTGGTTCTATTAAAACTCGATTTTGGGCCCGGCGGTGAAACGAAAAGCAGAAAGGATAAGGCGCTTAAAGAGGAATATGGCGTCAAAGGCTTCCCCACCTATTTCCTAATCGACGCCTCTGGAAAACAGTTAGCTCAGGGAGGCTTTCACGATGGAATCAATCCCACCGTCTTCGCGGATTGGGTGAAGGCGGTAAGGAAGTAATCATCACTGTTTGATCCTTTGTTCCTGATTTCCGTGGTGGATCGGGCCCTCATTTTTTCCCGTGAGAATGGACATGGTAGTCTCTGGAAAGTCGATGGTGCTGGGGCGGGCTTTTAAGAACAGGCAGGAATGCCTGTGTCACGTTAGATGGAGGCGAGGATTTGGTTGAAGGTCTCGCTGGGGCGGAGGGCGGCGTTGGCTTTGGCATCGTCTGGGAGGTAGTAGCCGCCGATATCGACGGGTTGACCTTGGACGGCTAACAGTTCTTCGACGATGCGGGCCTCGTGAGTGAAGAGTTGCTCGGCGACGGGGGTGAAGATAGTTTTGAGTTCCGCGTCGTCGGTTTGGGCGGCGAGGGCCTCGGCCCAGTAAAGTGCTAGATAGAAGTGGGAGCCGCGGTTGTCGATAGTGCCTAACTTGCGGCCGGGGGAGCGGTCGAATTCGAGGAACTTGCCGGTGGCAGCGTCGAGAGTGTCTGCTAGGACTTTGGCTTTCGGTAGGCTGAAGACTTCGCTGATCTGTTCGAATGACGGGGCGAGGGCGAAGAACTCGCCAAGGGAGTCCCAGCGCAGGTAGTTTTCCTCGGTGAATTGCTCAACGTGTTTCGGAGCAGAGCCACCGGCCCCAGTTTCGAAGAGGCCGCCGCCGTTCATGAGGGGGACTATGGAGAGCATCTTGGCGGAGGTGCCGACTTCGAGGATGGGGAAGAGGTCTGTGTTGTAATCGCGGAGGACGTTGCCGGTGACGCTGATCGTGTCGAGCCCCTTGACGATGCGTTCTAACGAAAAGGTGCAGGCTTCGGCGGGTGGGAGGATGCGGAGGTCGAGGCCGGTGGTGTCGTGGTCCTTCAGATAGGTTTCGATCTTGGCAATGATCTGGGCGTCGTGGGCGCGGGATTTATCTAACCAGAAGACGGCGGGATCGCCGGAGGCGCGGGCGCGTTTGACGGCGAGTTTCACCCAGTCTTGGATGGGGGCGTCTTTGGTTTGGCAGGCGCGCCAGATGTCGCCGGCCTCGACTTCGTGGGAGATTAAGATCACAGGCGAGACGCCTGTGCCCCCTTCTGTGCCCCCTTCAGTGATTCTAACGGTGCCTTTGGCGGGGATTTCGAAGGTTTTGTTATGGGAGCCGTATTCTTCGGCGGCTTGGGCCATGAGGCCGACGTTAGGGACTGAGCCCATGGTCATGGGATCGAGCGCGCCGTTCTTTTTACAGAAGTCAATGGTGGCTTGATAGATGCCGGCATAGCAGGAATCGGGGATGACCGCTAGGGTGTCGCCGGTTTTGCCAAGGGCGTCCCAAACTTTTCCACCGGCGCGGATCATGGCGGGCATGGAGGCATCGACGATGACATCGGAAGGAACATGGAGATTGGTGATGCCTTTATCGGAGTTCACCATGGAAAGGGCGGGGCCGTTCTGATAGGCGAGCTGGATGTCGGCTTCGATTTCTGCCTTTTTGTCAGCGGGGAGTTTTTCTAACTTCGCGACGAGATCGCCGAAGCCGTTGCGGAAATCGACGCCGAGTTCCTTGAGGGTGGCGGCGTGTTTAGCGATCAGGTCCTTGAAGAAGACTTCGACGGCGTGGCCGAAAATGATCGGGTCGCTGACCTTCATCATGGTGGCCTTCATGTGGAGTGAGAGCAGGACGTTTTCCTTTTTCGCGCGAGCGATTTGCTGGCCGAGGAAATCGACGAGAGCAGCCTTGCTCATGAACGTGGCGTCGAGGATTTCACCGGCCTTGAGCGGGGTAGATTCCTTGAGGACCTTGGTGCTGCCGTCCGCGCCGATGAACTCGATTTTGACATCGGTGGCGGTAGGGACGCAGACGGATTTTTCGTTAGAGAAGAAATCGCCCTTGCCGTCCATGGAGCCGACGGTGGTCTTGGAATCGGCAGACCATTTGCCCATGCTGTGCGGGTGGGCCTTGGCGTAATCTTTGACGGCTTTGGGTGCCCGGCGGTCGGAATTGCCTTCGCGAAGGACGGGGTTCACCGCGCTGCCCATGATTTTCGCGTAGCGGGAATCGGTCGCTGGGGTGTCGGGAAAATTCGGGAGCTTGTAGCCTTTTGACTGGAGCTCGGCGACGGCCGCTTTGAGCTGCGGGACAGAAGCGGAAACGTTCGGTAGCTTGATGATGTTCGCCTCAGGGGTGAGGGTGAGGGCACCGAGTTCGGCGAGGGCATCTGGGATTTTCTGGTCGTCGGTGAGGAAATCCGGGAATTGGGAAATGATGCGGCCGGCGAGTGAGATATCGCGGGTTTCCACGGTGATGCCCGAGTGCTTCGTGAAGGCTTGGACGATGGGGAGGAAAGAGTAGGTGGCGAGCGCTGGGGCTTCGTCGGTCTTCGTGTAGATAATGGTGGGAACCTTGGACATGATCTTTGCGTGGTGGAATACGGGCAGCCGTTTAGGGCATTGGCAACGTGTGGTCAAAAGCAATTGCTTCGCCAAATCGTGAAGGAAATGGAGGGCGGTGATTCCCGTTAGGTTGCATTCTCCGGTTCCGCCGGATAAAACTCAGCACTCCTTGTGAACAACTTGGGGGAAATGGCCGGAAGTGCCTATTTTTAGCGGGTTTTACCCATCGCATGAAATTGCCCTGCTAGGCGCCTGCTAGGAAATCGTTTCAAATGGCAACTTTATCTTCCATGTTAGCAAGTTATGCGCTTTGATTCGTTTATGGATTTTTAAGTGTCTATTTTTGAGTGAGTTAGCTAAAATTTGTGAAGTTTTCTCGGCTTATGATCAAGTTACTTACAAAAGATTTACCGGGAAAAATCCCATCAATCCTAGAATCCTGCGAGTTTAGGAAATGGCTCGCTAACAGTGGAAAATGATTAAGAAGCCCGTTGTGAATAACTTGGGAAAAACGCGCCGAATTCCGTTTGAATGACCTGAAAATTCAGGGAATACGCTGGAATTGTAGGTCAAGCGGCACCTGCAAAAGGGGTATCGCTCCATCCAACACGATGGGAAGAATCCCCGAGGATGGAAAACTGTCACGGATGGGGGCTTTTTTGGGCTTTACGGCCTGCGTTGATCCCTTCAGACAAGGAGCTCCGCCGCGTGGAATCGTCCGCAAAGCACTTCATTTAAATCCATTCAAACATCCATCATGGACATTCAAATCGCCACTCTTTGTGACTTCGCCGCCGATTATAACGGCAAGCTCGTCATTTCTGGAACCTTCGACACTCTTGCGGCCCGCGCCGTGCCGGTTGTGCACCCATCGTGTGCGCTCGCTATGCGCTTCTGCTTCACCCCGGAAGATGCCGGTCGCCACAAGCTTTCGATCAACATCATCAACGAAGACGGCGAATCGCTCGATCCTAACAACATGCCGATCGAGCCTGAGTTCGAAGTCGCGCTGCCGAAAAACGTGCCATTCCTCACCCGCAACATTGTGATGAACCTCCAAGGCTTGCGTTTTGAAGAGGACGGCATCTACTCGATTGATATCGGTTGCGACGGAGAAATTCTCGTCCGCCTTCCCCTGCGCATCGTGATGGTCACGCAAGGAACTAACGGCGAATCTCAGATGGCATAATTCGGTGGCGTGGTGTATTGAATCGCCATGCCTTATTTGAATTCATTTACCTGCGCCCTCGTCACCGGTGCTTCATCGGGACTGGGCGAGGAGTTCGCTCTTCAAATCGCGTCACGGGTCGATAAAATCGTGCTCGTGGCGCGCCGTGAGAACCTACTCGAACAACTGGCGGAGCGTATCCGCCACCGCCATCCGAGGGTGGCGGTGGCAGTTTTCGCGATGGATCTTACCCAGTCTGCAGAGCGGAGGCGTCTGGTAGAAACCCTTGCGGCCAGAGGAGTTACCCCAGATTTGTTAGTCAATAATGCTGGGCTCGGCGATTACGGTGAGTTTGCCACGGCGGATTGGGAGAAAATCCAGTCCATGCTGCAGGTGAACATCGAAGCGCTCACCCATCTCACGCATCTGTTAGTTCCTGGGATGATCCAGCGCGGCGGTGCCATCATCAACGTGAGTTCGCTAGCGAGCGTGATTCCGATTCCAGACTTCGCGGTGTATGCGGCGACGAAAGCCTACGTGACGAGTTTCTCCGAGGCCCTTCGCATCGAATTGCGCGAGCATCACATCCCGGTCCTCGCGGTCTGCCCCGGACCTGTTAAAACCGGATTTGGCGAGGCTTCCCGCAGAAGTGATCACTCGCCGGGGATGCCATCGCGGCAAAGCTTTTATGTGCCAAAACAACAAGTGGTCTCCGAGTCGCTCGCAGCACTCGATCGCAATGCGGCTAGGGTCTATCCAGGCTTGAAGACAGCGGCTGCGGCGTTTGTTCTAACGGCAATTCCGATTGTCGTGTTGCGTTTCGCGCTGGGGTTTCGTCCGCGGCGAAATGGTTGACGGGTGAACGACAGGCAGGAATGCCTGTGTCACGCGCGATCTGCCATCGGTGTGTAGGAGCGCAGATTCTCGCCGGTGTAGATCTGGCGGGGCCGCACGATCCGTGCATCCGTGTCATCCATGACTTCTTTGTAGTTCGCGATCCAGCCGGGCATGCGGCCAATCGCGAACATCACGGTAAACATGTCCATGGGAATTCCAATGGCACGCATGATGATGCCGCTGTAGAAATCCACGTTCGGATAGAGTTTGCGTGAGATGAAGTAATCGTCGTTGAGGGCGATTTCCTCCAGCTTTTTCGCGATGTTGAGGAGTGGATCCGAGACGTGGAGCTCGGCGAGCACTTTGTCGCATTGCTCTTTGATGATCACGGCGCGCGGATCGAAATTCTTGTAAACGCGGTGACCGAAGCCCATCAGCTTGCGGTTGGCAGTCTTGTTCTTTACCTCGTTAAGGAACTTCGTGCCGTCGTCGCCTTCCTGGTGAATTTCCTCAAGCATCTCAAGCACTGCCTGGTTCGCCCCGCCGTGGAGGGGACCCCATAGTGCGCAGACGCCGGCGGAGCAGGAAGCGAAGAGGTTCGCTTGGCTGGAGGCGACGGTACGGACCGTGGAGGTGGAGCAGTTCTGCTCATGATCCGCATGGAGAATGAAGATGAGGTCCAGCGCGCGGACGACTTCTGGCTTGAGGATAGCGTCCTCATTCGGTGCCGAAAACATCATGTGGAGGAAATTCTCCGTGTAGTTCAGTGAGGATTTCGGATAGACTGTCGGCAGGCCGTGCGCTTTGCGATAGGAAAACGCGGCGATGGTGCGGACTTGAGAAATGAGCCGCGCCGCATGATTCGGGAAGCACTGTTTGCGATTCACCTCACAGCAAAGATTCGGGTGATAGGAGGAAGCCGCGTTGATCATCGCGGAGAGAATCGCCATCGGATGGGCGGAGGTGGGGAAACCTTCAAAATTATAGCGCATGCCCTCATGGAGCATCTGATTACCGGTGAGGAGAGAGGAGAAATTTTCCAGCTCGGATTGACTCGGAAGGTGGCCGTAAATGAGAAGGTAAGAGGTCTCGACGAACGTGCTCTTGGCGGCTAGATCGGCGATGTCATATCCACGGTAGCGGAGGATGCCCTTTTCCCCGTCGATGAAGGTGATCGCGCTTTTGCACGAGCCGGTATTTCCGTAGGCGGGATCGATCGTGATGGCTCCGGTTTTCGCCCGCAGCGTGCCAATGTCGATCCCCACTTCACCCTCGGAGCCGACGATCGTCGGAAATTCGAGAGACTTGCCATCTATGTTCAATTCGACAGTTCCATTCATGCGAAGCGGTTTTATGCAGCTCTGCAAGATTTATGCCAGCTTCCTTTGCATCGATTTTTCGCATTGCTGCCAGTAAGCCGTTTCATTCGGCGATTTTTGATAAGTCACTCGCCTGCATCCGGATAGGAGCCGAGCAATTTGACGAGCGAGCAGTGGTTGCCAAGCTCAACGAGCGCCTCAGACACCATGGCGTCATTGCAATGACCTGCCAGATCGACGTAGAAAATGTATTCCCAGTCCTTGCGTTTGGAAGGGCGGGATTCGATTTTCGACATGTTGATGTGAAATTGATCGAAGGCCTGAAGTGCTTTCACGAGTGAGCCGGGGCGATCATGAATCGCGAAAAGAATCGAGGTGCGATCGTTGCCGGTCGGCGGGCAAGGTTTCTCGCCGATGACGAGGAAGCGCGTGGTATTGGTGGCGCGGTCCTGGATGGATTCTTCGAGCAGCGTGAGTCCATACATTTCCGCTGCTAGAGGGCCACCGAGTGCGGCGGCTCCTTGTTCTGCTTGGTCCTTAGCGATTTGCGCGGCCTTGGTAGTGGAGGAAACTTCGACAAGGTCCGCGTTCGGGAAGTTTCGCAAAATCCACGAGCGGCATTGGCCGAAAACCTGCGGGTGTGAATAGAGCGTCTTGATTTTTTCACGAGGAATCGAGGCCATCAGCCCATTTTCAATCCGGAGTAAAATTTGCGCGCAAATGTGGAGCGGCGAATCCACGAAGAGGTCGAGCGTGTGCGAAACCGCGCCTTCGGTGGAATTTTCAATCGGCACGACACCATAGTTCGCCGTGCGTCTCGCGACTTGATCGAAGACGTCAGAGAAATTCGGCTGCGGCGAGTAGTTCACCGAGTGGCCGAATTTTTTGATCGCCGCCTGATGGGTCCAGGTGCCCTCCGGTCCCAGATAGGCAATGGTTAGATCGTCTTCCAGCGCGAGCGCGGCAGACATGATTTCCCGATAGATCGCACGGATTGATTTTTCCGGCAGGCGACCGTGGTTCATCTCTATCAAGCGGCGGAGCAGTGCTTCCTCGCGCTCGGGGGCGTAGATTTGTAGGCCGTCGCGCTTTTTGACCACGCCGACTTCATGCACCAGATCGGCGCGGCGGGAGAGCATGTCTAGCAGGTCACGATCAATCGAATCGATCTGGCTGCGGATATTGTCGAGATTCACGAGTGGGAAAATAATTTAGGATTCGGAAGCAGGATCCGCTTCGTTTTCGGCGGCAGCAGCGGGGATGCCAATCGCGCTGAAGGCGAGTTGCTGCTCGGGATCTGGGGCGGGCGGCGTGTCCTGCGGCTCGGGCAATTTGACTTTCCGGAGTTCGGAGGCGTTCGGAAGATCATCGATCGAGCGGATGCCGAAGTGTTCGAAAAACAAGTCCGTCGTTTCGTAAAGCAGCGGCCGCCCGGGTAGTTCCGCCCGGCCCCCGATGCGGATCAGATCGCGGTCGAGAAGTTTCTGGATCATGCCATCGCAGGCCACGCCGCGGACGGCTTCGATGGCGGCTTTGGTGATCGGTTGTCGGTAGGCAATAATGGCGAGGGTTTCCATCGCTGGGCCGCTCATGCGCTCCGGTTTGCGACCGGGGAAAAGCTGGCGGACGAACTCACCATATTCGAGGCGGGTGTAGAGTTTCCACCCTTTCGGGCGCTCGATGATTGTGAAAGCGCGCTGGCATTCCTGATAGATTTTATTGAGCTCGGAGATCGCGCTGGCAACATTTTCGGGCGAGGTATTTGCGAGAATCGGTAACCAATCGGGCAGGGGAGGGGCCTCCTTACCTTCCTCCGTTTCTCGAATGCGGGTATCCTCTGCCTCGGCGACTCGGGAGCGCACCAAGCGGGCAATTTCCTCGGATGGAAGAGGATTTTGAGAGGCGATTAAAAGGGCTTCTACAATGGCGCTAAGCTGCATGGCGGGGCCGCACCTTAGTGGTCTGAACACGCATTTCAAGCCTCCTGCCTAAAACCTGAAAATTCACTTATTTTGCGATCCTCGAACTTTCGCCTTGCTGGACTCTAATTAACGGGCTAACCCACCGCGCTCTTCTCGCCTCCGCGATTTTATTGTGGGTTCCCCGAGCAGCGCTGTTATTACCTTTATTCCTATCTCTGCGCCATGGCTGCGAAGAAAAACACTCCCAAAACAGCTCCGAAAAAGAGCACCGCAAAGCCCGCTATTAAGCCTTCAAAACCTGCCCCGGTTGCGAAGAAGCCTGCTGCAAAGCCGGTGAAAAAAGCGACTCCAGTTAAAAAGCCCGCTCTAGCCGTCGCGAAAAAGCCAGAGAAGAAAGCTGTCGCTGTCGCCAAGCCAGTCCCAGCTAAGAAGCCAGTGCCCGCCAAGCCCGCAGCAAGCGTGAAAAAGCCGGTCAAACCCCCGGTTGCTGCGAAAAAATCATCTCCCACACCTGCTAAGAAATCTTCTCCTTTGAAAAAGTCAATTGCTGCAAAGCCTGAAAAGAAAGCCACTCCGCCTGCGAAACCCGCTCCTGTTGAAAAGAAGACGCCATCTGTTAAAGTCAAAGCAGTCAAATCCGCACCTGTGATAGAAAAAGCTGCTCCTGCCAAGCCCGCGCCTCCGGTGAAAGCTCCGGTGCTTTTGGAAGCAAAGCCTAAGCCGCAGCCGAAGGTCAGCCCTCCGCCCGCGAAAAAAGTGCCCGCCGTCAAGCCGCGCTCGTCGGTGGTCGATTATCCAGCTCCTCCGGCTCCTATCAAACCGCCATTCGTCCCGCCGAAGGCTGCCACCGCCCCGACTGGCGAAGCGGTCACTCCTGGCAGCAACGGTTCGCACACCCCGGCTTTCGTTCAAAAGCAACGCCAGCGTTTGCTCGATCTCCGCGATGACCTCGTGGACGCAGTTTCCGGCATGGCCCGTGACACCATCCGTAATGCGCCGGAAGGTTCAGAAGCTTCAGGCAGCGGCCAGCACCAAGGTGATGCCGGCAGCGATGCCTATGACCGCGACTTCGCTCTTTCCGTGCTCGCGAAGGAACAGGACGCGCTCTACGAAATCGAGCAAGCCCTTCGCCGCATTCAGTCTGGAGCTTATGGGATCTGCGAAATGTCCTCCCGAAAAATCCCGCAAACTCGCCTCGAAGCCATCCCGTTTGCGCGTCTAACTGTCGAATGCCAAGCCCAATGGGAGAAGGAATATGGCAATCGCCGCTTCCGTCCATCCAATGAAGTTGGCTTCAGCGGAGGGAAATATGGCGAAGATGAAGATTCTGAAACAGTTTCTCTTGACGAAGACGACGATTAAAGCATCCTCCCGCCCCCAAAGTCATGCCACGCGAGATTATCATTCTAGAATGCACCGAAGCGAAAGCTGAGGGCAAGCCGACTTCACGTTACGTCACCACCCGTAACAAGAAGAGCCTCCGCACCCCAGGCCGCCTCGAGAAAGTGAAATTCAATCACTTCCTCAAGCGCCGCACCCTTCACCGCGAACTCCGCTAACACCTCTTTCCCATGTCCGAGCCAAAAACAATTCAGCGCCGTATCAATTTCCGTAAGGCGAACCGCATGATGCCGCGTCGTCGGCATGACATTCCGGCCAATCTCGTCGTCGCCACCAATCCTGAGCTTCTCACGAAGTTCACCACCGAGACGGGCAAAATCCTGCCACGCCGCGTGACCGGAGTTTCCGCGAAGCTTCACCGCAAGATCAACAACGCGATCAAGCAATCCCGGGCCATCAACCTGTTGCCATAAGGCGTCAGTTAGTATTTTTCGAAAAAGCCAGTCCGTCATTAGCGGGCTGGCTTTTTTGTGTAAAAAATAGGTCGTATAGCTCCTATACGACCTATTTCAAAGCCCCAGACTCAAATTCATATCCGCCTCGAAGTTTTGCCTTGGAGCTGCCCGATTCACTTTCTATGGTCCCCCCGGCGCAAGCCATTTTTCCATGGCTAAAAAAGACTTCACCATTCTCAACAAACTCGGAATTCACGCCCGACCTGCGGCACAATTCGTTAAAATGGCCAATCGTTTCCAAGCGGATATTTACGTTGAGAAGGACGGGGAAGAAGTCGATGGCAAGAGCATCATGGGGCTCATGATGTTAGCTGCGGGTCACGGCTCGATCATTTCCGTCTGTGCGGATGGCTCGGATGCCGATGCCGCGCTTGAGGCCATTGGCGATCTGATCACTCGTAAATTCGAGGAAGATTGACGCGAAAAAGGGGAGGCTTCCCTAACTGTAGCTGCCAAGCCTCGCGTCTGGCTGTGATGGAGGTGTCTCGCTTCCTGTTTATTCGCATTTTTTCTCTGATTCCGCCTATCAGCCCGTCTCACGGAGCCAAAATCATGAAGAGGTAGATCGTTAAAATTCCTCTCAATTTGCTTTGGGAGATTAAAATTTTAAAAAATCTTAATAAATACGGTTGTCATGATTCGGGTTTATTGACATTATGGTGAGTGAAATGACACTGACTCAATTTTTTTTCAACTTTCGTTTTCCGGCTTTCGTCGTCGCGATCTTGAAGCCGCTCATCCTTTCCGCCAGGCACTGCTGGCGGATTTCGGCCTTCTTGGGTGTTGGGATGACAGCGGCGTCGGCGGATCAGTTTGGTAATTTTACCTACACCGACAATGGAACCTCGATCACGATTACGGGATATCCTACGGCGGCAACGGGTGCGGTGACGGTTCCAGATATGATCGTTTCAAAGCCGGTCACTTCAATTGGCCCCAACGCTTTCCAGTATTGCAATCGTTTGACCAGCGTTACCATTCCTGGCAGCGTGACCAGTATCGGAGCCTACGCGTTCAATTTGTGCACGGGTTTGGTGAGCATGACGATTCCCTCCGGCGTGACGAGTATTGGGGATTCGGCGCTGGACAGTTGCACGGGGCTTACCAGTGTGTCGCTCCCCAGCAGCATCACTAGTATGGGCACATACGTGTTCCTCAGTTGCACCTCACTCACCAGTGTCACACTCCCCGCAGGCCTAAGCACTGTTTCGGCAGGGACGTTCCAAAGCTGCACCGCGCTGACGAGCGTGACCCTGCCATCCAGCCCAACTAGCATTGGCGGCGAAGCGTTTAAATTTTGTTCAAAGCTCACGAGTTTGACACTCCCTACAAGTGTCACGAGCATCGGGTCTGGAGCATTTTACGGTTGTGGAGGGCTGACCAGTTTGGTCATCCCGCCCAATATCACCGCCATTTCGCCCGGGTTATTTACCAGTTGCGTGGGGCTTTCGAGTCTGATCATTCCGCCTGCCGTCACCACCATCGGCGGCTTCGCTTTCCAAGCGTGCCGAGGTCTTACCAGCATTCAAATTCCGGCAGGAGTGATCAGCATTGGCACGAAAGCCTTCGATTCGTGCAGCTCGCTCACCGCCATCACCGTGGACGCAGCCAACACCAGTTACAGCAGTGTGGCAGGATTTTTGACAAACTACGCACAAACCACGCTGCTTATTTGTCCCCCGGGGAAAAGTGGTGAAATCACAGTCCCCTCAGGCATGACCAGCATTGGAGCTTCCGCCTTTCTAAACTGTACGAAGGTGACAGGTATTACGTTTCCGGTTAGTCTCACTACGAGTATTGGGGACTCAGCCTTTAGGAGCTGCACCGCCTTGACCCATGCGAATTTCACGGCCAACGCTCCATCCATGGGGTTGAACGTGTTCTTTTCCACTGCCTCTGGTTTTACAATTTATTATCTCTCAACGACGACCGGCTTCACCTCCCCAACCTGGTTTGGCTATCAGGCCATCAGCACGGAAGGGAGCACGGGTCCGCTTGCCTCATGGTTGACATCAAAGGGTTTACCTACTTACGCGGATCTTCAGTCGGATTCCAATGGCGACGGTGTCAATCTGCTGATGGCCTATGCCCTAAATCTTGAGCCTGCCCAGAACCTGAGCAATGCGATTCCTCATGCGATAGTCAATGCGGGCCAAATGAGCCTGAGCTTCTATTCCGGAGCGAGCGGCGTCACCTACGCCGCGCAATGCAGCTCAGACATGGTGCACTGGAGCTCGGCCGGCGTCAGTTATTCGAATGACGGCCAGGTCCGCACAGCGACCGCTGTGCCTTCCGGCCCCATCTGTTTCATGCGTCTCGCTGTGAGTTACTGAGCGGGGGCATAAGGAGTCGGGACGAGGTTTAGCGCAACGTGGCTGGAGCGTTTCGCTCCGAGTTTTCTCCTCGAAAAACCACTTAATGACGTGCCATTCGTCACTCCTCCTCTTGATGCTCCACCTTCATGATGCAAGGCGGTGCAATCCGAAATCCCAAGGGAGTGTCAGAGTGCGTCCTACGTGATCATGTTAAAAAAGAAGCTTTAGATTCGTTCAATATTTGTAAAAACTTATTGAGTTTTTCTGGTCCTTAGAGTAGAAAAAGCCTGTGAGAAGCTTGGTTTTGGTCGGGAAATTCTTGGAAAATCCTAGTTCAGCGCGACAATAAGTCGTTAGTAAATCGCCTCTAATCCTTGTAAATAAAGGAAAATTTGAACCTGACACCTAAAGTCATATTCCGTTCAAAAATCACTAAAGAATTTTCTTGTTAAGTTTCATTAAAATTTTAGTATATCCCCAAGGTTAAGCCTTAAAGAGCTTCAAGCAGTCCTTCAGAAAATATGAAACTTGGATCGATCATCAACGGATTCGCCTGTCTCGCCCTTTCGGGAGTGGCGGGTGCAGCCCGTTTGACTGATCGTTTATCAATGGTCCATGAGCGTTTTCTGGAAGATCGGCGCGAGGCGCTGCCTTCACTGAGTGATCCTTTCGGTGTGCCTGCAACGGCGCGAGTGGTGTTGGAAAATCCCCGGACTAAGTTCCAGTCGGCATTCCCTTGGAAGCGCAATGTGACGGCCACGGTTTTCTGGGTTGGCGAGCTGCCCACAGAAAATAACCCCACTCCAAACACGATGAGTGCCTGGGATCAAAACTGGGAGGCCAATTTCGGCGGCTATGACCGGCCAGACCATCGCGAGGGCTACCTGCCCGCAGATTTTACTCCATCGCTCAATCCCTTCTACGTCGCACTGCCTTACAATGACGTGGCCAAAGGCGGCGTGCATCGTCCTGAGGCCAGCCAAGTCATTCCGTGGTTTTGGGAATGCTATCGCGGCGACGGCATCTCGGTCTGCAAGGGCCGGTGGGTCGCCATTCACCACGAGGGCAAAGTTTGCTACGCCCAGTGGGAAGACGTGGGTCCCTTCGAGACGGATCATTGGCAATATGTTTTCGGCAACGAGTCCGCGCGGCCGAATCGCAATCAATCGGCCGGAATCGATCTCAGCCCTGCCGTCCGCGATTTCCTCCAGCTCCGCAGCGGGGAAACGGTCGAGTGGCGCTTCGCCAATGAGCGTGAGATCCCCAAAGGCCCTTGGCGCAACTGGTCCCGCGAGGGCGCCCTGCCACAATACTGAAAATTCACCCCTAGACAACTGCTGTCACAACCCCTAACCCCGATCCAAACGACCCCACCCGTCACTTGCATCAACTAAATCCTTCCTGAAGAGCGATCTGTCCCGATCGTTCATCAGGCGGCCCGGATCGGGATTCTGTCCCGAATGGGCATGGTTCATCGAGAAGCTCTCGCTGCCCCTTGCCCTTGCCCGAACCGGGCCGCTCGTCTCTCAAAAGAAGTCCCACTTTTGAGATCCCAGACGGGAGGCTTTTTCCAGAGTCCTCACCCTACAACCAGCCATGAAAACCAGCCACTTGGCTGCCGTACTATCGGCAGCCGTTACCTCCATGTGTATCCTCGTGTCCAATCGTAGCCGCGCTGCGAGCATCCCTACCATGCCGTGGGGAACTCTCGATGCCTACCCGACTGTCGTCCAGACAGGCACCAAGCCGACACTCACTTGGGCGATCATGCACCCGAAGACGATCACTGCGGTCGTCTCGATCACCTCGGCGGGCGAGCTCACCCTTCTCGGTACTAACTTCGTCACCATTACTGCCGTCGGTACTGGAGTGACCGCCTGTGACAGCACCTCCGCCAATCTACCTGTTGATTTGCGCTTCAAATTGAACAGTAATGGCTACAAACAGTTATTTTATGGCCAGAATTCAGACGTCTATCCCTCTGAATACCTTTACTGCAAGAAGCACTTCTCCGGGGATGTGTTTAACTTCGGTGGCAACTTTGTCAAAAATGGCGTGGCGTCCCCTTTTTACACCACCAGAAGCTCAAATCTGCAAGTGGTCGCCTTGGTCAATGGTGACACCCCGCCGACGACTTTCTCCCTCTATCAGTCATCGACTCTCGCTAGCTACCTCAGGCCCTATTTGGATTCCTCCGGCAAGGTCGCGATTGGCGCGCTCGACGTGCTGATCTTGATGGAACTCGGGCAAACGAACCACAGCATGAGCTGCTTCGATTATCAGGATGCAGCTTTTCTGGTAAATTTCAGCAGCAACCACCCTAACAACGGCCACGGCAATAACTTGGACGGGGTAGATTCTTCTAACCCTGGCCAAGGACACGGCGGTCCGAATGGTGCTGTCGATCTATCAGCCGGAGTGGATGATGAAATTAGATAATCTCGCACCTTAGACTTTTATGAAACCACTTTACGCACTCGCTTTTGCCGCTCTCGCAGTTCCTGTGATGGCCAGCCCAACCGCGCCAGCACCTATGAAAATGCGGGATGCGGCTACCCACGAAGAGCTCAGCTTGAAACTGCGCGAAATCGACCCGCAGGACCCGATGCGAAAAATGTCCGTTTCAAAAAAAGAAGACCCGGCGAAAAATACGCCGAAGGATCTGATCAGCCAGTCCGATATCATCAGTTTCGGTGGGCATGTGACCTTGGTGCCTAAACGAGCGATCCTGCAAATCCCTAAATCCTATGCGGACCGGATCAAATACGTGCCAGGCTCGGAAATTCAAGGTTGGGCAGATTTTTACGCCGCCAATCTGGGCTGGATCACGACCGTGGAAATCAGCCGGGTGCAAGCTGAGGGCAAAGAGCCACTGCCCGAGGCTACCCGCAAACAATTGTCCAAGAACGGGAATTTAATCGTAGCCGTTTATCAAGGCGGCCCGATTTCGATGCTGCCACTCAAAACTCCTCCGGCCCTAGCTGCCACAACCCCTGCGAAACCATGAAAAGCCTACTCCCTCGCTTGCTCCCCATCCTGCTTGCCACTGGCTCCGCCGCCACGGCGGGTTATAGCAATTTCATCCGACAGATCCAGTTGCCCTCCGGCGTCCAGTATGATGCCACGGTGGCAACTTCCGGCTCGCAGTTGTCACCCCTCGCGATCAATCCAGGCGGGGCCACCTTCCAGTTATGGACTGTGTTAGATTCGCCACTCACTAGCTATCTGCTAGACTCCTGCTTTGTGGGATCTTACGTGCCGGTCGCCACCGTCACACTTCGCTCAGAGGACACCTCTTCGTCAATCGCACGGACTCGCTGCGACCGCCCGTTTTACGTCGATTACACAGTGAATGGCCTGCTCTCAGGAGCGACCGACCCCGACCCCTCGAAAAGCGTGACGCTTTATCGCTACGTCCAATCTTATGGCACTAATGGCACTGGAATCGGGATTGATCGGACGCAAGCAACTCTGCTTTCGCAAGCCACGATCTCGACAAACGGAGCTCAAAGGCTGAGTTACACACTGACCTCGGTGCCCAATGCGAATCGCTCGAAGGTGCGCGGGGAGGAACGTTTTTCGATTTATTCAATCGAGGATTACCAGGCACCCGCCTCTCAGCTCGCCTCCCAATACATTCAAATTTGGCCCGTGGCGGATGGTTCCATCACTGGAATTGCGAGTGGGCAGTTGATCCGCTTTGCCCTTCCAACCGTGACTTTGACGATCAACGATATTTACCCGAGTGCATCGGTTTATGCCCAAGTTTATAAAGGAGCTGCCGCGCTCGGCACGACGGGCACCATCGTTTCTGGTTCGGCTTTATCCATCAATGACTCGGTGCCGCAAAGGCGCGTGCTGACCCTTACCGGCTATGATTCCGTGTTCACCGACGATGGCGTCTGGACCATGGAGTTGCTCACCCGCACTCCCTTCGGCCTTGATCGGCTGGCTTTTGTCACCTTTAACCTTAACCGGACGATCCAAATGAATAGCACGGTGGTGACCATCGAATAATGGAGCGCTTGCATTACGGGGCTTTTAACTCCGCTAATAATTCATTTCGGAAGTTATCATTTCGATAAATGAGGGAAAACCTTGCCACTTTTGATTTTCGTAATAAATCCTCCATCTCGGTGTAAGCGAGGAGAAGGAACAAACCTTTCACTGGTTCCCGATGAAACGATTGAGTCCGCGTCACGAACTGGTCCTCCACCGCCCTTTGCTGCTGGTTCGTCAAGAGCGGACCTTGTTCCTGAATGATCTGCTTGCGCAACGCGTGGAACCGAGTCTCCATCAGATCGGCGGAGGCCTCCGGATCGATGTAATGCACCGTCAATTCGAAGAGTTTCCCGCTGAGAAAACGTCCCTCCACCGCTCCCGCCTCGCTATCCGGCAGCAAGCCTTTTTTGGGCTCAATTTTGAGGACCCGCATTGCAGGTTGATCTCCGGGCAGGAAAATATTAACATCCAGCGAATGTTTAGAGGCCCATGTAATCAGCTTCTCAGGAGAATCGCCCCAGTGCAGACCAAAGGGCGGCTCCAGCAATGCTTGGGCGGCAGCGGGATCGAGCATCAAGCCGATGCTTCCGACCGCCAGTGCCCAGTTGCGAAAGCGCTTCCACATGCCCGGAGTTTCCATGGCTTCCGCCGCATTCGCAAGGCGCGATCACTCCGCCGCGGCTTTGTTTTGATTGAGGCGATGATGTCGCTTTCCATGCTGACCCTCATTGGGCTTTGCATGTTTAAGCTTTCTCTCAATATTCTTCTCCCTAGACAATGGGTGTTAGGGCAGGTCATTACGGATGCCTACATGGGCTACGAACGCGCCTACGCTGAGCGAATTCCGTTTGAGAACCTCCTCGCCAGTGATTCACCGTGGCCCACCTACCCCACAAAAACAACTACGGCAGGGGTGGAAATCGGCCGCTTGCCGGGAAACGTCGCCGTCACTGGCACCGTCGTGCGCACTCGCTATGCAGATGATAACAATTATCCGATCGATGGGGGAACAGGCACCGTCACGAGTAACCCGGCGGCCATGAAAGTCTGGAAAGTCCAGAGCGTGCTCACCTATAAAATCGGCAACAAGAATTACGCCAAATCCCGAACGGTGCTGCGATCCCAATGAAAGGCTGTTCTCATCCCCTGCGCAGAGGCTTCACGCTCATCGAACTGTCCGTCGGTATCATGGTGGGGATGGCGGTCTGTGCGATGGTGTTAGCGCTGTTCAACCAACAAGCGGCGTTCCTGAAAATCTATAAATCTCAAAATTTCATCACAGAGGAAGCGCCGGTGATCAGCAACTACGTCGGCCGCTTAGTGGGGAGAGCAGACCGCTTTCGCTTGCACGATAATCTATCCGATGCGCTTTCTAACGTACGCCCCCGCACGACTTCCTCGCCGGTGGTGGTTCTGAATTTCCGCCTGCCGGATGGCACGGTGCGCGCCTCGATTCTATCATTTGCAAACCTCGGTAGCGGCAATGCACTTTACTATTATGTGGTGCCGACGAGCGGTGTCTTGAGCACCCCTCAGTGGGCCATTACCAAAAAGGCGAGCAACGTTGCTTTCTCGATGTCGGCAGGGATCCTCCAGATGAAACTAACCGGGCCTGCGAACGAGGTCATCACTTATTCGGGATCCATGCAGCAATGAAAACTTCCCCCTGCAAGCGCTGGAAATCCGGCTTTATTTCGTACCTGCTGGTCATCACCACCGGAACGATTCTGACACTGCTGATGATCTATGCTTATAAGAGGGCAATCCTTGGCAGGGATGTGCAAAGGGAAGTCCAGCTGCGGGTCGATTATGCAGAAAAGGAAGATACCATTCTGCGCTCGATCGTGGCAATCACCCCGAACCGGGCCATGCGTGCAATGCAGAGTGGCTCCAGCGCGAGCAGCACCGCGAGCGATCCTCTGCGCTGGCAAAATATATTCACGGAGTCCCTCGTGCTGGCCAATGCGGGAACCTCGATTTCTAGTGCACTCGCCACCTCGTTGAACATCACGAATCTCAGAAACGGTAACACAGGCGATTCCACATTAGCCAATCCCAGCCTGATTTTCGCAGCAATCCCGCCAGATACCGGCTATATTTCTGTGGGCAATAATCGCAGCTTGGGAGCGGGCTATCCTCCTGCTCTTAACGTGAGCGACAGCGCGACCGCCGCAAATGATCTCACCTATCCGATTATCTCATCCAAAAAGGTTTACGGTGCGCTGGCGCAGAGCGATCTGAATTCTCCGACATTGAATGGCGATAATACGGTGGGATATGGAGTCTCCACCACCACCTATCCCAATTTCAATCGTCTGGAGTATCCCCAGATCAATTTCGGCTATGCCACGCCGGGAAGTGCTTTTGTGGCGAAGCGCAACTGGTGGGCGTTTTCGGTCGATCTCGCCGATGCGGACAATGACAAGACCCTAGTCGCACTCTCGAAACGCAATTATGTGCTTTCGATTTACGAGATTCCCTCTCAGTTAGCAATTTCCGCATCTTCTTTCATGTCACTTGGCCAATATGCCTCCGGTGATGCTTGGCAGAACACGACGATCACAGGCGGAATTTTTGCCGGTAAAGCCGCCGTGACGGGAACCACCGCCATCAGCGCCTTGGCCAGCCGACGGAGCATGGCATTGTCCACCAACACGACGGTGGGTGGCCAAAGTTTCGCCTCCAGCCCATTCACTCCAGGTACTCGTGAAACCTATCAGCTCACCACGGGCTCTTTTTTTCCGGTTTCGCTCGCATCCGAAAGCGGACGCGCGGCGTTCGTTCCCATCAACCGCGGAGCCGATTTCTTTGATCGCTTCACCCATTCCACCGAGTCCAGCGTGCTGTCCTCGACCTCATGGAACAATTACACTGTCGGGGCACTGCAATGCGCGATGCAGCTGGATATCACGAAAATCACAAGTTCCACTAACAGCACGCCGACCGAATTCCGTTTTTCCTATATGAAGGCCGGCGTTCGCACGACCATGGTGGTGCCGCTCAGCACAGGTCCTGCCACCGGTGTGCCGGCAGGGTATATTTACAGTGCAGCTGAAAACGCTACGGTGAACTTCGGCACTGCAGTAGTGGATCTATACTATGGTGCGAGTGGCAAGTATGCGACCCAGACGGCACAAACCGGCTCCATCACTTTTAACAACGCCCGCTTCGGTGACCCTAACGTGGGGGCAGTTAAATCGGGTTATTACAAACCCAGTTATCCCTTCGAAGTGAAATCCCTGCCCTCAGGGAAACTCTGTGTGGCCGTATATCCTCAGCGATTCCCAGCGTTTCTTACACTCATGGGCGCGGATAGCACGGAGGTGAACAATTCATTAGTTGTCAATGTGGACTACACCACCGCCACCGGAAGTATTCTTTTGACCAAGCCTTCGATCCCATGCATGGATGCCGATTATGGGGTGATTTTGAAAGAATGTGGGAACCTTACCCCTTTCACCAAGGGTTTTTCCCTCGTGACGAATTTGCGGCTCTATATCGGTGATGATTTTAACACCACACTTTTTAAAGACGCGTCTCCAACAGTTGGTATTCCCGCAGGATATAACGGCACTGCCGCCACTTACTATCCCCCGTGTTCTTTGTTTGCTCCAGAAAAACGTTACGGGGTGGATGTCGATCCTTATGCGATCAACTTTAGTGGGCAGATTGGCTCGCTGGCCAGTGAGACGGACACGAATCCAGTGAGGCCCTTGGACTCGAAAAAAAGTAGTGGCGTCGCATTCGGCTCATCTAACATTACGGTCAACCTCAAGCCCATCACTCACCCGGCGGACCTGCCACCGATTTATATGATGAATTGGCTGGTGCTCATTGAAGAGCGGCGCAAGGAGTATATTAATTACTAACGAAAATCATTCCTCCACGTAGAGGATGCGTCCGCAGTCTTCGCACTGGGTGATTTCTTTGCCCGTTTGGGCCTTCATCACGGTAGAGGCGATGAGTTTCATGTGGCAGCCCTCGCATTTGCCATCGCGCAGGGGAGCGATCGCCAGGCCAGCCTTGGTTTTCATCAGACGATTATAAAGTGGAATGATTTCTTGCGGCACTAACAGAACGAGCTTTTCGCGCTCGGCGGTCACTTCGGAGCGGTTTGTTTGAGTCCGTGCGTGGCGTTCCGCGATGGAAGCGAGATCCTCTTCTACCAGCTTGCGCGTCTGGGACAGCGCCGCGTCCGCCGCCTTTTGGGCGTTGCGGAAAGTATCCACCTCATCCATCGCTTCGAGTTCCTTGGTCTCGAAATCATCGAGATCTTTTTCGTAACGCACGATTTCATGTCCCAGTGCTTGAAATTCATCGTTTTTGCGAGTTTCAAACTGTTGTAATTTCAGCCGTTTGATCGTCGTCCGGCGAGTCTCTGCATCGAGTTCGATCTTTTTCACGCGCAGTTCGCAATCAAGCAACGCCTGATGGGCTTTGGCCAAGGCCGCCTCGTCTCCCGCCAGCTTTGCCTTCGCCCGCGCCTCATCCTGGGGCAGTTTTTCGAGATCTTTAGCGAGCGCCAATAAGCGCCGATCACGGTCCTGGAGAATTAACAACGCGCGAACTTCATCTTGCATGTCTGTGGGGTAAACGGCGCGGCCCGCCACCGCAAGCCCTCTGTCGCTATTTCAAATTTCATCCCTCCGATTTTTTCGTGTCAGCGGACCCGCCGCGAAAATTCCCATCGCCGATCAACTCAGAAGGATTGCTGCGCCATCCTGCCCGCGCTGCGAAGTGAAAAATAAGATGCGGGTTGAAAAACCACAGACCTCGAACCACGCTCCGCCCATGTCCCCCGAGCGCCTCTCGATTCCCCAGTATGCCATGGCCCTCGCTCACGTTGCCAGCCTGCGCTCGGAGGATCCCTATCGGAAAGTCGGTGCTGCGGCGCTCGATTTCGACAACCGGGTGATCGGCACCGCTTACAATGGCCTCGCCCCGGGAATCAATCCTCCGGCAGGATTTTGGGATGATCGCGAAGCCCGCCAGAAATTCATGCTCCACGCTGAGGTGAATCTAACGAGTTTATTTCGCCGGGGTGAGGCAAAAATTGTGGCGACGACCACCATGCCCTGTACCTCCTGCATGCAGACGCTCTGCGCTTATGGGATCAAGGAAATCTATTACCACGAAATCTATCATGTTTCGGAGGCCCCGGAAATCGCGGCACTCTACGATGTGAAACTGGAGCGCATCACCGACTACCCGCAATCAGTCTAACGGACTGTAAAATTGATTTCGCAGGGCCATCCATCGCCGGATGACCCTCACCCAGCGGCTTTACCTCCGCCCGGCTACCGTGATGATGGTGCGCCCGCGATGAATGGGCATGGTGACTACATTGATTAAAAGGATGGTGAAATCGGGCATTTTGAACCTAATTTCCTAAGCTCTTGTGATGTGGCTGGTTGACAAGCGAGGGAGGGCTTGGACAATCTGTCCCAGACGTAGCAAGGGTAATTGCCATTTTGCTTCCCGAAAATCCACCTCCAAGGACTTAACGCCCAGTGTTTTCAAACGAAGATTATCTTGCTGAATTGCTCACCGAAGCCGGAATGGTGAACGCCGAAGAAATCGCTCAAGCGCGCAGCGCCCTCTCAGGAGGTGAGACGATCATTGAGCACTTGTTAGCACACAGCGTCCTGACTCAGGAGAATGTGGGGAAAACCCTAGCAGCCAACGCGGGGATTCCATTCATCCGACTTTCTGATGTGGCGTTTGATCCGAGAATCACGGAGTCGATTCCTGAAGATAAAGCGAAGCGATACCGTGTGATTCCCGTGCAGGATGATGGCCAATCGCTCACGGTGGCCTTGGCCGATCCCTTGGATTTTGAAATTCTCGATAGCCTCCCCCACGTGATCGGGCGGGAACTGCATCTGGTTTGCGTTACCTATCAGGATATCCAAGACCATCTCAAACAGTTCTATCACTCGGGTGAGGCACCTGCCGCCGGTGCCGCAGGGGATGGCTACTCCGTGATGGGTGGTGATGCGGAAGCAGGCGTGGCGGGTGAAGATGCGCCGATTATTCGGCTCGTCATGCAAACCCTCACGGAAGCTTTTCGCCTCCGCGCATCGGATATTCACATTGAGCCCTTGGAAACCTCGGTGCGGATTCGATATCGTCTGGATGGCAAGTTGGTCCACGTGGATACCCACCCGAAAAAACTTTTGCCCGCCATTATCGCCCGTTTAAAAGTGATGAGCGGCACCATGTCGATCGCCGAAAAACGCCTCCCTCAGGATGGCCGGATCCAGTTGAAAATGGGTGAGAAAGAAGTGGATCTCCGGGTGTCATCGGTTCCCTCTAACCACGGTGAGTCGATCGTGATGCGGATTTTGGATAAAACGGCGCTGCTCCTCGGACTGCCGGAGCTGGGGTTCTTCTCGGATGATCAGATTGTTTTCGAGGGGCTACTCGGTTTACCGGATGGCATTCTGTTAGTGACGGGCCCCACCGGTTCTGGAAAAACGACGACGCTTTACGCCTGTCTCAATGTCATCAACAAGCCGGACAAAAAGATTATTACTGTAGAAGACCCCATCGAGTATGAGCTGCCTGGTATTAATCAAGTCATGGTGAAAGCGGACATCGGCATGACGTTCGCCGCCGCCCTCCGCGCCATGCTGCGGCAGGCACCTAACATTATTATGATCGGGGAAATCCGGGATGCGGAGACTGCGAACATTGCGATCAATGCCTCACTAACCGGTCACTTAGTTTTCTCTACACTCCACACGAACGATGCGCCCTCAGCCGTTGCCCGTCTTGCGGATATCGGCGTGAAGCCATTCTTGATCGCCTCTGCAGTTCGCGCGGTGCTGGCCCAGCGCCTTGTGCGGAAGCTCTGCCCGATTTGCAAAGGCCCCGCCGAGCTCACGGATAAGGAAATGCGTGCCTTGTCTCTCGACACGTCCCGCGTGGCGGAAGCGACGATCTTCGGTCCTGTGGGTTGCGAAAAATGCCGCGGCAATGGTTTCAAAGGCCGGATGGGCATTTTCGAAACCTTCCTGATCGATGACGAAGTTCGCACGATGATCAACACCGGACTGACCACCACACAACTCCGCCGCAGGGCGCGTGAACTGGGGATGCGCACGCTGCGCGAAGACGGTATCCGCAAGGTGCTCTCCGGCCTCACTTCCGGCTCGGAAGTCGTTCACGCCACCATGTCAGACCTTGATTGATTGTTATAAAAATTCGACCTAACCGAAAACCCTCTCGCTTTCCCGTCCCATGGACAATCAACAGATCATCGAACTTTTCCAATCGCGCGGCCTCATCGATGCCGCGCTCGCTCAGGATATTCTAGCGGAAGTCGGCCACAGTGGCAAAGAGATCGCTGAGATTCTAGCAGATTTCCAAGTCATCCAGAGTCGCGATGATATTTGGCCGGTCGTCGCCTCCGAGCTGGGTGCCAGCATGGTTGATCTGCGGGACTGGACGCCCCCGGAAGCCTTGCTTGCATTGGTGCCAGCAGGCACGGCCCGTTTGCATGGTGCCTTACCTGTTAATTTCGATGAGACCGGCCTCTATGTGGCCCTCGTCGATCCTCTGAACCCGCAGACTCCTGAAGATCTGCGTTTTGCCCTTGGCCGTGAAATCAATGTGGTCGTCGCGCCGGATTACCTCGTCGAAGCGAAGATCAACGAGTGCTACGGTGGCGAAGGTAAAGCGATGGAAGACATCCTCAGCCAGTTAGAAATCGGGGGCGGCGGTGGTAATAACATGAGCACCGCAGACCTGGAGTCTGAGGCGAACTCCGCGCCGATCATCCGCTACGTCGATCTCGTTCTCTATCAGGCGATCAAAGAGAAGGCATCGGACATTCACTTCGAGCCGTTTGAAAAGGATTTCAAAATCCGCTACCGGGTGGATGGAGCGCTTTACGAAATGGCACCACCGCCGATTCACCTCGCCGGGCCGATCATTTCCCGCGTGAAGGTCATGTCTAACATGAACATCGCGGAGCGCCGAATCCCCCAAGATGGGCGGATCGTCAAACAAGTCGGCGATAAGCAGGTGGACATGCGTGTTTCCTCACTGCCTACCCACCATGGCGAGTCCATCGTGCTTCGGGTGCTTGACCGTTCTTCTGTTAACCTCTCGCTCGAAAACCTTGGGCTCACGGATCATATTTATAACTACATTACCGAGACGATCGAGAAACCTAACGGAATTTTCATCGTCACCGGTCCTACAGGTGCGGGAAAAACCACCACACTTTACGCCGCGCTCCGCCGCATCAATACCATAGACGCGAAGCTGCTTACCGCCGAAGATCCGGTCGAGTATGACATCGACGGCATCATCCAAATTCCGATCAATGACGCCATTGGCCTCGATTTCCCACGCGTTCTCCGCGCCTTCTTGCGGCAGGATCCAGACCGGATCATGATCGGGGAAATGCGCGACAAGGAAACCGCGACCATCGGCATTCAGGCTGCTCTTACAGGTCACTTAGTGCTTTCTACCCTTCACACCAATGATGCTCCCGGAGCGGTCACCCGTCTCGTGGACATGGGTTGCGAGCCCTTCCTTGTTTCCGCGTCGCTCGAGGGGATTCTTGCCCAGCGCTTGGTGCGGACGATTTGTAAGGAATGCAAAACTCCCTACGAGCCGAACGAATCGATTCTCAATCAACTCGGTATTTCCGCGCACGAGCTAGGCGACAAACAATTCTTCACGGGTGCCGGCTGCGATGTCTGTGGACAAAGCGGCTATCGTGGCCGCCGTGGTCTTTATGAGTTGCTCAATATCACCGATCCGATCCGCGAGCTGATTACCTCGCGGGCTCCCTCAGTTGTTTTGAAGCAGAAGGCAGTCGAGCTCGGCATGAACACACTACGCGAAGATGGTCTCCGTAACATTTACCTTGGAACTACCACCATCGAAGAGGTCCTAAAATACACTTAATGTTTTCCAGTCAAATTCTACCGTTCACACGCTCTTTGTTTTGATGATAATCACTTAGATTCTTTACACATCATTTTTAAATCTCCAAAAAAACCTCACCACCATGGCGACTTTCCAATACTCAGCACTTGACGCCAAAGGCGAACAGACTACCGGAACCGTGTCCGCTGCCAGCGAGACAGAGGCGGTCCAGCAGCTTCGTGCCAAAGGTCTCTATCCCACCCAGATCAATGAGGAAGGGAAGGGGAAAAAAGGTAAGGCTGCTCCTGCGAAGTCCGCCGTTAAAGGGAAAGCCAAAGCTAAGCCCACCGTCAAAGGCCGCACCGGTGGCAGCATCAAGCCGAAGAGCCTGATGATTTTCACCCGTCAACTCGCGACCCTCATCGATTCTGGCCTGCCTCTCCTCCGCAGCCTTACCGTGCTTGAGAAACAAGAGCCAAATCCGGTGCTGAAGGCGACTGTTAGCGCCCTTGCCGAGAACGTGCAAGGTGGCTCAACGTTTTCGGAATCGCTCGCTCAACACCCGAAAATTTTTAACAAGCTTTACGTCAACATGGTCAAAGCCGGCGAACTTGGCGGTGTTCTTGAGGTGGTGCTCAACCGTCTTGCCGAGTATCAGGAAAAGGCGCAAAAGCTCAAAAACAAGATCGTTTCCGCGATGGTCTATCCGGTGATCGTCATGTTTATCGCCGTGGCCATCTTGGTTTTCCTGATGATTTTCATCGTGCCGAAGTTCCGTGAAATGTTCAGCAGCGCGGATTCAGAGCTGCCTCTGATTTCGAAGATTGTCTTCGGTATGTCCGAGTTCTTCCTAGCGAATCCGCTCTACGTGCCAAACGTGGTTTTCGTCTTCATCAT
Organism: Akkermansiaceae bacterium; assembly: GCA_043758615.1. GTDB lineage: Bacteria > Verrucomicrobiota > Verrucomicrobiia > Verrucomicrobiales > Akkermansiaceae > Luteolibacter. The sequence goes on from JAYVNE010000218.1 coordinate 53,580, forward strand.
GTTTGGCGTAGGCGTCTTCTTGTTTAATATTTGGGGCCGCACTGCCGGGGGTCGTAAAGCGATCGATCACCTAAAGCTGAAAATGCCGATTCTCGGGGACATCCAACGTAAGAGCGCGGTTTCTCGCTTCTCGCGGACACTCGGCACGCTCGTCACTTCCGGTGTGCCGATCCTGCAAGCGCTCAACATCACCCGCGACACCGCAGGAAACGTGGTCATCTCTGAGGCCATCGAAAAAGTCCACGAAGCCGTCAAGGAAGGTGAAACGATCGTCACGCCTCTCCAGGCCTCCGGCGTATTCCCAAACATGGTCATTTCCATGGTGGACGTTGGCGAGGAAACCGGACAGCTCCCTGAAATGCTCCTCAAAGTTGCCGACGTTTACGACGATGAAGTCGATAACGCCGTTACCGCCTTAACCTCAATTCTTGAGCCCATCATGATCGTGATTCTCGCCCTCATCGTCGGTGCAGTTGTATTTGCATTGTTCCTACCATTGATTAAGATGATTTCGACGATGGGAAACCAGTAATTCGCTGGCTTCCTCGAAATCCGTCCGAAATCCAAGGATCATGAAAACCAATTCACGCAAACGCCGTGCTGCTTTCACTCTCATTGAGCTGATGGCCGTCATCACGATCATCGTCATTCTCGCTGGCCTCGTGGTGGGCGGGATGGGTTACGTTTCTGAAAAACAGGCGTCGTCGAAGGCCAAGGTGCAGATCGCGCTGCTTTCGAAGGCGATCGAAGAATACAAACTTGATATGGGGAGCTATCCTCTGACCGCCAACACGGCAGATGGATCAGTCAAGTCTGCATTGCTCTATCAGGCACTTTTCAAAGAGGGCTATGATTACACTTCACCCACGACGCCTCCCACAAATTGGACGAAGACAATAAACGGTGTTGAATATCCCAAGGCCACCAAGATTTACCTGCCCGATCTGGACCCTAGAACCAGCAAGCAAGGCTGGGTGGACGTCGTGACTACTGTTCCGGCGTCAACTCCGATTAAAGATCCCTGGGGAAATGAGTATCGCTATCGGACCGCATTTGATTATCCCAGCAGTCCCACCACAACATCCCAACCTAATGCGGCCACCATGAATCCCGATTTCGACCTCTGGTCGCGTGGCAAGGACGGCCTTACCAATCCAGCTAGTCCGGCCGACACCAAGAACCGGGACGACATCAAGAACTTCTAAGCCCTCGAACGGAATTTTTTCTAGCCATTTCTCTCTTTAAAAAGCCTGCCCAATCGGCGGGATTTTTCATATTCAAACTACCGGCCATTCTCCGCGGTCTTCGAGCAGGCGGCGGAGAAATGATCGGTCCACGGCGTCTTTATCTCGAAAAGTTTGTTTAGTTTTCCAAAGTAAGGTTGGGGACGCAAATGGTATTCTAACGCCAAGGTGATCCCGGAATTCGATCAAACTTTCAGCATCGGCGTAACTCATTCCGCAAGCTTTGGCCATTAGATCCACGGTGAATTCGTCGCATACACGGGCCACCACATATTTCTCGATCTCACCAGGTTCTAATTCGAGAACGGCTCGGTCCGGCAAAATCTCCAAGGCTTGGCGCACTTTCGCATCATTTTCAGGTGAGCAATCGACCAATAAGTCGATATCCATGGTACTTCTGGTATAACCAGCTGCGATCACTGCGAATCCTCCTACAACGATGTACTTTGCACCCAGCTCGTTGAGCCTTGAAGCCAGGCGCGCTAAATCCTCATCGGATGGTGCGCGGGTCTGCTCTATCGGAGTTGCAGATTCATCATCCATAAGTCGGCTTCCTCGTGAGTTGTGAAGCGATAGACGCCCCGCTTGACTTTGAACGGGCGTCTTCTCAACTGAGAGGCCAGCAAGTTGAGTGCCGCCGCAGCCCTAAGCGCATCGCTTCCTGCCGCCGGGGGTTTCCGTTTACCCACAACTTTGGCCCGGGGATCACCCGATTCAATTAACTCATTCATAGGATGAACGTATCCCATCCTACCATTGATGGCGAGGTGGATTTTTTACCATGTCTCGTCACATCATCATTGTTGAATGTTCTCGACGCCAGCCACTCCGGCGGGCTTGCTTCTTTCCAGCAACATGAGCGACGAAACCGATTCCGCCCCCGAAAATTTCCCGAGTCCCGCAGGTGAAAGCGCCCCGCGTGCCCGCCGGGTTTCCACTCCCCGGCCTAAAAAAGCTGCAAAGCCGTCCGAGCCTGCTGCCGAAGCACCTGCTCCGGAGACCGCCCATGCGGATCATTCGGAAGCGCCTGAAGTTGCCTCTTCCGAAAGTGATTGGCCTGAGCCCGATGCCGCGACGGCCGGGAACGCGTCTCAGACCGAGAGCGCCAAACGCAAGCGCCGTCGCCGGAAGGGCAAAGGGCAGTCCTCTGCTCCCCAAAATGGTGGCGCTCTGGGGCAAGACACTCCAGCGGTGACGATTAGTGATCTGAATGAATCGTTTGAGCAGGCCACGCCCGCCCCGCGGCCACCTGCGGGTCCGCCGCCGTCGAAAGGACCGCAACCCCAGCAGCAACAGCCGCCGCGTGTGAAGATCGATCCTGAATTGCTTACCAAGATGGCTTGGAAAATTTACCTCGCCGAAGTCAGTGAAGAAGGAGTCGCCCTCATTGGCGATGCAGATGCGAAAGACCTGTCCCGCCGCTGTTTCCGCCTCGCGGAAATCTTCATCGAGGAGCAATCCCGGCGTCGTTAGGAAATTTCAAGGAGTGTGGTCATCATGTCCACGCGCGACTTTCCAACACTCCAGAAATCCACTGGCAAAATCTTCTGGGCGATTGGCGATCCAAGATTCGATTTCCGAAATTGGAAACCACATCGCGGCGTCGATTTCCGCGCTGGGAAAACGCAGGTTTCCATCGTGAAACGTGCGGAAAAGCCGGATGTGCTCCCACCCGGTTGCTTCCGAGGGGGCGATGCGGGCGATTTCCTCGGGCGCTGCATTCACGACGATGCCCATTTCCTCTTCCAGCTCGCGGATGGCGGCCGCCGGGTAATCTTCCCCGGCATCGAGATGACCGGAAACGCTGGAATCCCAAACGCCCGGGTGCGCGTCCTTCAGCAAGGAGCGCTTTTGCAAAAGCAGATCGCCATGCTTGTTAGAAAAGAAAATATGGACCGCGCGGTGTAGCAGTTTTTGCGCATGCACCTCGCCGCGCGTCGCCTGACCGGTGACGACGTCGTTTTCATCCACCACATCGAATACCTCGTCCGCTTTTTGCGGCAGGTCCTTCAGCGGATGGGGATCGTAAGCACGCGTTAGATCCACCCACTGGCTTAATGTCAGCTCCTCGCCGCGCACCGTGGCTGATAGATTTAATCCGGCGGAAACTTCCTCCCACGCAGGCTCGTCTGGCATTTGTTTTTTCAACTGCTTCCGCCGCTGCGCGAAACCGCGTCGGATCAGTTCGTCGAAAAGCCGGTAATCAAACGGCGGTAAGCCCGAGGTTCTCGGTCGCAGCACCGCTACGGCGGAATCGATCGTTGGCCTTGGATAGAACGCCTCGGGAGGCACGGTGCGCAGCGGCTCGACTTCCCAATTCGCCTGCGTCCGCAGTGAGAGAATGCCATAATCTTTCGTCCCCGGTTGCGCGGCGAGGCGCGTGATGACTTCCTTTTGTAACATGATCACCGCCCGCTCGAACGGATGCGGGCGGCTCAGTAAATTTTTCATGATCGCACCGCCGCAGGAATACGGCAGGTTCCCGAGGAATTTGAGTTTTCGGTGTTTGAAAAGCGTCCGGCCATCGAATTTCGCGCCATCTGCATGATGCACTTCCACGCTTGGATCGTCCTTGAAACGCTCCCGTAGCGCGCCCGCCAGCCGGCCATCGAACTCGATGAGGATTAGGCGTCGCACTTTCCCCACCAAGTGCACGCTCAGCGCGCCAGTGCCAGGCCCCACTTCGCATACCGCATCATCCTCGGAAATTTCTAATTGCGCCACGATCCAGCGGGCCATGTTAGGGTCGATGAGAAAATTTTGCCCCAGTTGTTTGCTAGGCAGCACCCGTGCCTGATCCAGCACTTCCCGAATTTCCTTACCCGTCATGGCCGCCATCCATGACGCATCCCGGCGCAGGGCGCAACTCCAGACAAAGAAGTCATCACTCGGCACTTTTTCACCCCACCATTGACGCAACCCGCTCCATCGTTTCCCATCCGCGCATGTCCGAGCCGAAAAAGAAGAAGCCGATTTCCTCCCACCGATGGGTGCTCGGCTATCTCATGCAGGAAAAGGCAATTTTCATTCCATCGTTGGCGGCACTGTTCTTCACCGCGATGCTCTCGTTGGCTTTCCCGTGGTTTCTCAAAGAGCTGATAGGAAATCCTACTGATGCGCTTAAATCCGGTGTCGATCCGGCACAGGTCCTCGCAAAATCTAACCGCGTAGTGCTCGAGCTTGTGGCCGCGCTTGCACTTCAGGCGACCATCGCGTTTTTTCGCGTCCAAGGTTTTATTCGATCCGGTGAGTCCGCGCTGAATCGCCTGCGCCGCGATCTCTTCGCTCACCTCGTCCGCTTGCCCGTGCCGTATTTTCAGGAGCAACGTTCCGGCGCGCTGAGCAACCGGGTTTCCGCTGATCTTGGCGTCGTCCGCGATACGCTTCTCAATACTGTCCCGCAGGCAGTTAGACAGACCGTCATCCTCATTGGCGGGTTGATTTTTATCTTCGTCGCTTCGTGGAAATTATCACTTATCATGCTCGGTAGCGTGCCGTTCGTGGTGCTGGCCATCGCGTTTTTTGGCAGAAAAGTCCGAGGGTTTTCCAAGTCCGCTCAAGACTCGCTGGCAGAGGCCGGAACAGTCATTGAGGAAACCGTGCAAGGCATCGCCGACGTGAAATCCTACACCAACGAGCTCTTTGAGGAAGCCCGCTACGACCGCTCGTTGCGGGCATATTTTGGTGTCACCATGCGTGGTGCAAAACACCGCGCCGCGTTTCTATCATTCATCATCTTCGCGCTTTTTGGGACCATTGCCTTTGTCGCTTGGTCCGGCGCCCGCATGCTGGCCCATGGCGAAATCAACGGAACCAATTTTGTTTCCTTCATTCTCTTCTCCATTTTCGTCGGCGCATCGCTCGGCTCGTTTCCGGAAATCATCTCGCAGTTCCAAGCCACCGCCGGAGCCTCTGAGCGGCTGCGCGAACTGCTAGATACCCTCCCCGAGCGCACCGATGGCGATCCAGATGCAAAACTAACGGGTTACCTCGCCTTCGAACATCTATCATTTCGCTATCCTTCGCGGCCTGATGTCCAAGTCCTCCATGACTTGAATTTTTTCGTCCGCCCCGGTCAGCGCGTTGCCCTCGTCGGCCCGTCGGGCGCGGGGAAATCCACCGTTTTTTCGCTCATCCTTGGCTTCAGCGCCCCGGAAAGTGGCCAAGTCCTTTTTGATAACCGTCCTGCTTCCAGTCTCTCCCTCGCCGCCCTTCGCTCGCAGATTGCCATCGTGCCTCAGGAAGTTCTGCTCTTCGGCGGAAGCATCCGCGAGAACATTGAGTATGGAAAGCCCGGCGCATCGCTTGAGGAAATCGAAGCTGCCGCGAAACAGGCAAATGCCTATGAATATATTTCGGCCCTGCCTGAAGGCTTTGAGACTCTCGTCGGCCCTCGCGGCACCAAGCTCTCCGGGGGACAACGCCAGCGCATCGCCATCGCCCGCGCGATTCTAGCAGATCCTCGTATACTCCTGCTAGATGAAGCCACTTCCGCCCTCGATTCCGAGAGCGAACGTTTGGTCAACGAAGCCCTGGAGCGCTTAATGAAAGGCCGCACCAGCTTGGTCATCGCACACCGTCTTTCCACCGTCCGCCACGCCGATTCCATCCTCGTTTTTAATCAAGGAAAAATCGTCGAAAGCGGCACGCATGAGGAGCTCATCGAGCATAACGGGACCTATCGTTTTCTCGTGGAAACACAGTTAGTCTAACATTCCCTTTGTAGCAGCGTCTCTATAAGCGCCGGTGACTGTCTTCTAGGCGGCAGCGAGGTCTGCACGACTGGAAATCACGAAAGTTTGATGAAACGGGGGTTTGTTGGAGATTCCACTGGATCTTGGGGCAGTCTTTGATTCAGTGATTCATCAAAATGCGTGGGCTTTGGACTTATTTCTCGGGGATGATCGCACTGCTTGTAGCGGATACCGCGGCATTCGGGGCGACGCTTGAGATTTCGATCAATCCGACGTTCAAAGGAGATCCGTTGTTTTTGGATTCGTTACGCTATCAGAATGTAGCGGGTGAAACATTCTCAGTCACAAGGTTGAGTTATCTGTTGAGTGGCTTTGCTTTGGAGCGACCGGATGGGACATGGGTGGAGTTTCCAAATCAATACGCCTGGCTGGATGCTGAGGCGCGACGGACCATGATCCGCTTCGATGAAGTGCCCGTGGGCGTTTATCGCAGCGTTCGATTCCACGTCGGTCCAGACGCTGAAGTAAATGCTGCCGATCCGTCGAAATTTCCGGCCGATCACGCGCTCAATCCGAATCTGGATGGCCTGCATTGGAGTTGGCAGGGTTAGGGCCCTCCATTAGGGAGAGGAACTCGAAGAAAGAAATAATTGACCACGGATTTCACGGATGATCACGGATAAGAAAGTTTGAATTGAAGTGTTTGGAGCCAT